>NZ_JAELUC010000076.1 GCF_016429155.1 Pedobacter sp. ASV12 | reverse complement strand
CCCCCCCCCCCCCCCCCCCCCCCCCCCCCCCCCCCCCCCCCCCCCCCCCCCCCTTTTAGATGTGTATAAGAGACAGGAACATTATTGATCAATTATGCTGATAAACCCAAGAACGATGGCTTTTTTACCGGAGAACTCAAAGGCGATACCTTGTTTGTTGATTACAGTTTCAAGGTAGGGACAGACAGTATAGGCACCTATACCAACCCGCTGGCCTTCCTTAAAAAAGATGGCAAGCTGATTATGGGCGTTGGCCAAATCGAAACTACCTTGGGCCGTTCGTATTTTGTAAAAGGTAAACCGATTAATTTCGAAGCCGGCAAGTTTATCTTCGAACCGAAAGATTGCAAATAGGCGTACAGCTTTTGCATACACTTGCGAAGTTTTTAAGACTTCGAAGGTGTATGCTGGCTTAATAATTCCCTCAGTTGGAAAGATGCCCACAGGATTGTGTGACTTTTTTATTCATGATTTCAGTTTATTTTATTGTAAATCAATTAATTACATATTTTTCAAAATAAATACTACTAATTCTATAGATATTATATATATTTGTGGTGTTGATTAACCAAACCAAAAGCGTAATGATACTTAGTCAGACAGAAAGAACCACAATCGAGCCTAAAATCACCTTAGTAGGTGCAGGTCCGGGCGACCCTGATTTGTTGACCTTAAAAGGAGTGAAAGCGTTAAAAACCGCTGATGTGGTTTTGTACGATGCCTTGGTAAACGAAGCCTTGCTAAACTATGCACCTGCAAATGCCATCAAAGTATATGTAGGCAAACGTTCTGACGATGAATCATTTTCTCAGGATTTGGTTAACAAGCTGATGATCGATTATGCCTTAAACTACGGGCATGTAGTGCGGTTAAAAAGTGGCGATCCTTTTGTGTTTGCCCGTGGTTATGAAGAAATCGATGTAGCCGAATCGTATAGTATTCCTACAGAGATCGTTCCGGGCGTTTCGAGCGCTTTGGGTGTACCCGGCTTGCAAAAAATACCAATGGTATACAGCAAGCTGAGCGAAAGCTTTTGGGTGGTGACCGGTACCAACGCCAAAGGAGATATTTCTCCAGATTTGTATGTGGCTGCCAAATCGAATGCCACCATTGTAGTGCTGATGGGCATAGAAAAAATCAGGGAAATTGCAGGTATCTTTAAAGCCGAAGGTAAAACACAATTGCCTGTAGCGGTAATCGAAAATGGATCATCGACCCAAGAAAACGTAGTTGTGGGCATTGTTGATACCATTGAAGAGCTGATCGAAGAAAAGCAAATCAGTTCGCCGGCACTCCTCATTTTCGGTCAGGTGGTTTCCTTACATCCGCAATTCAATGCCATTAAAGATTTTTATGCCACGCTTGTAGAAGAAGGCTATTAAGAGCTTAGGTAAATTCATATTTATTTTTTGTTTGGTTGTTAGGGCTGAGGTAAAACTCAGCCTTTTCTTTTTCTGAAATAAATTTTCCTTAGAAATAACATATCGGCAACCGGCAAAAATTATTTTTCCTAAATGTTTGCAATACTCAATCTATTGCCTATTTTGACTAAGATTTTTCAATGCTACGTTTATGGAAATTATACACTTCAGTGCCGAATGTTATCCAGTTGCAAAAGTTGGCGGATTGGGCGATGTGGTAGGCGCTTTGCCCAAGTATCAGAATAAACTTGGTCATGTGGCAAAAGTGGTAATGCCAGCTTATCACAATAAGTTTTTGCAGCAGAACGAATTTGAGGTAGTTTACGACGGCTGGGTGCGCCTAGGGTCGAATAACTACCAAGCCCGCATTTTTAGGGAAAAGACCAATAAACTGGGTTTCGACCTGTTTTTGGTGCATATCAGCGGGTTACTGGACCGCGAAAAAGTATATGGCTATGAGGATGACACCGAACGCTTTTTGGCTTTTCAAATTGCAGCATTGGACTGGATTGCACAATGGGAACATCGTCCTGATATCATCCATTGCCACGACCACCACACCGGCTTAATTCCGTTTATGGTTGGCAATTGCTACCAGTATCGCCATTTGAGCTACATCCCTACGGTACTCACCATCCACAATGCCCAATACCAGGGCCAGTTTGGCTGGGAAAAACTTTATTACCTGCCGGCTTACGAGTTGCGCAATTCGAGCAAGCTGGATTGGGGCAACTGCATCAATCCTTTGGCTTCGGCCATTAAATGTGCCTGGCGGGTAACTACCGTATCGCCGAGCTATTTGGAGGAAATCAGCTACCAAGCCAATGGCTTGGAAAATCTTTTGGCCCAAGAGCGGGGCAAATCGGCAGGCATCTTAAACGGAATAGACAATGAGGTATGGGATCCGGCCAAAGATCCGATGCTGAGCAAAACATTTTCGGTACGTACGGTAGATAATGGCAAAAAAGCAAACAAAGAAGCCCTATGTACTGTTTTTAACTTGGATAAAGAAAAACCGCTGTATACTTTTATCGGACGTTTAGTAGGCGAAAAGGGAGCCGATCTGTTGCCTGATATTTTTTACAATGCATTGCAGCAGAGCAATCGCGAAATCAATATTTTGGTGCTCGGTTCTGGCGATTCTCATG
Organism: Pedobacter sp. ASV12; assembly: GCF_016429155.1. Lineage (GTDB taxonomy): Bacteria > Bacteroidota > Bacteroidia > Sphingobacteriales > Sphingobacteriaceae > Pedobacter. The sequence continues at coordinate 17,930 of NZ_JAELUC010000076.1, read as the reverse complement.
TAGAAGATCGCTTAAATGAGCTGAAACATCATTTCAAAGGCAGTTATAATGCCTATATTGGCTATAACGAAGTATTGTCTCACCAGATTTATGCAGGAGCTGATTTTCTATTGATGCCTTCGCGGGTGGAGCCTTGCGGACTGAACCAGATGTATGCCTTGCGTTATGGTACCATTCCCATTGTAAGGCGCATTGGCGGCCTAAAGGATACGGTTACCGACATTGGTGATGGGGGTTTCGGTATTTGCCACGACCAAACCAGCGTTTGGGATGTTGGACATGCCATTGGAAGGGCCTACGAATTGTTTTTAGACCAAAAGAAAGTAAAGGATATCCGCAAATATATCATGTCGCTAGACCACTCATGGGACCGGGCGGCACAACAATATATAGACTTGTACCAAATGTAAACATCAACAGCTATGACCGACAAAGTATTGGGTGTTATTCTTGGCGGGGGCCAAGGATCGCGATTATCTCCGTTAACGCAAACCCGCTCCAAACCGGCAGTGCCGATAGGTGGTAAATACCGCCTTGTCGATATTCCAATTTCCAACTGTATGAATTCCGGCATCCACCGCATGTTCGTACTGACCCAGTTTAACTCTGCATCATTAAACAAGCACATCAAGAATACTTATCACTTTAGCCATTTTTCGAAGGCTTTTGTCGATATTTTGGCCGCCGAGCAAACGCCCGATAACCCTACTTGGTTTCAGGGAACCGCCGATGCGGTGAGGCAGTGCATGCACCACATCGTCAACCACGAATTCGATTATATCCTGATCCTTTCGGGCGATCAGCTGTATCAAATGGATTTTAGGGAAATGCTAAAGGCGCATATCGATAAAGGCGCCGAAATCACCATCGCTACCATTCCGGTACATGCTAAAGAAGCAACCGAATTTGGGATTTTGAAAACCGATGAGGACAGCTTTATCACTTCGTTTATCGAAAAGCCAAAGGCAGATTTGTTGCCCGATTGGACTTCGGAAACCAGCGACGAAATGAAAAGTGCGGGCAGGAACTACCTGGCTTCGATGGGTATTTACATCTTCAACCGCGATTTGCTGATCAAGATGCTTAATGAAAATCCGGAAGAAAAGGATTTTGGCAAGGAGATTATCCCGCGTTCTTTGGTTAGCAACCACGTGTTAAGCTACCAGTATGAAGGCTATTGGACCGATATTGGTAATATTTCTTCTTTTTTTGAAGCCAATTTGGGCCTTACCGACGAATTGCCACAGTTTAACATGTTCGATAGTGCCCACACTATTTTTACGAGGGCAAGGATGTTGCCGCCTTCAAAGGTATCGGGTACGACGCTAGAAAAAACCATTGTGGCCGAGGGCTGTATCATCCAAGCCAGTAGGGTAGAACGGGCGGTTTTGGGCATCAGGTCGAGGATTGGAAAAGGCACTACCATTGCCAATTCTTACATCATGGGCAGCGACCATTACCAAACCCTCGAAGAAATACAGGAAGCTACGGCTATAGGAAAGCCGCTGCTTGGCATTGGCGACCGTTGCTATATCAATAATGCCATTGTGGATAAAAACTGCCGGATCGGCAACGATGTACGTATCAACGGCGGCAGCCATCTTGCTGAGGGAGATTATGGCCTGTATGTGGTGAAAGATGGGATTGTAGTGATTAAAAAAGGCTCGACCATTGCCAACGGAACTGTAATTTAACCTATTTTGTTGATAATTGACAAAGCCTCCTTAATTTAAGGAGGCTTTTTTGTAGCTTAAAGCCTGAAAACTAAACTTGTATTGATGAGTATTCCTTACATGCTGATTTTGCTTAGGCTGCTTTTGGCGCCCACAGTGGTAATTTTGGCTTATTTTTTCGGCGCGCAAAGCGCTTTGGTAATTCTAGGGCTGATGTATGTGGGGCTTTTTTCTGATATTTTTGACGGGATAATTGCCCGAAAGCAGCAGCTTTCTACCGCAAAGATGCGCAGGATAGACAGTCAGGTAGATTTGGTGTTTTGGTTGGGCATTGCCTGGAGCTGCTACCTGATTTATCCCGATTTGATTGAAGAAAACAAGATTGGGGTTATCTTGGTTCTGGCCATGGAAGGGCTTTGCTATTTGGTTAGCTTTCTAAAATTTGGGAAGGAAACCTGTACGCACGCATTTCTCTCTAAAATGTGGGGATTGACCCTGTTAGCTATGTTTACTGCACTTTTGGGCTTTGCCCACAATGGCTGGATATTTAAGACCTGTGTTGTTTTGGGACTGGTTTCGCAACTAGATGTGATCTTGATTAATTTGATTCTGCGCAATTGGGCCCACGATGTTCCGAGCTTTTACCATGCAATTTTAATGCGCAAAGGCATTCCGTTTAAAAAGAGCAAATACTTGAACAGTTGATGCAGGCAACAGGAAACCAGCTACGAATAATTAAAAACGAGCGAAAAGGTTGTTTTTTCGTTCGGTATCGAATCTGCTTCTAAGCCGCCTCGGTGCATTTTCATGATGTTGCGCGTAATGGTGAGGCCAATACCCGAGCCATTTTTCCGCGTCGTGTAAAAAGGCACAAAAATCTTGTCGATGCTATCAGGTTCAATTCCTTTGCCATTATCGGTTACCTCAATATAAACCTTGTTGTGGGCCAATCGGTAAGTAACCTCAATGACAGGTTTTTCGGTGTTTTCTAAGGCGTACATACTGTTGGTAATGAGGTTGATGAGTGCTTGCTCGATCAATTTGAAATCTACCTGGATAGAGATTTTGGAAGCCGTTTGCAACACCTGGAGCTTGATGTGCTTGGCGCTTACCATCGGCTGCATCAATACCTTAACATGTTGCAAAATTTCGCCTATGCTATGGAGCTCGGCATTAGGCGTAGGGAGTTCGGCAATGAGCCTGTAGTCTTTTACGAAGTCCAATAAACCTTCCGAACGCCTTTTAATGGTTTGCAGTGCCGGCTTAAGGTCCTCCAGGTCTTCGGTATCTAAACTGGTCTTGTTGCTGATCATTTGGTTTACGGTATCCGATAAAGAACTGATTGGCGTAATCGAATTTAGGATTTCGTGCGAAATTACACCAATTAAACGGTTCCAGGCTTCGGTTTCCTTTTGCTCGATCTCGTCTTTGATGTTTTGGAAAGAAATGATGATGTGGTCGGCGCCATACAGGTTGAGCGGGATCACCTCAATGGAAAGCTGGATGAATTTATCTTGTATCTTGAGTTCGAGAAAGCGTTTGCCACCCGTACTGATTTTATCGATTTCGTGGGCAAAAATGGGCAGATGTTCCTGAAAACGGTGCCAATAACTGTAGGCCGGCACGTTAAGCAGGTTGCTGGCCGCCAGATTGAAAAACGAAATTTCCGATTTGTCGTAAGCGTTTTTTTCTTTCTTCACCACAATTACTCCAACCGGCACCTGCTCTAAAATGGTTTTGATGAGCTGGAAGATGGCATCCTGTTCCAGCTGGATATCTTTATGGATCTGAATGATATCGTTGAACGATTCGTACAGTTCAGGAAAACTGCCTTTGGTAACCTTGTTTCTGAAATTAAGCGTATGGTCTCTTGTTTTTACCGCCAGGATAAAGCGCTGGATATCTTCCCTGATTTGGTTGATGTAAAAATAAAGCGAAACGATGCTGCCTAGCAAAACCAGGCTGATGCCCGTAATGGTAAACCATAACTGTGTATTGCGTACCAGATATACCAAGAGTAGGGCCAATACATTGATGAGCACCAGTCTGCTAACTAAACGAAAGGTAAATCTTTGGTAGAACATGTTATTGGGTATTGCGTTTGGTTTATTGTTAATGGTCTATAGTTCATGGACCATAGACCATAGCTTAGTTTTAAGCGTTGGTCTTTCATGTTTCTACAGGCCAAATTTTTCAATTCTTCGGTATAAGGCAGCGCGGGTAAGGCCCAATTCTGCGGCTGCCCTCGAAATATTGCCTTTGTGTTTTTCGATGGCTTTGTTGACCATCATTTTTTCCATTTCGTCTAAGGCCATATCGTTTTGCAATACAGGTTGGTTGCCAAATTTTTGTGGCGAAAGCTGCAGGTCGTGCTCACTAATTTCAAATCCGTCAGCCATAATAACGGCTCGTTCCATTACATGTTGCAGTTCGCGTACATTGCCTGGCCAGCTGTAATTGAGCAAGGTGTCTGCTGCCTTCGGAGTTAGGCTTTTTAAGGCTTTGTGGTATTTGCCACTAAATACTTGCAAAAAATGCTGGGCCAATAGCACAATATCGTTTCCACGCTGGCGCAATGGAGGCAACAAAAGCTCAACGGTATTGATGCGGAACAGCAAATCTTGTCTAAAAGTACCTTTGTGCACCATTTCGTCAAGAGGCATATTGGTAGCGCTGATCAAACGCACATCAATTTTCCGTTCCTTGCTTTCGCCCAGCCTGATTACGGTACGGTTTTGCAGTACGCTGAGCAGCTTGGCCTGTAGGGGCAGGGAAAGATTGCCTATCTCATCCAGGAAAATGGTGCCGCCATCGGCCATTTCAAAACGACCAGGTTTATCCTCCTTGGCATCGGTAAAAGCGCCTTTGGCGTAGCCGAACAATTCGCTTTCGAACAGGTTTTCGTTCAACGAGCCTAAATCTACGTGCATAAAAAGTTGTTTCCACCTGAGCGAATTTTTATGCAATTCGTAGGCAAATACCTGTTTTCCGGTGCCATTCTCTCCTAAAATAAGCACATTGGCATCGGTGGGCGCTACTTTGGTGAGGGTTTTTTGCAGTTGCTGTACATTTTCGTTGTTGCCTATAATGTGCTCGAACTTGCGCGCCATGTCGCTTTGCAGAGAAGTATGGATTTTTTCGAGCTTCTTTACTTTTTTGTTCGATTGCCCTAATCGTGAGGCCGCCGAAAGCGTTGCAAAAAGCTTCTCGTTTTCCCAAGGTTTCAGGATAAAGTCGGTAGCCCCCTTTTTAATGGCCTGTACCGCCAGCTCTACGTTGCCAAAGGCGGTCATCAAAATCACCACATAGTCTTTGTCAATAGAAAGGATGTGTTCCAACCAGTAGAGGCCCTCTCTGCCGTCGCTCGCGCCTTTTTGGTAGTTCATGTCGAGCAGAATAATATCTACTTCGTTTTTGCTCAGCAGCACATTGATTTCCCTTGGCGATTTGCAAGTCATCACTTGATTAAAATGCTGTTTCAAAAACAGCTTGGCGCTCAGTAAGATATCGTCGTCGTCGTCGATAATCAGAATATTTGCATCTGTCATAAACTATATTTTATAAGGCTTGACCTTAACATTCCGTAAGTAATAGCGGTAGGATGAAGCAAAAATAACCGAAACTGTTCGATGGTGTACAGCTACTGTCCGTTATCGAACATGTTTTTTGAAGAATAAAAAATAAATAGCTGTAAATGAGATGATTAAAAATTATTTTTCGCTTGGCACAAACTTGGCAACTAACCGAGCATTAACACGATATTCCAAATGGACAAAGTAATAAAGAAAAAGAGATTTAATAAAAAGACGATTTTAATCATAGCTGGTACGATCATTTTTGTAGGCCTGGTGGCTTATGGCTATAGCTTGTCGCTCAATAAGGTTTACAAGGCCGATCCCGATAAGGTAACCATCAGCAAGGTTCAGTATGGCGATTTTGAGGACGTGGTATTGCTTAATGCCAGCGTAGTGCCGTTAACTTCGGTAATCGTAAGTTCTTCTGAAGGCGGTACCGTTGCCGAAATTTTTACCGAGAATGGGGCATCGGTGGTTAAAGGAACACCTTTGCTGCGCATAGCCAATGCCAATGCTATGCTGGGCTATACTTCGAGCCAAACCGCGGCCACCGAGCAAATCAATCAGTTGCGTAAATCGAGGTTGGATTTGGAACAGAACCAAAGGGTGCTGAACCAAGACCTGCTCGATGTAGAAAACAACCTGAGAACAGCAACCAGGCAATATAAGCTAGACAGTTCCTTGTTTGCGAAAAAAGTAATTACGTTGCAAGAATTCAATAAATCGAGCCAAGATTACGAATACTACCAAGGCAAACGCAAAATTGTAAAACAAGCTATTTTGCAGGAAAACCAAAGCCGTAAGATGCAATTGGCGCAAATTGACCAGTCGATGGCCCAAATGAACGAGAGTTTGGAGATGATCCGCAAAAACATCGAAAACATGACCATCAAAGCGCCGGTTTCGGGTAAACTATCATCGTACGACCCGGTTATCGGTAAATCGTATGGTGCGAACGAAATGATTGGAAAAATCGATGTATTGCAAGGCTACAAACTGCAGGCCGGCGTTGATGAATATTACATCAACCGTGTGAAGGAAGGACAAACCGCGCAATGCGAGTTTAACGGAAAAACCTATAAGCTGACGGTTAAAAAGGTAATTCCAGAGGTTACTGCCAGTCAGTTCCAGGTAGAATTGGCATTTGAAGGCAAATCGCCCGACGAGCTGAGAAGGGGTTTGTCTATGCAGGTGAAGCTTACCTTGTCTGACAACAGCAAATCGCTTTTGCTATCGCAGGGACAGTTTTTCCAAAGCACCGGTGGCAGTTGGGTATTTGTAGTGAACAATGGCAAGGCCACCAAAAGAAACGTAAAAATTGGCCGTAAAAACTACTTGTATTATGAGGTGTTGGAAGGCCTGCAAAAAGGAGAAGAGGTAATTACCTCATCGTACGACCAATTTAACCAGTACGATATCATAGAAATTAGCAAGTAAGTTAAAAATTGAAATTTAGGTTGGGTTAGCTCTGTATCAGGTGCGTTGATCGGAGCACCAACCTTAAAAACATAAACCGGTAGAAAAGCTGATGAAGAAAGCGGGCTACATATTTTTATTCTTGTTGTTGCATGGCCTCCTTGCTGCTGGACAGGTTTTTCCGAAATCGTTTTTTGAGCATTATCAATTATCGACCAAGAAAACGAAATCGTTCGATATTTATGTAACCAAGCCCGTAGTGAAAGGGCCAAAACCCCTGCTGATTTATTTGGATGGCTCGGGCAATTATCCGATCGAGTACAAAACCAAATCTGGGCGTTATGCTACTTCAATTGCCATGAACATTGGCCGTTATGCCAAAGACTATTATGTGGTTATCATCAGCAAGCCGGGTACACCGTTTTCCGATTCGTTGCAGTACAGCCATTCGGGAAGGGCTTTTTACCCCGAAAATGCAAGCTATAAGGAATTGTATAGCTTAAACTGGCGGGCTGAAACGGCTTCGGCCGCTATCGATTTCCTGGTAAAAAAAGCAGATGTAGACCAAAACAAGGTTATTGTAATGGGCTATTCAGAGGGTTCGCAGGTTGCACCTCGAGTAGCGGTGCTCAACAAAAAGGTTACCCATGTAGTTTGCTTTGTTGGCAATGCGCTGAACCAACTGTACGATTTCCTGATTGGTGCCAGGCTACAAGCCTATAGCGGTAAGATTTCTGCCGAAGAAGGCCAGCAAATGGTTGATTCTTTGTATCGCGAATATGCCAAAATCTATGAAAAACCCACTTCGGTTACCGAAAATTGGTATGGAGAGAGCTATTTGAAATGGAGCAGCTTTACGCAAACAACGCCACTGGAGAACATGCTTAAACTCCATATTCCCATTTTGTATGTTGCCGGAGGCCGAGATAATAACCAAACCATATTGGATATGGATTATGCCAAACTGGAATTTTTGAGGAAGGGCAAGAAAAACCTGACCTACAAGGTTTATCCAAATGCCGATCATTATTTTCAGGAAGAAAAAGTTGTTGATGGAAAGGTGAAAAAGACCGATCGTTTAGACGAGGCGCATCAATATGCCATAGACTGGATTAATGCCGTCAACCAAACAGAACAAACACCAACCATTGACAAATAACATCAAACATTAAAAAACTAAAATAGGATAACTGCTATGATTAAGATCGAAAATCTAGAAAAAGTTTACAAAACCGAAGAAATCGAAACCACTGCCCTCAACGGCATTAACCTGCACGTAGCCGAAGGCGAATTTGTTTCCATTATGGGGCCATCGGGTTGTGGCAAATCAACTTTGCTCAACGTAATGGGGCTTTTAGACAAGCCTGAAAGTGGCAGCTACAAGTTTATCGATACCGAATTGCTGACTTTAAACGATAGGGAACGTTCGAATTTCAGAAAGAAAAACATGGGTTTCGTGTTTCAGAACTTTAACCTCATTGATGAGCTGACCGTATTTGAAAACATCGAATTGCCCTTGATCTACAATAAAGTACCTGCCGGCGAACGCAAAAAAATGGTCAATGAAATCATCGGCCGTATGAACATCGTAAACCGGAGCGGTCACTTTCCGCAACAGCTTTCGGGTGGTCAGCAACAACGTGTAGCCGTAGCCAGGGCCTTGGTAACCAAGCCTAAACTGGTATTGGCCGATGAGCCTACGGGTAACTTGGATAGCACGCACGGTAACGAGGTAATGGAATTGCTTTGCGAGCTGAACGAATCGGGCACCACCATTGTTATGGTTACCCACTCTAGCCACGATGCCAGTTTCTCTAACCGCATCATCAACCTGAAAGATGGCCATGTGATTTCGGAAAAAGTGAACAAAGGCAGAACTGAAGAACTGATTTAGTTGGCCATGGCGGTTTGTAGTTTAGGCTTATTGTTTGCCTCGCCAAGGGTTAATCAACCAATGAACTAATCATCCCATCAGCTAACAACACACACAAATGAACCTCATAAACTCAATAAAATGTTTCGATTAAACCTAAAAATCGCATTACGCAATCTGTGGAAGCATAAGGGATATACATTGCTTAATATTTTTGGGCTTTCTGTTGGCCTAACCGGCTTTATCATGATTTTGCTTTTTGCCAACCACGAAAAAAGCTATGATAGCTGGAATCCCAATGCCGATAATGTTTACCGCATTTCGATAAGATGGGCGCCTGGCGAGGAAGAATATTCGTCGAGCCCGGCCGAATTGGCTCCGGCTTTGAAAGAAGTATTGCCCGAGATACAGAATTATGCCCGCTTTTATGTATGGGACATTAAGCAACGCCTGGTGGCCAAAGATAAGAACGAGGCTTATGTAGATCACATTATGGGGGTTGACAGTACTTGGTTTAACTTGTTTCCTTATAAGTTCATTTACGGCGATGCGCCAAAATCGCTCATGGCTTCCGATCAGATCGTATTGAGCAGCAAAACCAGCGAACAGTTTTTTGGTAAGGCCAATCCCGTTGGGCAAACCGTTACGATCAACAATAATAAACGTTATACCGTAAGTGGTGTTTACCAAGAGCCTAATACGCCCGAGCATATGGATTTTGATGGCTTTATCAAAAAATCGTCGGCAGGTGATGGCTGGGGCAATGGAAACTTCTATACCTATCTGTTTCTGAAAAAAGGAATAGACGGAAAGCTTTTTGAAGAAAAAATCAATAAAGCCTTTAACAAACTGCCGATTATGAAGCAGCAGGATTGGCTAAAAACGGCACACATTTACATTACGCCGGTTAAGGATATTTACCTGAAAGCCACCAGCGCCCAAGATCCGGCGAAACGGGGCAATGCCAAAACCGTAACGCTTTTGCTGTTGTTTTCGGGCTTGCTGCTGGTTATTGCCTGCATCAATTTTACCAACCTTTCTATTGCCCAATCGGTAAAACGTGCCAAAGAAACTGGCGTACGCAAGGTTTTAGGTGCCAAAAGAAGCAATTTGATAACTTATTTCTTAACTGATACTGCTATTCAGTGCGTTTTGGCCCTGTTGCTTTCTTTTGCATTGGTTGAGGTGTTTACGCCCGTGCTCAACAATTTAATGGACCTGAACCTCTCTTTATTCGGCTACAATAACCCGATGCAGCTGACTATCCAGTTAAGTTCGGTTATGCTGCTGGTTATCCTGCTATCCGGAGGTTATGCCGCATTTTTCTTGTCTAACTACGAGCCCGTAAAGGTACTGAAAGGCAATTTGTCGAGAAGCATGGGCAGTTTGTGGATGCGCAAATCGTTGATTATGGTGCAGTTTGTAGTGGCTACCGTATTTATGGTGGCGCTCATTATCATCAGGCAACAGGTTAATTACATCAAAAATCAGGATGTTGGTTTTAACAGAGACCACGTGGTGGTATTTAAGATACGTAACAATGAAAGCAGGAAAAACTTTGCGCAGATTAAGCAAAGGCTTTCCAAAATAGATGGTGTTGCTGCAGTAAGCCGGGTAAACTATTACCCAGGCGTAAAGGCCATGCAGGTCATCGGTCGCGAATATAAGGGCAAAAGTATCCAGAACCTCAGTATGGTGACCGTAGATTTCGACTACTTTGAAGTAATGGGCATGCCTGCACAGCTGGGCCGTACCTTTTCTACCGAATTTGCTACAGATAGCTCGGCCATTGTGGTCAACGAATCGGCAGTTAAAAAATACCAGTTGCAAAAAGAAGTTGGCCACCAGTGGATTGAAGACAGAACCCTGATTGGGGTGGTTAAGGACCATGTGCAAAAAGGAATGGAAACCCGGGCCGAGCCAACCGCCTTTGTGGTAGAAGGCCGCCATACAAATGGCGCGGATAACGTCATCTTAAAAATAAAGGGCGAAAATGCACAGCAAACCTTGGCCGAAGTGAAAGCTGTTTGGGAATCGGTAGAACCTTTTCCTTTTCAGTACACCTGGCTTGACCAAAGTTTTGCTAAAGTTTATGAGCAATATGTAAGGCTCGATAAGCTGTTCAATATTTTTACCTACGTTACCTTGTCAATTGCCATATTGGGCCTCTTTGCCCTGGCCTCTTTTACCGTTCAGGAAAGAACAAAAGAGATTGGCATCAGAAAAGTACTCGGTGCCGAAACCAAAGATATTTTGCAACTGCTCAACAAAAGCTTTTTGGTACTCATCGTCGTAGCCAACCTTATTGCTATCCCGGTAGCCTACATCTTATCAAGCAATTGGCTGGCTGGTTTTGCCTACCGTACCACCATTACCATTTGGCCATTTGTAGCGGCTACGCTGATTTCGGTCGTCATCACCATCGTAACTGTGAGCCTGCGGGCCTATAAAACCGCCAATGCTAAACCTGTAGATGCGTTAAAGTATGAATAGCCTATAGGCCATCGACCATGGTCTATCAACTATTGAACCAATGAACCAATGAAATAATAGATATGTTTCGATTAAATCTTAAAATCGCTTTGCGTAGTTTATGGAAGAACAAAACGGCATCTTTCATCAATGTAATTGGGCTGGCCATTGGTTTGGCCGCCTGCCTCATGCTGTTGCTTTATGTAACCTACGAGTGGAATTTCGACAAGCAGTCGAAAAACGCGACCGATGTGTACACCACCATGACCAATATTGCTGGAGAAGGTGGCACCATTTCTGGTACTTTTGAAGGTTCTACCACTGCATTTGGTCCCGCCATTAAGCAAGGCGTGCCTGAAGTAAAGTACATGACCAGGCTGGATTATGGTCGCAAGAACTTGATTGCCAATGGTACCAATTCGTTTAAGCGCAATTCCAAGTTTGCCGAGCCGGATATTTTCCATATGTATGATTTTGAGTTCATTAACGGCAATCCTAAAACAGCTTTGAACAACCCGAACTCTGTGGTATTGACCGAAACTACAGCCAACATCCTGTTTGGTACGACGGATGTATTGAATAAAACGGTTCGTTTTCAAGATAAGATTGATTTGAACGTTACAGCGGTAATTAAAGACCAGCCTGATAACAGTTCCAACAAATTCGACTACCTGATGCCATGGTCATTACTGGGCAGCATCGATCCTGGTGCTAAAGACCTCAGTTGGGAAAATTACAGCTATGTTACTTTGGTGATGCTCAAACCCAACGCCGATTTGGATTTGGTAAACAGAAAAATAAAAGAAGTCATCAAGAAAAATACCAACCTCGATTTTCAGTCGCAATCTTTGTTTCCATTGAGCAAATTGCACTTGTACGGAAAGTTTGAGAATGGCAAGAGTGTTGGTGGCAACATCGAGCAGATTTGGTTGTTTACCGGATTAGGATTTGGCATTCTGCTCATTGCCTGCATTAATTTTATGAATATGGCTACGGCCAAATCGGAAAAACGGGCCAAAGAAGTGGGCATTAAGAAAACGATTGGCGCCAACCGTTGGTCGCTCATTACCCAGTTCCTCACCGAATCGATGGTGTTGGCTTTTGTGGCCGTTGTTGTGGCCATTGCCCTGCTGGAGCTCTTTTTGCCAACCTTTAATCACTTGCTCAATATCAAGTTGAACATGGGCTATTTTAACGAAGGCAGTTGGATTGGCATTTTAGCCATTGTGTTTGCTACAGGTCTGATTGCTGGCAGTTATCCTGCATTTTACCTGTCGGCCTTTAACCCGATACAAACCCTAAAACGCAAAATTGGCAAAAACAGCTTCTTGCAGATCAGTTTAAGGCAGGTGTTGGTGGTTGGGCAGTTCTGCTTCGCTATTATCCTAATCATTTCTACTTTGGTGATTTACCGCCAGATCCAGTATGTGAAGAACAGGCCGGTTGGCTTTAATATCAATGCTTTGGTAGAAATGCCCCAAGATGGCGAACTGAAATCTAAATACGAATTGCTCCGTGCCGAACTGCTCAAATCGGGAGCGGTTACCAGTATGTTTCAATCGTCGGTAAGTCTATCGCATCGTGGCTCTAACTTTATGGACATTAGGTGGGAGGGGATGACCCAAGCCGAAAACACGCAATTGTTTAACCAAGTAGCTACTACTTACGATTACATCAAAACCAACGGCATTAAAATGCTGGAAGGAAGGGATTTTTCCGAAAAATTTGCCTCCGATACAGCGGGAGTCATGGTGAGTGCGTCGGCGGTTAAAACTTTTGGCTATACCAATCCGGTGGGCAAAACCATAACGGTATTTGGCGATAAGTTCAATATCATTGGTGTGTTTGACGATTATGTATGGGATTCGCCTTATAAATCAAATAACCCCATGGTGGTTTTCTTCGATCCGCGGCGCAAAGGCACCATTACCATGCGCCTGAACGAAGCCAATACGCTCGAACAGAACATCAATACCATTACGCAGCTTACCAAAAGCATCAATCCGGCTTACCCTGTCGAAATCAACTTTTTGAATACCCTTTACGCCGATAAGTACAATACAGAAAAGACTTTGGGCGTTTTGTCGAACCTTTTCGGCGGACTGGCCATTTTCGTGTCGTGCCTGGGCCTTTTCGGTTTGGTAGCCTATAGCGCCGAACAACGCACCAAAGAGTTTGGTGTACGCAAGGTATTGGGCGCTTCGGTAGCTAATTTGATGCAGCTGCTCTCGGTTTCATTTGTGAAAATGATTGTGGTGGCCATTTTGATTGCCACGCCTATCAGTTATTTCGCCATGAACAAATGGCTAACCAGGTTCGAATTCCACACGGAGTTTAACTGGTGGCTGGTACCTTTGGCCGCTTTCGGAACCCTGTTTGTTGCTTTGATTACCATCAGTTTCCAGGCTTTCAAATCGGCCAAGGCCAATCCGGTACAGGCCTTGAAATACGAGTAGTCGATCCCTAGCAAATAGTTGATAGGGTATGGTTTAACAAGCCCCAACGAACTAATTAAACGAATGAACCAATAAAACCTAAAGACATGTTCCGATTAAATCTTAAAATCGCGTTGCGCAACCTTTGGAAAAACAAGGGCTTCTCATTGATCAATATTGGAGGTTTGGCCATTGGTTTGGCTTGTTGCCTGCTGCTGTTGCTGTATGTTAACTACGAATGGAGCTATGACAAACAGTATAAAAACGTTGATAACATTTACTTTAGCAGGCTCAATTTAAAGTTTAATGGTAAGGTAGCCACTACTTATGCTGTACCCCTTAATTTAGCCAATGCGGTAATGCAGGAAATTCCTGGCGTAAAAAACGCAGCGAGGATGATGGAAATGAACGAGAATCTGTTTAGCCGAAACCAGAACAAGTTTAAGCTGAATGCTACTTATGTAGATCCTTCATTTATCAAAATACTGAGCTACGATTTCATCTATGGTAGCGCAGCCAATTCGCTGAACGAGCCCAATGCGGTTATTTTAACGGAAACCGTGGCAAAAAAACTGTTTGGCAATGAAAACCCGATAGGGCAGGCCGTAAAATGGGACAACCAGAAGGACTTGAAGGTTACCGCAGTAATTGCAGATTTGCCTAAAAACCAAGGTATTCAGTTTGATGTTTTGCAACCTTGGGCATTTTATGAACAGCTCAACCCCTCTACCAAGGAAAGCGGCTGGGGAAACATTGTTTGCAGGTCGATATTCGAACTGAAGGAAAACGCTTCGCTGGCGGCCGTTAATGCGTCATTGCTCAATTTTATACCCAACAAGGAAAGCGATCTCAAATCGTACCTCTATCAGGTATTTCTTTTTCCAATAGGCAAAACGCATCTGTATGATAAATTTGAAAATGGAAAGCAGGTTGGTGGTAAAATAGACCAGGTAAAATTATTTGCTTTCTTGGCATTGTGCGTGCTTTTTATAGCCTGCATCAACTACATGAACCTTTCGACAGCGCGTTCTGAAAAAAGGGCAAGAGAAGTAGGAGTTAGAAAAGCTTTGGGATCTGGAAGAAGCTTGCTGATGTGGCAGTTTATGCTCGAATCGTTGTTGCTTTCATTTTTAGCCATGTTTGTGGCCTTTGCATTGCTCGAACTTTCATTGCCGTATTTTAACAACCTGTTGGATCTTCATATCCAGGTTGATTACGGCTCTTACTTGTTTTGGATAGTTTTGACCAGTCTCGCCTTACTCACTGGTTTGCTGGCAGGTAGCTATCCGTCTTTTTACCTTTCGTCTTTCATTCCGATAAAGGTATTAAAGGGCTTTAAGGGATCGGTAGGTACCTTGTCGATCAGAAAAGTACTGGTAGTGGTGCAATTTAGCCTATCAGTCTGTATGATCATTTCGGCTATTGTAATTTATAACCAGATCCAGTTCCTCAAAAACAAGCCTTTGGGTTTTGAACAAAACGGTATGGCCCAAATCGATTTGGAGGGAGAATTAAAAAATCCATCGCGGCTGCAGTTGTTCAAAGACGAGCTCAAAAAGAGCAACGCGATAATTTCAGCAACCGAATTTGCAGGTCCTTTTACCGGCTATGGTTCGGTTACTTCTGGAATCAGTTGGCCCGGAAAAGCTGCAGACGATAAGTCTATTATGAACTACCGAAGCACCGGTTTTGATTTTGTACGCACCATTGGCGCCAAATTGGTAGCGGGAAGAGACTTCTCTCCAAGATTTGCAAGCGACACATCTACCGCGGTAATGCTCAATGAAAGTGCGGTAAAACGAATGAACCTTAAAAATCCTGTGGGAACCATGCTGACTTGGAATGACAACCACTCGTTAAAAGTGATTGGCGTGGTTAAGGATTATTTTAACGAAGAGCTTGGCAAGGAGGTCACCCCAACTTTATATTACTATAATATCAACGAAAGCAAGGTGTTGTTGCTAAGGCTCAATCCAAATCAGCCTTTAAATGTTTCGGTGCAGGCTATTAAGCAGGTGAGCGAAAAACTAAACCCCAATTATCCAGCTGCCATCAAGTTTGTAGCAGAAGGGATGAAAGAAAAACTTAGCAACGAGCGACTGTTAAGTGTACTTTCTAACTTGTTTGGCGGGTTTGCCATTTTTATTTCCTGCTTAGGGCTGTTGGGTTTAGCCCTGTACATGGCAGAGCAACGCAGTAAGGAAATCAGCATCAGAAAAGTATTGGGCGCAGGCCTTTCGGATATTTTGGTCCTGCTGAACAAGGATTTCATGAAACTGGTGTTGATTGCCAATGCCATAGCCGTTCCAATAGCTTATATCCTGCTGGCGCAATGGCTGCAAAAATACGATTATAAAACAGCGCTCGGCTTTTGGCCTTTTGCCTTGGCCATTTTTGCATCAGTATTCATTGCTGTGGTTACCGTAAGCCTACAGCTATTTAAAGTGGCTAAAGCCAATGCAGTACAGGCGTTGAAGTATGAATAGCATATAGTTCAAAGTCTGGGGGCAAGCCACTCGCGACGAACAGAAATGGAAGTTTGAGCAATGGAGAGCCGCTTGGAGTTGCAGCTTTTAGCTGACCAATGAACTAATCACACGAATGAACCAATAAAACCTAAAAACATGTTCCGATTAAATCTTAAAATCGCGTTGCGCAACCTTTGGAAAAATAGAAATATAACCGCCATTAACATTGGCGGCTTGTCTATTGCATTGGCGGCTTTCATGCTTATCATGATTTATGCTTCTTATGAAACGGGTTTCGACAAGGATAACCCTAACTACGACAACATCTACTTGGTTGGCCGAAAAACACCGGCCTTTACAAGCAACTATACCTCGCCACCGCTAAGTAAGGAAATCAAGCAGCATTTTCCTGAAGTGGTAGCAACAGGCAAAATGAAATCAGGTGGTTTTGAATTTGCAATTAATAGCGATAAGAGTACCGTGTTTGTGCAAAAGCTCTTGTTTGCCGAGTATGAAGCGGCCAAGATGCTAAACATTAAGCCCCTAAAGGGATTAGAGGAACCCAAGGGGGGCGAATTTTTATTTTACCTGAACGAGTCTTACATGGCTACCTTGTTCCCCGACAAAAACGACCAGAAACCAAAACTGGTAACTTTGGGGAACAAAACTTCGGGTCAATCAGGCGTAATAAGTGGGGCCGTATTTGCCAATCCGCATTCGAACGTTTCTTTTGATGGCATTTCGATTGCCAAGGAAATAGGAGTTGGCGAAACCGAAGGCTATAACAATTACTATACCTACATTCAGGTAAAGCCAGGTACGGATGTAGAAGTCTTAAGGCAAAAAATACAAAAAATGTACCGTGTCAGCTTGGCCAAAGCCAATACCGATCCAGACTGGAAATACATCAATGCCACGCAAATCTATTTAGATCCTTTAAAAAACCTGCACCTCAGGCCAACTGCGGGTACCGATACCAATTATAAGGTGTTAATAGCGCTTTCGGTATTGGGCTTTTTGATGTTGGTCATTGCCTGTATCAACTTTACCAATCTGAGTATTGCCCAGGCCACCAAAAGAGCCAAAGAAGTGGGGGTGAAAAAAGTGATGGGCGCTTTCAGGACACAATTAACCTTCCAGTTTCTAATCGAAATCCTGATGCAATGCTTTGTAGCTACGGTTTTTGCACTGATTTTGGCCGAATTGGTCTTGCCTAGGTTCAATAGCCTGTTTGAGGTAGAACTGGTCATTTGGCAGCGCAGCGCCCTATTGTGGCAGCTCCCTTTGGTATTGGCATTGCTTACCTTAGTGGCAGGAGTTTATCCGGCAATGGTGCTTTCCGGCTTTAGACCCGCATTGGTACTGAAAGGAAACTTTCAAACCAGCAGGCAGAGCTATTGGCTTAAAAACGGATTGCTGGTACTGCAGTTTGGCATTGCCGTTGTTTTTATCATCGGGCTATTGGTAATCAACTCGCAGCTCAAGTACATGCGCACGCAAGATGTTGGCTTCAGGCCTGATCAGGTGGTGCGAATCAAAAATATGGCGATTTTTTCCGATCCAGCTGTTTTTGAGCCTGTACGTAACCAGATGATGCAAATTCCAGGCATCAAATCGGTAACTGTGGCCAATGGTATTCCCGATGGCTCAAAAGCTGGAATCAATGGGTATACGGTTGATGGAAAGAAGGAAAGCATCAGTATGCTCAGTGTGGATTTCGACTATTTCGAAACGCTAGGTATCAAACTCAAGGAAGGACGTTTTTTCTCGAGAAATTTCACAGCCGATACCGCTAATTCGGCCATTTTGAACGAAAGTGCCATAGCCAAATACGGATTGATCAATCCCATAGGTAAAATCATTAGGGGTTGCAGCACCGATTACAGGATTGTGGGTGTCATTAAGGATTTTAAAGCTGCTGGCTTTGAAACAGCGGTAGAACCTGTCTCTTATACACATCTAAAAATGGGGGGGGGGGGGGGGGGGGGGGGGGGGGGGGGGGGGGGGGGGGGGGGGGG
>NZ_JAELUC010000075.1 GCF_016429155.1 Pedobacter sp. ASV12 | reverse complement strand
CCCCCCCCCCCCCCCCCCCCCCCCCCCCCCCCCCCCCCCCCCCCCCCCCCTTTTTAGATGTGTATAAGAGACAGGTTTAAGGTCGCTCAAAAACAAAACGCTTTGGACCGACCTTATCGGCAGTCGCCAGATGTTTTCATTAGAGAGCCGTATTTTCCACTCTATTTGCGTAGCCTTGGTTCTTTTAGACCTATTTTACATTCCCTACAATTGGTATGCGGGTTTATATGTAGGCTCCTTCTCAGCGTTGGTATTCGGCATACTTTTCGTTTACCAGTATTATTTATCAAGATTTAAGGCCAAACGACATAACACCAGCATATTTGGGTTAGCCGGCCTTATCATCTTTAGCCTCAACTACTTTACCAACTCTGGCATCGACGGTTCAACCGATTTGATTTGGCCTGCCTATTTGTTGTTGGTACTGGCTATTTCGCCATATAAACAGCATCTGCAATGGCTAATTACCTATGTAATCTGTTTCTTGATTATCCATTTCATCGAATTTCGATACCCAGACCTGATACATCATCCCATTACCCCTGGCAAAGGGCAGTTCATTGATCGGGTTACCGCCTTTCCGATACCTGTTTTCTTGGTTTATATCATCATCAGGTTCATCAGAAGAAGCTACGATAACGAAAGGCGGGTTGCCCTTGAAAAGACTTTGGCGGTAGAAATAAGCAAGGAACAGATTTTGGCCCAAAACGAACAGTTGGAAAAGAGCAACAGCGAAAAGGACAAGCTGATGTCCATCATTTCGCATGATTTGCGTTCGCCTTTGATCAATATCCAAAACTACCTGGAACTGCTCAACGAAAGCCAGGTGGACGATGTTAATCGTCCATTGCTCGAAAGGGCCCTGATCCAATCGACCAATGGTGCTGTACAAATGCTATCTAATTTCCTGCATTGGTCAAAATCGCAGATGGATGGCGTGAATGCCAATCTGGTTGCCATAAACCTGGGTGCAACGCTGCAAGGAACTATTGAAATGGAAAGCGCAAATGCCGCTCAAAAAAACATTACGCTCCAGGTTAGCATCCCCGCTTCGCTCCAGGTTTTTGCTGATGCCGACATGTTGCAGCTGGTAGTGCGCAATTTGATCAGTAATGCCATAAAATTTACGCCAACCGGCGGAAAAATAGACATCAATGCCCAGCAGCTGATCAACGAATGCCAAATTACCATCAGCGATAACGGAAAGGGCATTCCGGATGAAAAGCAACCAAAAATATTCTCTATCAAGGCCCAATCAACCTATGGCACGAATAACGAAAAGGGCATTGGACTAGGTTTAATGCTTTGCAAGGAATTTATCGAACACCAAGGCGGCAGAATAGATTTTAAGAGCACCATGGACCAAGGCTCCAGCTTTTTTGTATTTGTGCAACTGGTTCGCCCATCTGAAACCGGCTCATAAATCATTTGCTTGTGGCCGTTTGCGGCTCCGTTTTTGGAAACGGGAGTTCCGGTTTATCCAAAGGCAACGCTACATAAAAAACAGTGCCTACCCCTACTTCGCTATCGAACCATATTTTGCCGTTATGTGCCTCGATAATTTGTCTGGAGATGGCTAAACCCAAACCAAAGGTCTGTTCGCCGGCTGTTCCAACCCTGGTGCTTTTGCTGTAGATATCAAATACGCTTTCTTTCAACTCGTCGGGAATACCAATACCATAGTCCTTCACCGAAATCAAGGCTTCCGAATCGGTATGGCTCAGGGTTATTTCGATAACAGTATGTTCATAGCTGAATTTAATAGCATTACCGATAAGGTTGCTGATTACCCGCCAAAGCTGTACCGCATTTACCGATACTACAAGAGGCTGGCCATGAAGCAGGAGTTGCTGGCTTTTGGTCTCGGCCTTTAATTTAAGTTGCGCAAGGCAGTAATTGAGCATGCCATAAAGATCTTCGGGCTCTTTTTTTAGTGCATTAACGGCTACTGCTGGCTGCAGCAACTGGGCAACGAGGTTCAAGCAATCTTCGGCCGATTGTTTCATCAAGTCGACCAGTTCTTTTTCTGTAGCATGAAGCGTATTTTTGGTCAACAGCATATCGGCGAGCATATCTATGGCTCCAATTGGGCTTCGCAGGTCGTGGGCCACCAGCTTCATAAGCTGTGCATTATCCAGCTGGCTCTGCTCTAATATAGAAAGCGTTCTTTGCAGCTGTTCGTTCTGCTCTATTACGCGTTTATTTAGCGAGGTCAGGTTGGCTACGTTTATTCTCGAGCGCTTTAAGCTTAGCCATACCATCAGCAGGATAACAATAACCATGACCGAGATAATGGCAGATGCTACCAGGTAAACTGTTTTTAAATGTTGGTCTCTTTTTACCAATGCCAGCAAATGTTGTTGCTCGGCCTGTTTGAAGACCACATCCAAATCGGCGCTTTTCAGTTCGCTGTTTACCGCCTGCAGCGAATCTTTAAGTGCATTATACTTGAGCATTGAGCGATAGGCCATATTGGTATCGCCAACAATTTCGAAATAACGGCTTTTGAGTTGATAAAGCCAATTGCGCAGGTTCAGGTTGGCATCATTCTCTCCCTGCCTGGCCGCCAAATTGTTTTCGAGCTCGGCAATTGCATCTTTTGCCGCAACCACACGACTGGTACGCAGGTACAGATCGGCAAGTTTGGCCTTGGCCGTTTGTGCATCGCCTATGGCATAACCGGGCCTATCATTTATGGCGATACTCATGTTAAGGTATTTTTCGGCATTTGCATAATCTTTCATTCTGATATACAATCCGCCTAAGTTTCCATAAAAAACCCCTTTTGCCGTTTCAATATAGTCTTTTTTGGCTGGGTATCTCGGTTCCGTTCGCCTAATAAAAGCCAAGCCACGCAGGTAGTACCGCAAGGCGCTGTCGGGTTGGTTTGCACGTTCAAAGCACAAGGCAATGCTGTTGTAGGTTGATTGAGGCGTGATAAACTGGTTTTCGAAAGTAGAACGATCTGTACAACTCGCCATTTCTTTCAAGGTTTGCTTAAAATAAGGTACCGCTTTTAGGTAATGTTGCTGTACAAACCTAACCAAGCCCAGTTTAGCCGAAAAGCTAGCCACCTGACAACTGTCGAGATTTTCTTTGGCAAAAGAATGGCCCTGGTAATAGCTTTCAAAAGCCTTATCGTACCGGTGCTGGGCACGCAGCACATCCCCTTTGGCAAAAAGGGTTAAGGCATATTCGGTATGGTATTGTGTCCCTTTGCTTTTGAGCATGGCAAACATGCTGTCTACATATTTTTCTGCCTTGAAGGGCGCCTCATCATAATAAAGGTAAAAATTGCTCAGAAAACTATACTTTTTCCAAAGGTCTATGGGGCTGGGATTGGAGAAAGTGCCATAAACCGAATCGACATACAGAATGGAGCGGTTGATTTCGCCACTGTTGAGCAATCCGTTCACCACATCAAAAGCACTATCTACTTTTGCATCGTGGTTTTGGGCAGGTTCGACAGCTTTTCTGCAAGAAACAGCAAAAAAAAGACCTGCTAAAACGAGAGCCCACCAAAACTGCTTAAAGAATTTGAAGGATGAATAACAATACACGCTCAGGATGATTTTTTGCCCTTATAATCCAAGATAACTAAAATTGGACTAATAGACGAGCAACTCTTATTCTTTATCTATTCATTTCGTTCAAATTACATGGCTATTTGTGAATTCGACAAGAATATCCAAGCTTTCCAAAACAAAAAACCCTGCCGATAGGGCAAGGTCTTTAGGGTATTTTGGCAACAACTACTGGTCAATTAGCTTTTGCCTTGCCAGCAACTGGCCGCACCAATAAGTGCCGCTTGTTCGTTCAGTTCAGAAATATAAATAGGCAACACAAAATCGTGTTTTTTAAACTGTTTGGCCAGGCCAGGCAAAAACTTGGCCGAGGCATTGGCTATATTGCCTCCGATAATCAGTGCTTCGGCATTTTCCTGTTGTTGAAAATCCATGATAAAATTGGCCAGGTTCACGGCAAACTCTTCAAATACCTCACGCACATTGGGAGAAGCTTCGTAAAACTTAGCCATTTCCTTGACATCGATTACGTTGATGCCGGTAAGTTCGTAATAATGCCTTAAAAACCAGCGGGTAGACAGGTGGTCTTCGGCATAGCTATCTAAAAATGGCGTACGCCAAAGGTCGGCATCGCTAACTTCACCTTTTTCGTAAATGGCGGTACCCAAGCCTGTACCCAAAGTAAGGCCAATTACCTTATCAAAGCCCTGCCCCGCGCCGGCAAAGGTTTCGCCAGCTAGAAAGCAGGCAGCGTCATTTTGCATCAAGATGTCGCTTGCAGGCATTCCCAACTGCGCCGCCAGCATTTCTTTAACGTTCAGTCCGTAAAAAGACTCGTACTTGGTCGTATTCTTCATGTAGGAAATACCCTTTTCATAATCGAAGGGGCCCGGCATGGCAATCCCGATTTTGCAGCTCGACATACCTGCCTGAGCAAGGGTTTCGCCAATTACGGTTTTCCAATCGCTCAGTATCTGTTCATGTCCGGCCCTCGAATTGATTTTTTTCCTTACATAGCTATCAGTCAAAATTGTTTTGTTTTCCATATCCAGCATAGCCGTAGTGATGTGGGAACCACCTATATCTATGCCCATTATATATTTATCCATTGGTAAGTAGATTGATTTTCATTTTTTATTCAAACTTACGCTTTTAGCGACAAACAATGCAGGCAGGAAAAACCGTTATAATAAATCATCCCTAATTGTTTTACAGCTCTCCCGCCGTACATTGTTATTTCTTATGCTTTGCCTGTATTATTTAACCGGCAATTGTTGGTCCTTTACATTCCATCCGTAAACCCTTATGGCCAAAGGCAGTGTACCCTGGTCTGGAAATTCGATGGCTACCGTTTTCTTTTCGCCAGGCAAAATGCTTATATAATTGTCGGAAAAGAAAGTGGGCAAGATACGCATTCCTGTATTGGCATTTTCTAACGCAATGCGATTAAAAAATGCAATAGGCCCATTTGACGGATTTTCGAGCAGGAGGTTTAACTTGCCCTTTGCTACGGTTTCTACAGCCACCCTCAAATCGGCGGGTTTCATTTCCTGCAGCCCATGGTACACACCATCCTTTCCAGGTAGCCAATATAAGTTTTCGCTCAATAACTTTTGGTCGGCCGACAGCAACTTCAGTACGACAAAAGCGCCATCTTGATCATTTAATTTTTTAAGCGGCTCGTTAATTGGAAACATTTTTTTAACCATTGATGGCCCTACCTCTGCAAAAAGCTGGTTGCTAAACTGCAATTTGCCATTCGCGTCGTAAACATTGGCTTGCACCATCAGGTTGCGTTCTATTTTAAAACCGTTGTTGACCACTTGAATCATGCTGTCTAAGGGATTCATCATGATGTGCAGGGGTTCGCTGCCTTTCCTCAAGCCATATAAACAGGCATTGACGTCGAGGTAATAGTCGTACATTTGTCCACGCAACGCTGTCCACGGATTTTGTGTTTTCCAGATGATGCTGCCGGTGTACCACTCCCACATGTGGCTAGAAAAGCCTTCCATGAGTGCCCGGTACTGGTTATAGTTGACCAATTGGGCCTTCATGGCAAAGTCGGCCGCAGTTTTGGCTTTGCCGTAAGGATCAATGTACTGGTGATAAGGAATATATTTATGGTATTCCCATACCGAGTCTGCCTGTTCGCCGTTTTGCGGTGCGATGAGGTTTTTGGCTGGAATAAAACGTTGCAGGGAGGCGTAATCGCCTACACCAACCGAACCTACTTCAGAGTTATAAGGATAGGTTTTGTGGCCCCAAAAGGTGCGGATATCCTGAATGGAGTAAGGGCCATCGCCATTGCCCCCAATCGAATTGTACGACATGCTATCGGTGTTCGAAAAATCGAAGAAATAGCGCGTGCCATCCAGTTCGGGCAACAGTTTGTTTTTGAGCGGCCCCAAAATATCGTCGGGTGGCGTAATTTCGTTGCCACCGCACCAAAAAGCCAAGGAAGGATGGTTTCTGATGAGTTTGATCTGATCGGCAGCAGCTTCGAGTGCCAACTGGTGGTTATCGGGATATTGCCTGCGTGTCCACTGGTCTTCTTTTTTTAGCGGATCCATCCATTTGCCGTTGCAATCGCCACTGAACCAAAAATCCTGGAACACCAGCAAACCATATTTATCGCAGGCGTTATAAAATTCCGGTCGCTCGGTCAATGCACCGCCCCAAATACGGATGAGGTTTAAATTCATGTCTCGATGGAAACGGATTTCGGCATCGTAGCGTTCATCTGAGAAACGCAACATGGCATCAGAAATGATCCAGTTGCCGCCTTTAATAAATATTTTCTGTCCATTTACACGAGCTTCCATACTTTGCGTACGGTCGTTCCATACGTTGCTAATTTCGCGCACACCAAATTTAACTGCTTCTTGGTCTAACACTTTTCCGCTAACCGTAACAAACTGCATATTAATTTGGTAAAGGTTTTGATTACCATAGCCATTGGGCCACCAGAGTTTCGGATTGGCCAAGCTCAAATCGGGCAGTTTCACTTCTCTCTTTTCACCCGGTTTTAAAGTTACCGCAACGCGGATCAACTGGTTTGCCAAGCGGTATTGCAAAAAGCCATTAACCACTTTTGCAGTTGGGTTTACAATTTCTGACGAAGTGCGGATTACAGCTGGTTTTTGTGGCCCTTCTGCTTCGCGTTTGCCCGGAACCAACGTAACCACATGCACATTTTCTACGTTAACAGCCTTGGTTGTTTCGATGGTTACCTTATCCCAAATACCAGTATTACGGTCTCTAATAGGCTGGATCCAATCCCAGCCCGCCGTGTATTGGGTAGTAAGACCTTTGGCAATGGTGCCATCGCCTCCTTGGCCTCCATTTGGATTGCCAGGGAAATCGGGTGGATAAACCAAAACCGCCAAGCGATTGTTGCCGTTAGGTGCCAATAACTTGGTAATGTTGTATTGCTGGCGCAAATGCATGCCTTCGTGGGTTTTGGCATTTACTTTTTTGCCGTTCAAAAATATCTCGGCTTTGTAGTTAATCCCCCTAAACTGCAGCCACACCTGTTCATCGCCCTGGGCAACCTGTTTAAACGATTTGACAAACCAATAAGTATAATAGGCATTGCCGGTATGGTAAACGTCTTTAATCAGCTTGTTGTTCATGCCGTAAAATGGATCTGGCACTTTGTTATTGTGAAGCAAAGTGGTGAGTACCGTACCCGGCACGGTAGCCCGCATCCATGTATTAACCGGAAAATCGGCTTGCGACAGCTGTTCGCCGCTGGCTTTTACTTCGTTGATATTGATAGTGTACCAATCTGAATTAAGCTCATAACGTTGCTGCGCAAAGACAGGCGAAGCCCATAACAAGCCTAAGAGCAAAACCAAAAATAGATAGCTGTGCTTCATAATCTAATGCGATAGGTTAGAGATTGGCCTGTCGGCCACGGCCACTCCAAAAGTTGGCGATGGCTTGGAGCCCATGTAGAACTGCAGATTACCTCCCGCCATAATGGTTTTGTGCAAAATATAGCTCTTGGTATAAGGCTTGCCGTTAAGCGTAATCTTTTGAATATACTTATTGACGGTGCTGTTGTTGGTTACCTTAATATTGAATTTTTTATTGCCCGGCAAAGCAATGCTGGCCTCGTTAAGCAAAGGCGAACCAAAAACATAGGCGCCGTTTGCGGGATTGACCGGGTAAAAACCCATAGCCGAGAAAACATACCAGGCCGACATCTGCCCCACATCTTCGTTGCCGCACAAACCATCGGGTTTATCGGTATAAAATTCGCGGTCTATTTGGCGTACCAAATCGGCGGTTTTCCAAGGCTGGCCTACATAATTGTACAAATAAGGAATATGATGGCCCGGCTCGTTGCCTTGTGCATAATTGCCAATAAGGCCCGAAATATCGGGAGAACTTTCCTTGCTGAACTGAAACGGAACACTGAATAGCGAATCGAGTTTGGTGACGAATGATTTTTCGCTGCCAAATAGCTTGACCAATCCTTCTACATCATGTGGTACGAGCCAGATGTACTGCCAGGCGTTTCCTTCGGTATAATCGTCTTCGCGGTGCTTGGAGGCAAAGGGGCTAAAAGGTGTACGCCAATTGCCATCGGCCAGTTTGCCACGCATGAATTGGGTTTGCGGATCAAAATATTCCTGATAGAGCTTGGCCCTTTTGCTAAAATAGGCATAGTCTTCTCTTTTGTTCAAAGCCAATGCCATTTGTGCAATGCAATAATCGTCTATGGCATATTCTAAGGCTTTGGCCACCGATTCGTTTACTTTGTCGGCTGGAATATATTTCAATTGCTGAATGTAGGCTATGCCTTCTGTTTTTTGCATGGCCGATTGCTTGATGGCCTCATAAGCGAGGCTTACATCAAAGCCTCTATAGCCTTTCAGATAGGCATCTACAATAACCGGAACAGCATGGTAGCCGATCATGGTATTGGTTTCGCTGCCCATCAAATGCCAAACCGGCAATTTACCCTGCTGTTTGTAAATGGCCAGCATAGTATTGATCACGTCGGAAACCTTCTCTGGGTGCAGGATGGTAAACAAAGGCTGCGCGGCGCGGTAAGTATCCCACAACGAAAAAGTGGTGAGGTTATTAAAATTAGCGTTTTTGTAAACTTTTTTATCGGTGCCCAGGTAATCCCTGTTCACATCGTTAAACAGCGAAGGCGCCACCATGGTATGGTAAAGGGCGGTATAAAAAACTCTTTTGGTTGCTGCATTGGCTTCTATTTTTACCTTTTGCAATTGTTTCTCCCATTTGGCATCGGCTTGTTTAACCGTAGCTTTAAAATCCCAGCCCGGCAGTTCGGTTTTAAGGTTAAGGATGGCATTGTCGGTACTAACCGGCGAAAGCGCTACTTTAACCTGAAGCACATGTTGTGGCAGGCGAGCCAAATCGATAACGGCCTTGAGTTCTTTGCCCTGCACATCGGTGTTCGGCTGCAACTGGTTGCCGCTATAAATCTTCAAGCTTTTAATGGGTTGCGATAGTTTGATGACAAAATATAGGCGCTGATCGGCCGACCAGCCTTTAGAATTTCTATAGCCCACCAAGGTATAGGCATCTAGCTGTTTGAGGCTTGAGGCAACCGGACTATCCCAGCCAATGCCTTCTATCAAATCGAGCATTAAATGCGGGTTTTCGCTTCCCGGCTTAAAGGTATACTGATGAAAACCTACGCGTTCGGTTGCCGTAAGCTCTGCCTTAATGTCGTAGCGATCAAGCCAAACACTGTAATAACCTGCCTTGGCCACTTCCTTAGCGTGCGAAAAAGTGGAGGCATAACCCAGCTCCAAATTGTCTTTTTTGCCTTTTTCCAGCAGCACTCTTCCGGTAGCGGGCATGATCGAAATATCGCCCAAATCGCCAATCCCGGTACCGCTTAAGTGGGTGTGTGCAAAACCGGTAATGTTGTTGCTGCTGTAATTATAGCCGCTGCACCAGTCCCAACCTTCGAAGATGTTGTTGGGACCAAGCTGTACCGCACCGTATGGCACATTAGCGCCTACAAAAACGTGGCCATGCTTGGCCGACCCGATGATGGGATCGATAAAGGAGGTCAATTTGGCCGCCATTTGCCGCTGTGCGTGGGCAATGGTTGGAAAAAGGATCAGCAATCCAACTTTCAAACATCGGTTAATCGTTTTAGTAACTGCTCCAAAGGAATTATCTAACATGTGTTTATTATTAAGGTGCATTCTTTCTTTTTGGCGTTCCAAACACCTAAAGGTATTATAAAGGTACAATCCTTGGGCCATATTTGAAAGGCAGGAGATGGCCCTGCCTTTCTTTGGGCGATTTATTTTTTAGGCACGTAAAAACGAAGCCCTATTTCATAGGCGTTGCCTAACGATCCTCCATTAAAAGTACTGCTGCTTGAGGTATAAGAAGCCGAAACCTGCAAGGCATCCAAAGCTTTAAAACCTATGCCACCCGTAACGCTTTTATTGGTATGATACATGGCATACACGTTGAACTGGTTCTGCATAAAATCGGCATTGGCACCCAGGTCTACCACACTTTTTATGGCCTTAAAGCCCCTGAAGGCGACTTTGGGCTCTAGGTTAATTGAGCCTTTGTCGGTTCCGGTAAGGTTAAAGCGGTAAGAAGCGGCCGCGAACAAAGTCGATTGGCTAAGTGAACTTCGCTCCTGATTGCCAAAAGCCGACACCAAATTAGGCAGGGTTGCTTGTACGGTGAGGCGATCGCGGATGTAGGCTACACCGAAATCTGCCTCAAAATGCATTTTCCGATCGCTATAATTGTACAGTAGCTCATCCGCACCATCTCCTGTAACGTCAATGGTATTGAAACGCTCTACTATGCCTCCGGCCGCCAGGCCAAAATGAAGCTGTTGCTTATCGCCATCAAGCTGAAGCCGATAAGCATAACTGGCCATCATTCGGGTAGTGCTCAATGGTCCAATCTTGTCCGATAACACATTAACGCCAAGGCCCATGCCATTGTTAAAGGCATAATCGCCGGTAAAATAAAGGGTTTTCGGACCATTGTCTATACCCGTCGATTCCCGTTTGTAGGCGGCATTGATATTGAGCTGGTTATTGTTCAGCCCCAACATGGCTGGATTAAAGAGGTACTGATTTTGAAAATATCCTGTACCAAAATTGGCAGTCTGCGCTTTTGCAGCCAATAGGCCACAGCTCCAACAACAGGCCAATATTATAAAGATTTTTATTCTTCGTTTCATTGCTTGTTTGCTTTAACAATCATTAATACTCCTGTTTTAGGCTTGGCGCCATCGTTGGTCTCTACTACGTAGTAATAACCTCCCTGTGGCAATGCAGAACCATTATAGGTACCGTCCCAATCATTGGTGTAATTCTTGCGATCGAATACGGTCCGACCCTGACGGTCCATCACTTTTACCGAGTTGTTCTGGTATTTATCGATGCCCCAAATTACCCAGGTATCGTTCTTGCCATCGGCATTCGGGGTAAGCACATTGGCAATTACCAGCGAATCTTGTGGAGAAACGGTAATGCTGGCTGTAGCTGTGCAACCCGCAGCAGATGTGGCCACAACGGTATAAGTTGTTTCCTTTGTGGGCCTAACCCGTAGCTTAATTCCGTTGGTGGCTCCTTCAATTCCTTCGGCTTTTTTCCACTCGTAGGTAGTACCTGCAGGGAAATCGGTATTTGCGGTTAGGTTAACCAAGGTATATCGAGGCACCTTGGTAATTGGCCTATCGGCGGTAACGTTCACTTTAAACGGCACGAAATAGATCTTCACCTTAAAAGTGGTACTATCAGAGCCAAAGTTTAAGGTGCCTCCATCATCTTTTACGGTAATGGCTATGGTGGCCGAATCGCCTACTATTGCCTTGCCTGTAGTTTTGAAGCCATAATAGGCAACCCCATCTATTACATCGGGCTGGAAGGTAAGATTGCTAATCGTTGTATCGGCACTACTGATGTTGGTAACCTTTAATTTCTGGATGCCCTCTGCCCCTGGCCCCGATCTTAAACCATTAATACTAAACTTATAGGTACCAACGGCAGTACAGATTTTTCTGTAGATAAGCGGCCCTGATGACGGAGGCGTGTTTACGCCACCAGTAGTTAACGTTAAAGTATTTGAATAGGCCGAGTAAATCGCCTCTTTTTGCGCCCTTACACGATAATAAAACACTGTTGCAGGCCAAATAGTGGCATCGGTATAAGTTGTTGTATTGGCACCTAAGGTTTTCAGGACAGTAAAATTGGTATTGTCTCTCGATCTTTCTACAACATACCCCGTTTCATCGGTTGCGCGATCTGTCCAGGTTAAGGTGGCCGAAGTTTCGCCAGCAGATTTTAAGGTCAAATCTTTAGGGCTTAGTGGCCCTGTGCTTGTAAGCGTAGTTGCCTGTGCTACTTTAGACCAGCCTGAAACTGCTGTTGAAGAAGTACCTAAGGCATTAATACGGTAATAATAGGTAAAGCCATCGTACAGGTTTACATCGGTAAAAGTTGTAACGTTGCCTGCCAATGTATCAATAGATTTGTAGTATAATCCATCTTCTGAGCGTTGTAGGATAAATTGGGCAGCTGGTTTGGTAGTGCTTTGTGCCCAAGTTAAATCTAACGAATTGATTTTAACATTAGAGATGCTCAAGGCTGTAGGCACAGCTGGCGCTGCAGGGTCTATGCCCATGATCTGCCATTCTGAAACCTGAAAACGCACCCCATCTGTTGCACCATTGTTGGCCGTAAATACTATACGATAGAATTTAAAAGCAGTTGTACCAGGTATTGGAATATCGAAATTAAAAGTGGCATACCTATCGGCTGTCGCTCCCAATTGGTTGGTGCGCGTATCTAAAATGGTCCAGGCCAATTTATCATTGGATCCTTCGAAACGCCAATTTTTTGGATCGCGCCCAGGTGCATCGCCTCCGGTCGTTAATTTGTAACCAGTAACTATATAAGCTCCCTTAGGCTCATAAATTGCCGATAGATCGCCATTGGCTTGCCCCGTAAAAACCAACCATTTGGTGGCAATATTATTATCGATCAATTTTGAAGAACCTTCGCCCGCATTGGCCCCACCAGTGTTATCGGCACTCACCGTTAATTTGCCTCCATCATCGGTAATATCGGCAGGGGTTGAAGTAATGCTGTTGGTAGTGATGCTTACCACAGTTGAGTAAGGCGATTTTGAAACATAGTTATAGGCCCTTACCCTATACCAATATGTCGTATTTGGACTTAAAGATTCCTCGGTATAGGCCAAAACAGCTTTGTCAAGCTTGCCCATCAGCGTAAAATTGGTCCCATCGGTCGATTTCTCGAGTTCGAAGCCCCCTGGCGTAGCAAAAGACAAGGCCCATGATAGGTTGGCCTGTGTACCCGTAGGCGATACCACTTTTAAAGTAGGGGCTGTAGTCAACATATCACTTTTGGTAGTCACTTTTACAATGGCCGAATAGGGAGAAGGCGCCACATAGTTAATGCCTCTTATCCGGTACCAATAGTCGGTTGCCTGTGTCAATGTAGAATCGGCAAAGGTACTCACCGATTTATCAACAGTTTTAACCAAGGTAAAATCAGTTCCATTGGTTGATCTTTCAATTTGAAATTGACCCGGCGTATAAATGGTTAAACCAGACCAAGAAAGATTGGCAATAGTACCTGTAGCTCCGGCAGCAACCGTAAGTACTGGTGCCGTTTTAAGTACATCGTTGCCCGACGTAACCGAAACCACAGCAGAGTATGGCGAAGTTGATTTATAATTAACGCCTTTTACCCTATACCAATAAGAAGTATTGCGTACTCCGGTAGTATCTGTATAGGTCAAAACAGCTTTGTCTACGGTTTTAAGTACTGTAAAATTAGCTCCGTCAGTAGACCTTTCTAACACATATTGGCCATCGCTATAAAAATTGAGAGCCGTCCAGCTTAAGGCAATTTCCTTACTCAAATTGCCTGGCACGGCAGTTAAAGTTGGGGTTCCTTCCAGCTTATCTGTAACTTTTACTACTGCCGAATATGGCTGATTAACTTGATTAATGATAGCCCTTACCCTATACCAATAATCTGTTTGAGGATCGCGTTGCGTATCGGCATAAGAAGTAGCCGATGCCGTATTTCCAGTATAGATTAAAGAAAAATCAGTACCATTGGTTGATCGCTCTAACTGATAGCTGCCTTGATTTCTGATCGCTTTGTCCCAAGACAGGTTGATTGTATTTACATTGGCACCTAACGTAGCTTTAAGCGTTGGCACTACCGGATCATTGTTATAGGCTTCAATTTCTCGAATATCTAAAGAGCTCCGGGCAATATTGGCAAATACAAACTTGTAGTATTTATAGCTTACCGTATTGGCAAATGTGGCACTAATGGTTGTAGCAGTGGCCGATACCGTCCTGGTGTCAATTTGGGTCCAAGTGCTATTGTTTTGAGAGCCAGACAAAGTAATTGTAGTTGCATTTTGACTCGTATAATAGTAATTGATAAAATACTCTGTTATTTTCTCTGCGTTGTTACAGGTAATGAGCAACTCAACGCTTTTTGATGCAGGGCTGCTGAATTCTACATCGGTACCCGTATTGCCATCGTTGATATCGGCAATGGAACCATATATTATCGGTGTGGAACCTGTAATCGTTACATTTCCTGCCCTAAAGATATTAACTTGTGCCATCGTGATTTTTGATGTCAACAAGAACAATAGCAATAGCGCTAACCTGATGAATTTTATATTCATTTTCAATGAGTTTAAACTTTGTTAATCCTTTTCTGAACGACCTATGGCTTATTGGTTACGTTCACATCATCACTCTCTGTTCTAATGGGGCAACCCGTAATTTCCTTTACATCCTGATTTTTTAAGCCTTTTACATATGGCCTTAACAAATCGACAGAATTAGCAGCGAAAGAATTGAAATCGAACAGCATTACCCCTCTGTAGCCTTGGGTCATCAAGTCTTTACAAGTGGCCTCGGCATTGCCAAATCCGCTATAGGAAGGCGAAAATGGCTTGGCACTGGCTATGAGTTTGCCCACCGGGAAACCTGCGCTCCCAGCAGAAGGTATTTGCGGGTAATATGCAGAAGAACCAGCATCGGCAATATCGCCCATCCGTTTGCCGTTGTAAATAGTAGAGCCTGCACCGCCATAAATGTAGCAGTGTACAAATTTATCGGGCAACAAACGCTTCACTTCCGATACTACCATGGCAAAAGATTGGTTATTGGCCCATGATGGACTGTTAGAATATTCGTCATCAAAATCGATCGCATCCAAGCCTAGCCTACGCACCTCTATGGCTACATGTTGGGCAAAAGCAGTAGCTTCTTCCAAATTTCTGAAGTTCATAAATCCAGCATTATCATGATTGCCCAAAATGGTCATGCCCACTTTTACGCCCTTGCTTTGTACATATCTGGGCCAGCCGTTATCAATCAGGGCCTGAACCTGTCTGTTATAGGTAATTTTGGCTTTACCTGTAGCTGCATCGAGGTTAATGTTGGGTGCAAAAATCCAGGCCAAATCAATTACTGGCTTATTGTCTTCGCCCAAATAACAGGTTACATTTTTAAAGGCACGATTGTTTACTTCTACATAGGCAATGAGTAGATTCTTCTTGGTAAGCAACGAATTAGGATCTACCTGCCCGGTTATTTTAGAAAGCGAATCTACAATTCTGATCGAATCGGCCTTTTGCTTGGCAATCTGCTCAATTCTGGCAATAGTCCAGCCTTGCAGTTCAGTATCCTTATCATTTTTGATATCGGGATACTTTTGTTCTGTTTTTATTTTTTTACAGGCGCCTAATAAAAGTAGGCTACTGATCAATAAACAAGATATCTTTTTCATAACTATAGTTTTTTAGGTTAGCTTTATGGTTTATCCCACCAAACTCTTTTGGTAAGATCGAGATCGTTGCCCCCCAAACGTGCCACCGCTTCATTGTAGTTGCTGGCATTATAAGAGGCTTCCCTGTTGGGGTAATTTAAACGACGGGGCAATAGGCCATTGGTACGGTTGCCTGGATAATTAACCGGGGTTAGTACCGGATAACCGCTACGCCTATAATTGGCCCAAGTTTCAGGAAAATCGAACAGTGTGGCTACCCAATATTGCGAATTGATCATTTCTAACGATTTTTCCAGAGAAGTTTCATCTAAAGGATGGGCATCGGCAAAAGCCTGTACTTCGCCGCCCATGGTCAACATTCCATTCAATTGCTCTAACGACTTCATGGCAGCTATTACACCGTTTTTATAATGGTCTTTGGCCGATGTAGCACCTACATCCCAGCCTCTGGCCTTGGCTTCGGCCAATAACAATTCTGTTTCGGCATAAGTAAGGATAAATACAGGGAAAGTGGGTACGGCAAAAACAGAACTTACTGGCCTTGCATAATTGCCCAAAGGCGAGGCATTGCTGCCCTTTCCTGTTGGCCCTGGATAGTTAGGCGCCGTTTCGATGCTACGCACACCGTTTACATCGTAACCATTAGGCATGCCCATGGGCACTTCGTAAATTTTACCACTCGGAGCTGGATTAATTTGGGTATAGCCAAAGGCTTTTTTGCTCAAGTCGTTATTGTTGATCAAACCCGTATCTGCCTTTTCGGTCAGCACGTATAACCTTGGGTCGTTATTATTATTTAGGTAATCGATAAAGGTTTTAGACCACCTGATCTGTCCAAAAGTGGCGGCATCGCCAAACCAAGCGTTGGCCGATTTGTTTTTGCGTTCTTCGGCTGTGCCGTTAAACCTTAAGATGGCATTGTCTGCCAAATCGGCAAAGGTCTTGCCCTTGGTTTTCTCGGCATATAATCTGGCCGTAGCCTGGTCTATTTTGGTAAGGCGCATAGCTACACGCAACATGAGCGCATAAGTGAATTTTTGCCATTTGTCTATATCGCCATCGTAATAAAGATCGCCGGCAACTTTGGCCTTGCTCTTATCCAATTTTTGGCCCACATCATCAAGTGTAGCCAGCATATCCTTGTAAATCTCCTCCTGCCTATCGTATTTCGGATAGAGGGTTCCATTTTTCTGGAAATAAGGAATATCGCCGTATACATCGGTTACGCGTTGCAGGGCCATTACCCTCATTATTCTACAAATTTGGATCAGGTTGTGGTATTTTTCAGGATCCTTTTGTGTAGCAAGGGTAATGGCTTCGGCAAATAAGCCTGCCTGCGTTTGTCCGTCGTTAAAGAAACGATCATTGTATGAAAATAATTGAGAACTGTATTTATCGCCAGCACTATAAGAGGTTTGGGTAATGGTTGATGCCAATACCTGTACCATTGGTGCCAGTTCGTACAGTTGGTGTTCAGTTATATTTCCATAATTTAATTGCCCCGAAGTAAGTAAATAATTCGGGTCTGTATTGCTTTCATTGGCTTTTGTAGGGTCGCGGTTTAATTCTTCAAAATCTTTTGAACAGCCGAGCATAAAAAGGACGGCTGCAAGTATGAGGTAAAAAGTTAGCTTCTTCATGAGTATCTATTTTAACTTTTATCTTTTTAAACTATTTAAGCTTTACGTTTAAGCTTAGGCCATAATTACGCGTCTGTGGCAAACCCGCCCCTTCTAAGCCCGCGTTACCGGTAAGCGACGAAAACGTGTCCTCTGGATCGAAATTCTTGGTATGCTTCATCAACGTAAGGAGGTTACGAGCGGCAAAGCCTATGCTTACTGCCCGGAAAGGGGTTTTGTCCAACAATTTCTCTGGCAAGCTGTAATTGAAGGTTACCTGTCGCAACTTGATAAAGCTGCCATCGTAAACAGTTACCGCCGGAATGTTCTTTACCAAGCCTTGGTAATAATCTTGTGCACTTACCAAAGTCTGGTTGGGCTGGCCGTCTTCGGTAACTCCCTTGGCTATAATACCTGTCTCCCTGCCTACCAAGGTCTTTTTGTTCAGTCCGTAGTAAACGCTCAAAAAGTCGGTGGCCGAAAGTACTTTATTGCCAAATCGGTAATCGACCAAGAAAGAAAGGTTAAAGTTTTTATAGGTAAAACTGTTGTTTAAGCCACCATAATATTTAGGTAGGCCGGATCCCATTGGGGTAAACGGACCTCTTACGGGGATTCCATCTATACCAATGATGATATTGCCATTGGCATCGTACTTGTAATCGTTGGCCATGATCTGGGCCAAAGGCAAGCCTACTATGCCATATATACCGGCACCGTTGGCATACGGGCCTACAGTTGGCCTGTACTGGCCTTCGCCAGAGTTTTGGATGCTGGTAGTAATGCCATCAATATTCAATAGCTTGTTGTTTACATTGGTAAAGTTGAAGGAAACATCCCAGCTAAACCCGCTGTTACGAACCGGTGTACCATTTAAAGTCAGCTCTAGCCCCCTATTTTGGGTAGAGCCCAAGGGGATGTAAGTAGATTGATAGCCTCCAGAAGCAATACTGATCTGTTGTGATACCAGTTCGTTGGTGGTTTTGCGTGCGAAATACGAAAGCATTAAACCTAACCGGCCATCAAAACCTTTCAGTTCTAAACCTGTTTCGAACTCGCGCATCGAATAAGGACTTAAATTTTCGGGCAAAATTTCTGAAGCCAGGTTGGCATAGGTTTTTCCACCAATATCACCAGCAGCTATGCTATAGTATTTGGCGTTTTTAAAAGGCTGTGCTTCACCACTGGTTTTGGCATAGGCCAATCTGAATTTACCAAAGGTGAGCTTTGGAATTTCTACGAGATTAGAAAAAA
This sequence comes from Pedobacter sp. ASV12, assembly GCF_016429155.1. Taxonomy (GTDB): domain Bacteria; phylum Bacteroidota; class Bacteroidia; order Sphingobacteriales; family Sphingobacteriaceae; genus Pedobacter. Next base: position 3,943 of record NZ_JAELUC010000075.1, on the reverse strand, counting down.
TGAAACTGGCACTTACCGATGGGGTAAATATGGCTTTGGTGGTGGTACTAAACTCATCGTATCTACCTGTTGTACTTAAGGTCAAGTAGTTTTTATAGTTAAAATCGAGCGTATAATAAGCCGAATTGGTTTGTAGCCTATTTGGCGATGGATAAATGGTATTCTGTATCGTTAAGTTAGATGGCGTATAAAAATATGGGATCTTCCATTGCGAGCCCGAAACGCCTACCTTTTCGAAATTAAACTTACGGATATTGCCCCCAATGGCCGCATCGAGAGTAAGGTCGGCAACTATCTTTTTCGAATAGCCAGCCAATACATCGATGTTCATCTCGGTGGTTTGCGCTTTAGAAAGCTCTTCTAACTGGCCATTCGGGTTGTAACCAATACCTGTTGGCTCTATGCGCAGGGCATTATCAACAATATGATCATAGCCCAAGCGGGTTTGCAGGTACAATTCCTTGGTAAAATCGTAGCGCAGTGAAGTTGATGAAATGAGACGTTGCCGTCTGCTATTGGTAATTACCTTATCCACTACAAACCATGGATTAGGGATATAGCCTCCGTTGCCCATGTGGTTCTCGTTGCCCGTAACCGGATCATAAATCAACTTCAGGTAATCAGGGTTTACATTGGCTGGCAACAGCGACATGGTAAAATTCGGATTACGGCTCATATCGCCCAAGTTGGGCCTCAGTTTTACATCTTCATGGATGTAATTGATCATGGCCGTTAGTTTCAGCTTGCTGATGATCTCTTGATTGATGTTCAAGTTGCCCGAATATCTTTTCAAGCCACTGTTCGGAATAACCGATTGGTTGTTGGTTTGAGAAAGTGACAACCTGAAATTACCTTTTTCGCCAGCACCCAAGAGCGCCAAGGTATTCGAAAATACAGGAGCATTTCTGTAAAACTTCTCCAACTGGTTATCTACAGGGGCATAAGGATGCATTAAGCCATCTTGACCAATGGTCATTTCGCCATCCATCCTTGCGCCCCAACTGTTCAAACTGGCCGTTACCAAATCTGCTCGAGTTGATGGACGGTTGCCGTTAAGCCCTTGCCCGTAAACTTTTTGGTAGTCGGTATTGTCTATAATGCTGTTGATGCTAAAATTGCCACTGTATTCTACGCCAAAGCCTTTTTGGCCCTTGCCACTTTTGGTGGTAATCTGAATAACCCCATTGGCTGCGCGCGTTCCATAAAGTGCCGATGCGGCAGAACCGTTCAATACCACTACATTTTCAATATCGTCGGGGTTAATGCTCGAGATGCCATCGCCCAAATCCTGTCCGCCATACACGCCAGGCGATCCTTTTTGAGTATTGTCCATCGGTACCCCGTCGATGACGAACAAAGGACCTGTTGTAGCCGAAAAATTAGAAACACCACGAATGAGCAGACGCGCCGAAGACCCCGGACCGCTGCTTACGCCGCTTACATTCAGGCCCGCTACCCGGCCACTCAAGCTATTGGCAACATTGGGTTCCTTGGCCTCGTTTAAAAGGTTACCATTAACCGTCGACATCGAATAGCCAAGTTTGCGCTGGTCTTTGGAAATGCCAAGTGCAGTAACAACCACCTGCGCAAGGGTATTTTTTTCTTCGCGAAGTACGATATCCAGTTGGGTGGCCGTGCCTATTGTAATTTCTTGTTTTACATAGCCGATAAAAGAAAATACCAGCACATCGCCCGCATTGGCCTCGATAGCAAAAGCACCTTTGTCATCGGTACCTACCACTTTGCCCGTTGTTTTGTTCAGGATCGACACATTGGGCATGGCCACCCCGGCCGTGTCTTTTACCTTACCGGTTATTTTGATCAGCGATAAAGACTTGGGCATTTCTTGTGCTACTTTGGGTGTATTGGGCGGTGTAACAATGATCACCGTATTGTCTTGTATCTTATAAGAAAAAGGCTGATCGGCAAAACAAGTGTTCAATACTTCCTGCAAGGAAGCATTATTGCATCTAATGCTAACCGGTTTTGCATTTTTAAGGCTATATACATTGTACAGGAATTCTGTACCTGTTTGTTTCTTGATTTTGGCAAGTATAGAAATCAAAGGGGCTTTCTTTTCGTTCAACGATACCTGTGCGTGGGTCAAAGCACTTACCCTGAGTAAAAATAGGGTCAATATAATCGCAGTGAGTTTCATGATACGAACGATTTTTTTTGCAACGCCAATAGAGCCCCCGTTTCTGATGGGAGAAATTTTCATATATTTGGTCTTGGTTTGTTTAGTTGATTTATTTTGTCTCGCAACATTTTAAAAGACGGCACAACCGATGGCCAGGGGGAGGTCGAAGCACCTCTGGCTTTTTTGTGGACTATCTTTAAGGAGGTGTATAATTAATCCATAACGATAACCCTCCTTCCTTCTATTTTAAAGTGTACGGTATTGGTGGCTTCCATGGTGTTTAGCAGTTTCGAAATGTTATCGTAGCGAGAAACCGAACCTGCAAAAGCCTTTTCTTTCATATTGCCCTTGTAAACAATATCTACGTCGTACCAACGCGCCACTTTGCGCATAATGCTTTCGATAGGTTCGTCTACAAAGGTAAAACGCCCATTTTTCCAGGCCACTTCGGCCGCTACATCTTTTTCAACTACTGCAATCTCATTTGCCTCCAAAATGGCCTGCTGGCCTGGTTTTAATATTTCTTCATTCGCATGTTGGCCTTTGGTCCGAATAGCCACGCGTACAGCACCTTCGAGCAATGTGGTTTTGATATTATCCTCATCTGCATAGGCATTGATGTTAAAATGCGTGCCCAATACCTGTACTTCCTGATTTTTGGAAATCACCTTGAAAGGATGCAACTTATCTTTGGCTACCTCAAAATAGGCTTCGCCAGTTAATTCTACCCTGCGCTCTTTGGCCCCTGTAAAACTCAATGGATATTTCAGGCTGGTAGCGGCGTTGAGCCATACTTTGGTGCCATCGGGCAGGTGGATCTGATATTGACCACCCTTAGGCGTTTCGATGGTGTTGTAAAGTGCAAAGCTTGGGGTTTGATGCTGGTCTTTTATTTCATAGCGCAACTGTCCATCGGCGGTTTTGGTAATCTCTATACCCGCCTCTTTGGCCAATGCTCCATTAACGGAGTGGGTCAGGTCAATTTTCGTACCATTGGCCAAGGTAAGCATGGCCTTCCTGCCGCCAGGTACAATGGGGCGAGCAGCTACCTTTTCCTGATCTTTTAACGATGAAGAATAAAAATTGTACCACAGTGCAACTGAAGCGCAGAGTACAATAACTGCTGCGGCAGCATAACGGTAAATCGCGAATTTAGGCCTTAATTTTACTGTGTCTTGGTTGCCGATTCTTTCCTTGATGTTTTCAAACACCTCTTCTACCAACATATCCAACTGGCTGTTCGATTGATAGGCCTGACCAAGCTGTTTCTTTATATTTCTTTTAAGCGCCGTTTCATCATTGCCATCAGCGAAATATTTCAACAGGTACTCCAATTCTTGGGCACTGCATTCGTTCTTTGCGAATTTGGCAAACAGCAGATCGATTTGATCCATAAATATATTTGGTTAATAACTACTAATACGTTTTAGTAAGCCTCAACAACTAGTCAAATCGACAGAAATTCTTAAAAAACATATAAATCGCTGATAATCAGGTTAAAAAAATTATTTCACCCGATCAAAAAGGGCAACTACGGCTAAGGCAACAGCCAGATCGCCGTGTTGGTACAAGAAATTTCTTACCGCCTTAGAAGATTTGACGATATGGTTATTAACGGTAGATACAGAAATCCCCAAACGCTCGCTGATTTCCTTATGGCTTAAACCCTCTATTTTAGACAATTGATATACCTGCCTGAAATATCCATTGAGTTTTACAGGGGCCAAAGAGCGCAGGGTAGAATTAACTGGCGAAGCCTATTTTGAGGTAGCCAAAGATAAGTTGCATCCTTTCAAGGTGATT
>NZ_JAELUC010000074.1 GCF_016429155.1 Pedobacter sp. ASV12 | reverse complement strand
CCCCCCCCCCCCCCCCCCCCCCCCCCCCCCCCCCCCCCCCCCCCCCCCCCCCTTTTTAGATGTGTATAAGAGACAGCCCATAGCCGTCCATAAACCCTGCATCTGCTGGTAGTTTATTTTTTCGATTTCAAATTCCAATCGGTCGAGGCCTGCCGGCAGGTTAGCAAACGAATAAGCATTGACCAAGGTATTCACCTGAAAAAACAGCATGACCTCGTTCAGGAATTTGAGCGACTCTTTATAATCGTCGAAATTTGAGCTGACCAAAACATATAGGTTATACCTTTCATCGGGGTTTACGTCGGCATAATTGCCATTGGCCATTTGTTGATGACGTGTATAAAAAGGCTGTATGGTTTCTTTTTCGATATTGATTAGCGAAAGGATAACCTTGTTTTTGTTGATTTCGGGCACCGATCCATTTCCTTCGATCAGATTGTTCAAGATCACCTTGCTCTCTTCGAGCGCAAACCGGTTTCTTAAAAACTGATCCATCAAATCATTCGTAAATTGGAGCGCTTTGCTTATCATCGCCGATTTAATTTATGGGGTGAGCGTGCTGATTCAAATGTAGCGCGAGAAGCAAGGCGAGACAAGATTTTGCCATATACCTTTCGTAGACAAGAAGATGGGCAAACAACAAATTTCCGTATACAAACCGTAGACAGGCTGTAATTTTGTATACGCCAACCCATGCACAAAAGCAAGCGCAGTGTTTTAAACCAAAAATTACAAAGGATTTTAACTAACTGTTTACGGTTCTGAGATAGCTTCTCAGGTCTTGATTTTTAGAAAGTGACATCTTTTTCTTCAAGCGGTACTTGTGTGTACGTACGCTTTCCTGGTTAATGCCCAACAGGTTTCTGATGTCGTCGTTGGTCATGTTCATTTTCAGGTAGCAGCAGTATTTGAGGTCGATGGTGGTTAACGAAGGATATTGCTGTGCCAAAGTGAGCAAAAAGCTCGGGTCGGTTTGTTCAAAATACAGCTTAAAATCATCCCATAGCTTTTTATTGCCTGCCGATTGCTTGATGGTATTTACGATGGCGGTCAGCTCGGCCCTGGTGGCGTCGTTTACCTGCGGGTATAGTTCGGCAATACGTTCTTTAACCTTGGCCAGCACTTCAACTTTTTGATCGAGCTCAAGTACATATCTGCTCAAGCTGCTATCGTTTTCATACCTCTCAACAATTTTTTCGGTTGCAACAGCAATTTCCTGCGATATGGGCAAAGTGGGTTGGTTAAGCAAAAATACAGAATTGATGCGGCTGGCCAGGTAGGACTCATTGGCAATGTGTTCCTTGGCAAAAGCAAATACAATCCTTCTTTCGTTCCAAACCAAGGTTTGGGCCTCTGCCTGCGAAACGAGGCAGATTACCGGAATATTCAAAGGTCTTAAAAAAACTTCCAAGTCATTCAATACAGGTTGGTTATCCCTAAAACACAAAACAATCAAGTTTGGTTCCATGGCTTCAGCAATCCGCAGCAGGTCGGCAGTACGGGTGGCCGAAACCACACTATGGGCAAAAGTGCTGCCCTTAGTGCCGTTAAGCACCAACGCCAGGTTCGCTGTATCATCACAGCCAATCAAGATTAATTTTTCGCTGCTCATTCTAATACCTGTTGAAAAATTCAATGTGTATTGATGAAATGCCTATGGCGCCAAGAAAAGGTGTGGATTAATAGATCTAAAATGGCTGGCTTAGGCTTTCAGAAAGAAAACAAATACAATTGCTTATCTTAATGGAGCAATGCGTTTAGGGTGAGGCTTTTTGGCGTAAATAAATGTTCATGAGAGCGTTGTACTTAGTTAAGGATGAAAACTTCAATAGTCATTAAAAACAATTTGGGCTTGCCAACACTATCCTATTGCAAATAAGCATAGGCAAGAAGGACCGGAATAGAGAGGAAAAATCTACGATTGCGATACTAATGAAGCTAATTTAATTAATTTAACTACCGATTGTAGCGATGTAAAAAATTAGAGCATTTGCAAAGACCTTCTTACAGCAAAGAGCCTCCGTTTTTGGAGGCTCTTCGACATTAAAGTAGATAAAAGTGCTTAGATACGCTTAAAATGAATGGGGGATATATTCATTTTCTACACTCCCATCATCATACAGTTTAAGCAGGGCATAACCCGGCGGGGTTTCCAAATAATAGCCTTTTCCGGCCGATTCGGCATCACCTTTGCCCCACCAAAAACCGCTCATGGCTCCATTGCAGCAATAAAGCACTTCGTTATAACTCGTATGGTCAGCCAAGTGGTTATGGCCACTCAGGCAAATGCGAACCTTGTCTTTATGTTTATAGAAAAGGTCTTTTAGTTTTTTGCAATCCGAATGGCCGCCGCCAACCAATACCTGCGTAGTCCCCAAAATAGGATAATGGCACATCAGCAATACTGGCGTACGGGCGGGGAGACTTTCCAGTTCGTTTTGCAGCCACTTAAACTGCTCTTCGTCTAAAGAAATTTGGCTGTTGTTGCCATCTAAGATGATGAAATGCCAGTTCTTCTTTTTAAAGCTGTAATAACGATTCGGAATTTTCAGGCGTTTAACTGCGTAATCCTTCCCATACATGGCATCGGTTTTTGCTGGCGCCTTCCACCACATATCATGGTTGCCCAGGCAACTGAAAACCTCATATTTCGCAATGGTTTTGATGCACTGATCCCATAGGGCCCACTGCTCAATTACCTGCTCTCTTATTACGCTATCATAAGAGGCATCATTGATAGAATCTCCCCCATTCAAAAAGAAATCGGGCTTATGATTGTCTATGATATGTTGCAGGCATTTGGTAAATCGTTCGGGTGCCTCATCACCTTTTCTAATGTGTACATCGGTAATATGAGCTACTTGAAGCGCTACTTTCTTGTTTTTGCTTTTATTCTGCGGTTCTACAAATGCCTGCGTACCTTCCGTTAAGGCCGCGCCTGTGGCAAGGCCAGCGACTTTAAGCAATGTTCTTCTGGATATTTTCATAAGTGTTTTTAGCCTACTATTTTTTAAAAGCGGTTACCAACCAAAAATTTGTTTGAGGTTTGGATTGAGTACGACATCCTGATTAGGGATTGGGCGATAGTAATATTTGGGCTCTACAAAATTACGGGTAACCGATTCGGTAACAATTGCGCCACCTGATGTGCCATTTTTAAGAAATACGGTTGCATCAGAGCCAATGGTTCCTGTACGGTAGTAAATGAGCTTGACGCCTAGAGCATTCACTTCCTTTTGAGACTCTCCCGGAATGGTCTGCGAACGGTCTATCAAAATAACATCTTCTATTCCGTCTCCGGTGAGGTCATATTTACCTAAACCAGCAAAATACATACCCTCTGGGCTTTTCGCCAGCAATTGGCCCGCCTTCCAACGCATCAAATCATCGTAGCGGGTATTTTCGAAAGCAAATTCTACCCTGCGTTCGCGTCTAATCTCTAAAATAACGCCTTTGTTGGTTGCAATATTAGGATATTGAAGTGCCATTATCGGATCGGGGTTGGCATTGGCCTGTGCCAAATTCAAATCTGGCAATCCGGCTCTCTTTCTCAACAAATTAACAGACTTGTCTAACTGAGCCTGGGTTAGCGTGCCCAATTCGGCTTGGGCTTCTGCATAGGCCAACAAAATTTCGGCATAACGGTATACCGGAAAATCGACGCCATTTAACGTGTTGTTGTCTGTACTGTTTACATAGCCTTTCAATTGGTGGTAACCGGTAAAGTTTTTATTCAGGCGTTGGATATAAGGTGAAGGATTAGCTGCACTGATCCAACCCGGATATACCAGGGTTTGCGCCATGCGCGGGTCTCTGTTTTCGAATTCCTTTACAAAACCCAGTTTGTCGTAATTGGCAATGTCTGTAAATCGGCTACCGTCTTTCATTAAATAGCTTTGTACCAAGTCTCTTGCAGGGGCCTGTTCATAATCGCCAAAAACCGTACTGTTTACATTTTGCCCCTTGTTTTTTGCCAGGTCGAAAACATTGGTCAATATCACTTCCGGATTGGTGGTTAAATCCTGGCTCGAGAAAAGCGCCCCATAATCTGAAGCTGGTTTTCCGGTATTGTAAATGGAAAACTTGCCCGATGTCATGACCTCGTCGGCGATCTTGGCGGCTGTTTGCAAAAAGGTGCTTGCCGTGGCCTGAAGGTTAAGCTCGTCGTGATATTTACGATAAGTGCCTTCATAAAGGGCTGCACGGGCATATAAGGTAGCCACCGCCCATTTGCCAGGCGTGCCAACGGGTACTTTCTCCCTGACGTTTTTATAGGCGAAATCCAAATCAGCCATTATACTGTCTACAATCAAGGTTCTGGGATCGCGGGCTTTGTACAAATCTTTGTCGTCCGGACTTAAGGTTTTCGAGTACCAGGGCACATCCGAAAAACGCTTTACCTTGGCCAGATAAAACTCTGCCCGGTAATAACGGGCCAAACCTATGTAATGCCTTTTAACATCTGAAGATACAGCCGCCTTATTATAATTTTCTAAAAAATAATTGATGTCGCGAAGCCGGGTCCAGCTCCAGCCTCCGGTTATATTTTGCGAATTGGCATTGCCCAGCATTACATTCTTGACTTCTACTGATGCTGTCGTAGCCACGTTGTCGCTGCTCTGATCGTTCAAATAGCTATTTCGGTCTGGCAATGCTAAAAGTCCATTTACATAAAGAGCCAGGTCTTCTTCGGTATTGAAGAAAAGATTTGGCGAGATGGAGGTTTGCGGAAACCTATCCAATTCGCTCTTTTTACAGGCACCCACCAAAAGCATTAAGGCTGCAAAAAGGATATATATCGTATTTTTTTTCATCTTATTAGGGTTTTGGGGTAGCGATGAAACGCTTATGAGGTTTAGGCTGCAAAAGCCTAGCTGTTTCACCCCTACAGGTTAAGTGATTAGAAATCTAGGTTCAAGCCAAATGCATATTTTCTCTGGTACGGATAGGCCCAAGCACTCGAACTTTGGTTAATGGCTTCTGGATCTACATATTTTTTGATAGACGAGAATTCGTAAACATTATCCAGCGAAGCAAAAAACCTTAGGCGGCTGGCCCTGATGCGGCGGCTCAGCTTCGCTGGCAAGGTATAACCCAACGTGATGTTCTTGATGCGCAGGTAAGCACCATTTAACAGGTATTTGCTTTGCGGAATATCTAAACCCGCACCATAGTTTGCATCGGCCAACCACGACTGTAATACCGGATAATAGGCATTCGGATTGGCATCGGCCAAGCCAGCAGCCAGGTAAGATGCAGAATGTTTTGCCCTTTGGGCCGGAGAATCGGCAGTTGCCCTATAAAAATCCAAGTTCCAAGGATAAACATTGGCATAAGGCTGCTGATAAGGCCCCCAAAACAAGTAGTGGTGCGGATAAAAATCGCGTTTCAATACACCTTGCAAAAAGATCCCCAAATCAAATCCATTCCAATCCATGTTCAAATTGGCACCAATGCTATAGCGATCGGCACTATTGCCAATGATCTTCAGGTCTTTGGGATTATTGGCGCTTAAGCCACGCTCTATTTTGCCATTGCCATCTAAATCTTTGTATTTTGGCCAGCCCGGTACTACAGACAAGGCTCCCCAAGGCACAATGGCACTTTGATCAAGCGCTTTGATTTCGGATGCATTCTGAAAGAAGCCATCATTCTCCAGTCCCCAGATCTCGCCAATATTTTGGCCCACTCGGTATGAAGAGAATAGGTTTTGTTCGTTTTTAAATTTGGTGATTTTAGACTTCGAATCGGCCAAGAATACTTTTGCGGAGAAATTGAATGGCTGGCTACCCAAATCGAACTTGTCTCTGTAGGTAACCGATAGCTCCCAGCCTTTTGTTCGTAAATCGGCTGCATTTTGCGAAGGCACGGTAGTGCCAAGCACGGCAGGCAACTCCTGTCCGTTGGTCAGCATGCCTTTGGTATCGCGGCTATAGTAATCGAATGTCAACAAAAACTTATTGTTGAACAAACCGATATCTGTACCCATGTTTAGGGTTGATACACGCTCCCAAGTATAATTGTTCGGGTCGATAAGCAATTTTGGCGAGCCTGTAATTACTTGACGTTGCGTGCCGTCAATCAAATAGCTCGAAGTGCCTGTTGGCAGGGTTTGAATATAGGCAAAATCGCCTACGTTCTGGTTGCCCAGGTCACCATAAGAGGTGCGTAGCTTAAAGGTAGAAAGTACGGGTTCCAAAGGCTTCAAAAAGTCTTCAGAACTGGCTATCCAGGCGAACGACCCCGATGGAAAAAAGCCCCAACGGCTTTTAGAAGGAAATCTCGACGAACCATCGTAGCGACCTGTTCCTTCTAAAATGTAACGGTCTTTGAAGGTATAGTTAAGCCTCCCAAAAACGCTTTGTGTGGCATAAGCACTATAGGTGGCCCCAATTTTTGCCTCGCCAGAGGTTAAGCCCAAATAAGGCAATGAAGACGAAAGCAACAAGTCGCGTTGGGCATTTACCGTCGAATAATTATAGTCTTCGCTATTAAAGCCCACCATGGCACTCAAGGCATGGTTGCCAAGCGTTTTTCTGTAGGTGGTATACAAATTATAGGCGTTATTATAAAGGTAGCCGTTGTTTTCGCTCACAAAGCCATTGCCACCTTCCTCTCTGATATCTTTTGGCCCATAGCCTATTTTGTATTTTTTAGAGTCGTTATGGTATTTCCATAGCTCCCTTTTAAAAGATGCATCCGCGTTTACGGTTAAATCGCCCTTTAAAAAAGTAGCGGTTGCACTGGCAATGTTCTGAAAGCCAAACATGTTTTGCAGGTTATTGCCACCATCTACCAGCTTGGCGGCCAACCTGCCGGCATCGGTATTGGCCCAGGTTCCGTCAGGATTTACGGCTACATCGGTAGGTTTAAGGTAATATAAATCGGTAAGGCTGGTATTAGGCAAGGCCCGTTTGGTTTCGTAAATACTCAAATTGTTGTCTAACTTTAACCAGCTTAAAGGTGCAAAGCCCAATCTCGACCTCAAGGTATAGCGGTCCCAATAATCGGGAGCCAGTTTGTTCAAGCCGTTGTCTCTTCCGTAATCGGCAGAAAGGTAATAGGTTAAAGGCTTATCGTTTAGGCTTGCCCCGCCCGAAAACGACAACGTATGGTTTTGCGATATGCTCGAATTGTTGAAAAAATAACCGTACCAATCGTTGCTGCCCATGTAGGCCCATTTGGTGGGGTCGGCCGGGTCTAGCCTGGTATCGGGAATAGAAGGATTATCGGATCGTTCTCTTGCCCATTTATAATATTCGTCAGAAAAGTTCACATAATCCCATGGCGTATTATCGGTAGAGGTTTCCAGCACCCTCGAAAAGATATAAGGGTCGGTTACTGGTTTTGGCAATACCGTAGGTTTTCCCCACGATACAAATGCGTTATAACTGATACTCTGCCTACCTGCTACGCCTTGTTTGGTGGTAACGAGAATAACCCCAAAGGCCGCCCTGGCTCCGTAAATAGCGGCCGAAGCCGCATCGCGAAGCACGGTAAATGATGAAATGTCTGATGGATTTAAGCGCAACAGGTCGTCATAGCTCGTAGCCGGAATACCATCGATAACCACCAATGGCGAGCCCCCGTTAATCGATGTATAGCCCCTGATGTTAACCGCCGGAATTGAACCCGGAGCACCGCCGCCATAACGGATGTTAAGCCCTGGACTTAAGCCCTGTAGCCCTTGCAATACGTTGACCGCAGGTCTTGACTCGAGCTCCTTGCCCGAAATCTGGTCTATTGCACCGGCAATATTGATTTTTTTCTTGGTGCCAAAACCAACTACCACTACTTCATCTAATTTACCGTGGTCGGGTTCTAAGACAATGTTGAGTTGAGTTTTGCCATTGAGGTCAATTGCTACTTGTTTGTAGCCAATGTAAGTAAAAATCAAAACTGCATTTGAGGGTACGTCGTTCAAAATATATTTTCCGTTGCTATCGGTGGCTGTATGCTGGCTACTGCCTTTTACACTAATGTTGACAGACGGTATGGGGCCTTTGGTTTCGGCATCGGTCACCTCCCCTTTCAAGACGATACGTTGCGCGAAGCCGTTTAATGCAAAGAGCATCAGGCAAATCATAAGTAATTTGTTCTTCATAGTCAATTTGTTTGTTAAGTTTTAAAGTTCTAGTTGCTAAGCCGAGTAAAGACTGGGCAAATCTCTCCTCTGAATATTACCTTCAAGTTAAATCTAAATAAATAAATTGAACATTCATTCAATTTATATTTAATTAAATACTAACACTCAACACACAGTATTTCATATCTTTAAGCGCTACCAATCAACCTAAAAAAACTTGCTTAAAACAGACTAGAACGATTATCTACAAACTAAAAAGAGAGATAACCCTGTAAATAAAAACAGGATGTGCTTGCAAAAAAATAGAACAATTTAACAAATGTGAAAAATTCGCAACACCAGATTTTTAAGCTAAATTGCATTTTGAACTAAAAAAAATGGGAAGAAAAAGCCTAAAAGAAATCAGGCAGCTAGAAATTATAAAGATGTTTTATAAGGTTGCCAAAAAGGAAGGCTACGAAAATACATCTATTGCGAAAATTGCTAAGGTAATGGATATCAATCCAAGCTTGATTATCCATTATTTTGAAACCAAGGAAGACCTCACCTATGCCTTGATCGACTATATTTTAGACCGGTACCTACTGATTTACAGCATCAAAAGCAAAGACGGCATTACCAAGGAAGATTTGAAACAAACCATCGTACTCCTGTTTTCGAAGAAATGGAATACGCTATTTGATGACGGGCTATTCTATACTTTTTATGCCTTGGCCTTCAGGGAAAAAAAAATCAAGGCGAAATACAAAACCATCCTCGATTCGTTGCGGCTAGCCTTGGCCGATATGATCAGCCAATGCAACGCGAGGCAAGAAATACAGGTGCCAGCGCCAAAAACAACGGCCGATTTTATTTTCGTGATCCTGGACGGTGCTTATTTCTATCTGTCTATGGAAACAGATAAAAATGCCTATGCCTTAAGGCTTGAAAGCTATAAACAAAAAGCTTTTGAGCTATTGGGAATTACCGCTTAGTTTTTTTGGACGCCTGCTGGTTTTTGAGCCAGCGCCTCAAGGCATATAGTCCAATAAACATCCATAACAAATTGGCAACGGCATTAGGCAGGTCATTGCTGTGAAGGGCAATGGTTACCAAACATAGCGCCCCCAATATATTGAACAATTGGAAACTTACCGATTCGGCTTGGATAATACCCATACTCAACAGCAGATAGCCTATGGTGCAAAGTACTACGCCGAGCCAGCCAATACTTGTAAAAATGATTTCCTGCATGGTTTAAACTAATGCCGCAAAATTAGCATAATTACATGAATTGCCATCGCTTACGTCTTCGACAACCGTATCATGGCTATATTGTCCAACTCTGTTGCCAAATCTATGGCCCTTAAACCGCTATGATTGTAAGAATTGGCACTTGCACCTTGTAGCCGCAATAGCTTGACCAATAAAGGCTAAATGGCCTTTCATTGTGGCCAGCATCATTGCCGTAAAGCCTTTTTCGTTTTTAACATCCAAGTTGCTGTCGCCTTTGTTCAATTCATGCAACAAGTAATTCTCTTTCCAGTTCCATAACTGCTTGTTACCTGTGCCACAACAAGCCAAGCCATCAAGAGTTTAAAAAATATGGTCCATAAAAACCGCAAGGCCTCCAAAAAATTTGGAGACCTTGTGGTGATCGGCTATAAAAACTAGAATTTAACCGTATTCAGTTTTTGATCAACCAATACGCCATCAAGTGCTTTCAACTCAAATTTTACCTTGCGTTTGGCTTTGAGTTTCAGGATAAACAAATCCGCGCTACCATTTAGGCTTTCCTTGTTGCCCACATTTACAAAGGTTGGATATAGCACCTTTTCGCCGTTGGTATGCAGGCGATCGTTGGTTAAATTATCCATCTGCTTGGTATTGAGGCTTTGTACGCCTACAAACTCATAATCCTGTGCATTGTATGGCAAAGCAAAGCTAAGGGCATTTACCGATTTAAGGTCTACCCCTTTAACTTTGACCTCAACGATTTCGTCTTTGTTGTAGCTTGGCTTATTGCTGGTTAATAGAAGTTTACCTGCTACTTTGTCTAGCTTGCTATCGGCCACGCCACCTTCAAGTTGCGTAGCGACTACCGAGATGTCGTAAGCATCGATCAAATTGTTCTTATCGATATCGCCATTGCTGATGTAGCCTTCAAAATCGGCATCCCCTTTTCTCAAGCCCGTGTAGTTGATGTAAGAAGTCAGGTCGTTTTTATCGATCAAACGGTCGTTGTTGATATCGCCAGGCAAATAGCTTTCGGTACCAGGCACTTTAAACACATAAAGTTCTCGGCCCGAGCCAAAGCCCCCAACGCCATCGGCCACGGCTATTTTGACGTAACGCGCGGATGGATGGCCCGCAAAATTGAACACCTTCAAATCGCCCACGTTTTTCCATTCAAAATCGCCTGCTGCTGTCCAGTTCTCTTTGTTGGTGCTGTAAAAGACCTTGCCTTTCAGCAATATGCCGTTTCCTCTGCCCGTACGTGGCAGGTAATGGAATTTTTCAAGCTGGTTAATCGATTTCAGGTCGATAATCATATCGAAAGGAACAGCCTTAGCACCCCATTTGGTGTGCCACATGTTACCTTCGTCAAAGTCGAACAATTTATCGATGCCTTCCCCATCCTGATTTTCGGCTGTGGTTTCGGCTACTATGCCCTTAATGGCAAACTCTAACGGATTGGTTTTGGTTTTGGCACTCAAGGTGGTCCATTCAGAAGCCCCATCTTTATTTACAGCCCTTAACTTAAAGGTATAAGCGGTTTCTGGCACCAAGCCATCAAACAAGAAAGTAGTGTCTTTGATATGCGTATAGTGCATATCATTAAAGTTTATCTCGTAAAAATCGGCACCTGTTACAGGCTTCCATGAAGGCTGTAAGGTATAAGCTTCTCTATTTTGCTCGCTCACCTGGGCATTGTTTGGCGCGTTGAGCTTGCCCGAAGATACCAGCTGTTGATTGGCTGGTTCGAAACTAAAACCCTCAACGCTTAGTTCAATTGCGTTTGCTGTGATATCGGTAGCGGCCAGTTTAACCAGCAGTTGCGGGTTCTTAGCCATCACCACTTTTTCAAATTCGCTTCCCTTGGTGGCAAAACGGTTCAGGTTTGGCTGTGCGTCATAAAAATACACGTTATCTTGTTTCAGGAAATCTTCCATCGAACGTGCTTCGGTAAGCCTTAGCTTGCTGTTTCCAACTTTAGCCATCAGCTTTTTGGGCTTAGCTGTAACGTTAATTTTAAATTCAGTGGCTTTCTCCTTCACAAAACCATCAAAACTGCCTTGTGTGGGGTGGATGGTAACAGTTACCTTGTTGTTTTTGTCGAGTTCGGTTTCGATCAGGTTCGAAGTACCTTTGCCCAGTTTGTAGGCTTCTGTAGCGCCATCGTCGTCATATTCGGTAAACGAACTCTTGCCAAAAGGATAGAGTTCGTAAATACGCAGGTTTTTGTTAATGCCTGCAACGTTATTGTTTGGGTTGGCCATCGGAATAATGGCTCCGTTTTTTACAAATACGGGCAGTTTCCAGATTGGTGCGTCAAAGCTGTTCAAAATGCAGTTGCCGGTATATTTTTCACCGGTAAAATAATCGATCCAAACACCTGCTGGCAAATAAATACCATGACGAACGTCATTGCCTTTATCGTCTGATTTGGTAGCCTGATAAATCGGCGCCACCAAAAAATAAGGGCCGTACATAAACTGGTATTGTGTTGCCGAACCCTTGGTGTAGGCATTAGGATAATCGAGAAACATGGCCCTCATGATCGGCATACCTGTTAATGCCTCTTTGGCAATGCTGTAGGTATAGGGAATCAACTCCGACTTCAACTTCAGGTAGTTACGGTTGATAGAAGCCACAGGTTCGCCCAGTGCATGTGGATATTTCTCATTAGCGCCCCAGCCATCCATGTTCAATTCCATCGGGGTAAACGTTTTCCATTGGAAGTCTCTGGTATTTACAATTGGGTTTTTGCCACCAAAAATACCATCCATATCCGAGGTAATATTAGGCTGTCCAGACAAGCCCGAACCCAAATAGGTTGGTATATGGAAACGGATGTATTCCCAAACACCCCCGGTTTGGTCGCCAGACCATACGCCCGCATAACGTTGCGTACCTGCCCAACCATCGAGCGAAATGATAAAAGGCCTGCTGTTATTGCCGTAATAAGGCATGATCTGCCCTACATCGGCCACGCCGTTTAAACCAAACGAATAGCCCGCACCTACCCAAGCTACATCTGTTTTCAACACGCGAACTCCGGCATCCCTCACCTCTTTAATAATATCCCTTTGTAAAAGCGCGCTGATCGTTGATTTCGGGTGAAGGTCCGACTGTGTCCATAGGCCAATCTCTACGCCGTTTTTACGGGCATAATCGCCCAGGTTTTTGAGGTTTTGAATATTGCCGTCCAACGTTTCCGTTTGTCCGTAGCCGGCACCATAGCCATCGTTAGGCAATATCCAACCCAAAGGCATATCGTTGTTTTTATAGCGGTCTATAACCCCGCGGGCCGAAAACTGGTAGTTGTTCTTTTCGCCATTCAGTGATTCTTTGATGCCTCCGTTGTCTTTTTGGCTTTCTTTGTAGCGTTTGCCATCTTCAAACAAGATCCCTTTTTCGTCTTCTTTCCAAAAGTCGCGGTTGTAGGCATTCAAGTGGCCTTGGTAAAAACCGAATTTTGGCAAAAGCACCGGATTGCCAGTCAATTGATAAAAATCATTTAAAAGCGCTACGGCACCGTCATCTACCATTAAAAATACATCCAGGTAATCGGTATCGTGGGCTATTTTAACCTGTCCTTTTTCCTTGGCGCCAAAATCGTACCTTCCTTTTTTAAAAGTATGCCATAGCAAGGCATAGCCGTTGGTAGACCAATAATACGGTGTTGGTGAGGCTACGCCACCATCTGTCCAGCTGTTTTGGTTTTCAATGGCAATGGCTTTGCTTTTATGCGAAAAACGGCCGTTTTGTACCCCGCCACCATAAAAATACTCTTGGGCACCTTCTTTAAGCGCAAGCGTAACTTTCCCTTTTTCGAAATTGATAGGCGCCGACTGCTCTAGGGCAACTGCTTGGGTAGCCTGATTAATCACCTTAAAAAGACCTGTACTTTTGGCTATTTGAATGGTAATTTTTGCTGTAGAGATGATGATCTGTCCATTCTGATCGCTAAGCTTAAGTCCTGCAATCGGTCTGCGCGGGTTTTCGACCAAAATTTTAGCTTCGGGTTTAGCTTCCGGATCCCTGAGGAAGCCATCATTATTGTCTTGAAAAAGCCTAAAAATGCTTTCGCCATAAAAATCGAAGGTTAGGCGCTGCTGGTCGGCAAGCAACAATTCGATGGTCGTAGGGTTGAGCTGTCTTGCACTAACTACCTGTGTTTTTTGGGCAGGTTGTTGCTTTACCAAGTTAGCTGGCGTAATTGCCGAAACGGATAAGGAGCCAATCAGCAAAGGAAAGGCAAGTGCGAGCAGGGCTACGCTTTTGGGCTTGGTTTGCCCAACGATTTTTGTCATAGTCAATAAATTTTTCATAGATAGGAACCAATCGCTGCATAAAGCAGGTATTGAGGTGCCTAATATAGGCATTATGGAAAAAAAATTAACTTATAGATTATAAAGAATATATGACAAAAGGAAATTAGCTCAGGTACTGCATTCCAAAACGCAACTTATATCGCTACTTTTCTTCAAAAAACATCCAAGCTGGAACGTGGGGTTTACGAAATAGGTATTTATACCCATAGTTTATGGTATTCGACCCTATTGTACACGGTAACAGCATTTTAGAAATTTGATTTAAAATTATTAACCACTTTTTAAATCCAATTTTTATGAAAAATTATTTCTACTTGATGATGGCTGTATCCATGCTATTTTTTGGAGCCTGCAAAAAAAATACAGACAGCCCTGAAGAACCTGCAGCTACCGGTGGCTCGGCAACCTTAACTGCAAACAATTATGGCGTAGACGGCACTGCATCGGGCAAATTCAGTTCTACCAAGGCGGGCATTACCCAAACTACCGTAGCGGGTATTACCACTTTTGCCATTTCGGCCATTAAAGATGGTAGCAACGAATCCATCAATATCATCGTGCCTCGAAAAATTACCACAACTGGTAAGATTACTTTCGTTTACAACGACTCGAGTAACGGCGGCATTACCTTTTCAAAAGATTATACCAAACCTGCCGATGGCGCATTGAACTATAAAACCGATGCCTACAACAATACCACCAAAGGTGGCGGCGAATTGAACATCACCAAGCTCGATGGCAGCAAAATAGAAGGCACTTTTTACTTTGTAGCCATCAATGCCAACGGCAAGGAAGCATGGGCCGAAAATGGAGCATTTAGCGGGACTATTAAATAAGAAAGCCATGAAAAAGACCTTATTACTCATTTGCTTGCTAAGCTTGGGCCTGTTTGCCTGCAAAAAGAGCACCGAAGAACCTGCTCCAGAAATCCCGAAAACAGAAGAACCCACTACTTCTGGAACGCCTACCGAAGGCAACATTCAAATTGTTGACAACGCCAACAATACGGCTAAATACGACGATAAAACCATTACGGTTAAATCTTTTACCATCGAAAAAATATTGCCTACCATTACCAATGGCTATGCGCAAGTGACGATCCAATCGATAGAAAAAGACGGCATTTTTAACAAGTATGGCATCGGCATCAATATGCTTTCGGGCTTGCCGGCTGTAGGCGTTAAAACCAATGTCGTTGCAGGAACAACCCCCATTATCGGGATCAATATTTTCCAAGACGGCACCATTTACTCGTACTCTGCCATGAACGGCACCTTTACCGTAGATGCCAATGACGGCCATAACGCCACAATGACGGTGAGCGACATGGACATAAAGCAAAGCTATACACAAGGTTTCGACGCAGCCAATAAACGCTTCAAGCTCAAGTCTTTTAAAATCAAATTCGCCTATTGATTTTGCCTGAAACCATGTTGCGTTTATTCCTGGTCTTGTTAGGCCTTGGTTCAAATTTAAGTGGCCTGTCTGCACAAACGCCAAAGCCACAAACCGAAAGCGAGGTACAACAGGTAGTTGCCAAGACCATTAACGGACTTCTGGCCAAGCCATCGTTCAAAAACAAGTTGCAAAGAAAATTCCCGGGCTTTCAGGGCCAGGTTACTATCGATCTGGGCATCAACTACAAGGGCAAAGCGGTTTCTTTCTATGTAGTGGCACAAGAGATGGCACCAACGGATTTCATCGACTTTTTGTCAGACCAGATTCTCGCCTGCCACTTCCCTATCAAATTAGACAAACACCAACTGATTAAAATCCGGCACACCTTACGGATTGAAAACTAAGCAAATTATTTCTCCATGAAAAAGCTCACTTTACTTTTACTCTTGGCCCTTTTGGGGCTCCAATCGCATGCCCAGTTCGGCAAACTCAAAGAAAAACTAGGCGGTTTGGTTGGCGGTGGCAAAGCCGGAAAAAAAACGGGCAACTTTAACACCGTATGGGAATCAGAATTTTCGAATAAGGCCAGTCGCTTGGCCATGACCAACGAAAACGGCACCTACATTTTGGGAACAGACGACAATTCTGCCACCGTACTGAATGCCGATGGCAAAGAAATTTGGAGTGGCGATTACAAAAAAATCACCACCAATAAAACCAATTCCTGCGAATTTCAATATTTCATCCACGACGAAAATGGGGGCTATTTGTTCCTCTTCGACCGCAAATCGCTCGGCAAAGACCGCATTGCAGTCATAGATGTAGCTTCGGGCAAAGAACTCTGGAATTCTGAAAACTACCAGAACCTTTTGCCTAAAGACGCCAATGAAGATACCGAAATCGAAACTGTTAAATACTTATCGGAACTCGATGCCTTTTTGATTACGCAAAAAGACGCATTGAATTTGGTAAAGGCTAAAACCGGTGAAAAAGTATGGGAAACCAAACGCTTTACCGGATCAGTAGGCAAATACCGCTATGACAAAGCAAGCAACACCATCGTCATGTTCAACTACAAGCCAACTTTACTGGCCGCCTTGTTTTCGGGCTTTAAAAACCAACTGGTAAAAATTGATGCCAGCAATGGCGAAATCCTTTGGGAAAACGAATTTAGGGGCACGGTAGAAAAGGAATTGGTAACCAGAAAAGCTGTGGCAGACCTTGAGGTTAGAGGCAACCGTATTTACTTTTGGCTAGACGGTCTGCAAACCTACGACATGGCAAGCGGAAAAAAGCTTTGGGAGGTAACCTACGAAAACGATATGCGCAAAAGCGGAAATGCCTTGTTTGGTGGCAGCCAAAAAGCTATTTATCGCACGCTTGCCGATCCGATATTTACAGATGATGCCGTATACCTGGTTGTTTTTGGCGGCGCCAACAAAACCAAATATGTAGAAAAGCACGACTTGCAAAGTGGCAAGCTGATTTGGCAATCGGAAAAGATTACGGGTGCGCTTTCCATGCCCAACATCTATAAAACCGGCAACAGAATCATGGTACAAGTGGGTGGCAAAGTACAGGTACAGGAAATCAAACATCGCAGGACTTCTTCAGGGCTTGAAATAGAATACAATGTGTATTACGACTATATGGCGCAAAAAAACGGCATCCTTTCTTTAGATGACGCCACTGGCCAAACCGTATGGCGTTCCGAGCGTTTCGACAAAAGGATTACCGACATGATCATCGATCACGACAAAACCGTTTTTGTAGGCGATGGGGATGAGTTTTACGCCTACGACATCGTAACCGGCAAACAACTCTTTGATGTAAAGCACAATGATGCCAAAGTGGGTAAGGCTACCGATGTAATCGATTTTGGCGACAATGTGGTGGTACTTTCTGAAAGGGGTTTGGCTAGCTATAAAAAAGCCGACGGCAACAGAAACTACGCAACCGAGAAAATATCCGGCGTTGACTATTTCTACCATTTGGGCGACAATTATTTTCTGCGCGACCAAAAGAACGCTAAAAACATCATTTACGGGGTCGACTTGAGCAATGGCGACATCAAAGGCAGCGTAAGCTCCAAAGGCAAAGGCGGAAGTCCGGTTTATGGGGCTGGCATCGATATTACTGCCGATGGCGAATACATCTTTGCCTTTAAGGGGAAAAAATTAGAAAAGATCAAAGTAAACAACTAAAACAACATGGCCGGAAATTAGATTTTCCGGCTTTTTGTTCTATTTTAGATTGTCCTTGCACGTCCCCTCGCCAAGACATGAACGCTACAATTAACCTTTCTACATGAATTCTACCAATCCCAGCCTGAATATTTTAATTGCCGACGACCACCAAATGGTGATAGATGGCTTAAAAAGCATGTTGCAACATAAACCCGAATACGTAATTGCCGGGGAAGCGAATAACGGCCAAGCAGCTTTCGAACTGATTGTTGCCAACCCCCAACAGTACAACATACTCATTACCGATATCAGCATGCCACTGCTTAGCGGAACCGAGCTCTGCAAAATGGTCAAAAACCAGTTCCAGCATATCCAGGTGCTTATTTTGTCGATGTACAACAATACACAGGCCGTGAAAGAGGCTGTTAATGCCGAAGCAGATGGCTATATTTTAAAAAACAGTGGCCAAAACGAACTCCTGCAGGCCCTGCACCGCATTGCCAACGACGGCACTTATTTCTCGCAGGATATAGTGCCCATTATCTACAACCAATACCAGAAACAAAAAAGCCAGGAGGAACAATTGAAACAGCTCAGTACCCGCGAAAAAGAGATTTTGATGCTGATTACCAACGAACATACCAGCGAAGAAATAGCCGACAAACTGTTCATCAGCAAAAAAACAGTAGACAACCACCGGCAGCATCTCTTAGAAAAATGCAACTGCCGCAGCACGGTAGGCTTGGTTAAGTATGCCATTAAGAATGGGCTTATCAATTTTTAATTCATTGTTCGAAAATACAAGTTATGCCAAGGCATTCAACCTTCACCTCATTTTGCCATAGACTTCTGTTTATAGCATGCCTTTGCTTAGGTTTTTCAATCGCCAGGGCCCAGCAGGAAAGCGATATTGCCAAACTCAACGACAAACTGGCCAAAGCAAAAACCGACATCGAAAAAATAGATGTGCTAACCGAACTGGGCAATGCCTACGCTTATGGCAATAACGATTCGCTAAAAGTTTGGCACTATGCCGATTTGCTGATGACGATGGCCAACAAGGCCGACAATCATATGGGCAGAGGTACCTCCTGCTATTTAAAAGGCATTTATTTCTTGCGAAAAAGACAATTTAACCGAGCGATCGGTCTCTTTCAGCAATCGGCGGTTTATTCGCGCTTGGCCAAACATACCATGAACCATGGCAATGCCTATTTTGCCATAGCCCAATGTTATGGCTACTTGGGACAGCCTGAAAACGCTATCGAGGCCTACAAACAGGCAAGAGATATTTATGCCACACAGGCCAAACTGGCGCAGCTCCTCATCAATACCGACCTTATTCTCTATCGGCTAAACGAAGCCAGAAACAACTACGACGCTTCCCTAACTTACCTGTTCGATGCACTCAAAACCAGCGAAGCGATGCCTAGTAAGTATCGTTATACCGAAATACTCATAGACTTGGGCAATAGCTATTGGCGACTTAAACAATATGAAAAGGCTAAAAGCCATTATCAAATGGTTATAGCTTATGCGCAGCAAACCAAAAACAATATCGAAATCGGAAATGGCTATGCGGGCCTGGGCTTGGTTTACCTGGATGAAGCCAATTATCCGGAGGCGAAAAAATTTACCGAAAAAGCCCTTGAAATACTGCGCAACTATCCTTTGGAAAGCGCCAGGCTCAATACCGTTTATAACAATCTGGGGGGTATTAACCTAAGGCTTGGCCATTATGAAGAAGCCATTGTTTACCTCAAAAAATCGTTGGATTATACCGAAAAAACCAAAGACGTATCTGCCACCATCGTATCGCAGGCCAATATTGGTTATGCCTATGCGCAATTGAAAAAATTTGAGGAAGCCGATAAGTGGTTCGAACTGGTAAAAAAGGCAAACCTCAGCGCCGCCTACCCTTATGCCTTAAGCAATCTGTATGCGCATTTAGCCAACCTGGATTCGCTGAAAGGCGATTTTAAAAATGCCCTTGACCACAAAAACCTTTATTACACCTATGATCAGAAAGATGCCAACCTCAAGGTAAGCCAACAGCTTAATCAATTGAACACCTTGTATGAAACCGAGAAGAAAGAAGCACAAATTACCCTACTTAACAAAGAAAAGAGCATAGACCTGCTCAAACTCAGTAACCAGACGCTGCAATTAGCCAAAAAAGAACAGGCCCTGCAAATCAACCAGCTCGAAATCAACAGTCAGCATCAACAACTCATCGGCCAAACGCTCAGCGCCAAGGAAAAGGAGCAAGACATCAAATACCTGAAAAAACAAAACCAGATCCAGCACTTGGAACTGCGCAACAAAGCCCTGCAAATTAAGCAGCGCAACCTGATTCTCATTGGCCTTTTACTTTTATTTACCGTTTTGGCTTTGTTAGGATTTTCGGTGTACAAACGCCACAAAATCAAATTGCAGAACGAAATTTACCAACAACAGGAACTAGCCACCAAAGCCCTTTTTGAAGGCGAGCAACAGGAGCGAATCCGTATTGCGCGCGACCTTCACGATAGCATTGGACAAATGTTATCGGTAGTAAAAATGAACCTTTCCAACCTGCAGCACCAACAGCCCGAAAATGCGGTTGCCGACCGTACGGCGCAATTGGTAGACCACGCCATAGACGAAGTGAGGCATATCTCACACAACCTGATACCCGAAGAGCTTAATTTTGGGCTTTTCAATGCCATTGAAGAACTTTGCGATAAAATCAGTGCCGGCGGTACCCTAACCACCTTAAAAGTACCCAACCACATCAAAAACTACCCTTTTAGCAAACAGAACGAACTCAGCATTTACCGCATTGTGCAAGAGGTGCTCCATAACATGGTTAAACATGCCCAAGCCACCAAAATAGAAATCGATGTAGTGGATAAGGTACAAAGTTTTAGCATTGCAATCAGGGATAATGGTCAGGGCTTCGACCCTAAAAGCCTCAAGCAATCTAAAGGCATAGGCTGGAAAAACATTTCGGCCAGGGTAAACCTGCTCAATGGCAGGTTGCGAATACATTCAGAAAGGCTGAGCGGTACGCAAATAGAAATTACACTACCCTCAAGTTAAGACGAACGAAGCAGCGACACCTTACCTATTGCTTTCTCGCGGCCGCCATTAATTGCCGGATCATGGCTTCCTTATTCCTTTTCAGTGCTTCACCATAAGACCTGGCGGCCTCATCAATAGGCAAATGTGTATTAGACCATAAAATCAGCTCTACCAGAACAGGCAAAAGATCAATACCCTTGTCGGTTAAACGGTAAAATATCTTGGCCTTGCTTTCCGGATGCTCTTCCCTAGCCAAAATGCCCGTTGTTTCGAGCAACGATAGCCGATCGGCCAAAACATTGGTAGCTATTCTCTCCTTGGATCTTAAAAACTCGTTGTAGGTATTTTTGCCGTTCATCAAAATATCGCGCACAATAAGCAACGACCATTTGTCGCCAATGATATCCAAGACTGAACTAAGGGGGCAACCCGATCTTACCTTAAGTGGCTTCATTGTTCAAAGCTAGCAAATTAA
The DNA here is from genome assembly GCF_016429155.1 of Pedobacter sp. ASV12. Taxonomy (GTDB): domain Bacteria; phylum Bacteroidota; class Bacteroidia; order Sphingobacteriales; family Sphingobacteriaceae; genus Pedobacter. Next base: position 1,549 of record NZ_JAELUC010000074.1, on the reverse strand, counting down.
CTTGCAAATAACAAGTTGATTTATTAGCTTTGGTTCTAGACAATTAAACCCGAAAATATGCTTACTGCGATCAATCCCAAGCTACCCATGCGCGACAAGGCCGTTACCAAAGATTTCTACTTGAACAAATTAGGTTTTCAGCAATTTGGGGGCGACTACGATGGCTACCTGATGGTAGAAAAAGACAATATCCAAATTCATTTTTTCGAATTTAAGGCACTGGATCCCAAAGAAAACTATGGACAAGTGTATGTCCGTACCAACGATATTGACAACCAATTCCAGTTAGCCAAGGCACAGCATGTGAACAGTACCGAACTGGAGCACAAACCTTGGATGCAACGCGAATTTTCGATACTCGATCCCGACAACAACCTGCTTACTTTTGGACAAGAGGTTTTTTAAAGAAGTCCATCGGCCAAACAACGGCTCAACTTACATGCCTTTACGGCATTATTTTGTATTGGCTTTTATCAACAAGGCCATGAGATCCTTGTCTAGGTCTAGCCAATACTTAAATCTTGCATCGATAACCTGCAGGGCAGCGGCATTATCTTTATAAAATTCCTTCAGGTCGGCTCTGAATTTGTTGTTCAACATGTTTTTTAAAAACAAAAAAGCTTGGTCTGGTTTTTCGAAGGTATAAAATACTTGCTTAGTCGAAAATGTGCCACCGGCAGTTTGGATGCCATACATATAAAGGCTTGATTGAGGACCTGTATAAATGGGCGATAGGAACTTTTTTGTACCGTCTTTAATAGGTTTCGATACAAAAGCATATTGCTTGCCATCGGCAAAAAAGCCATAACCATGTATATCAGCAGGCAGGAATTTGATGGTACCTTTTGCATCATCGACTACTTCAACTTCCTCATTAAAATCATTTGTTTTTTGGCCAAAAAAGCCCTTTTTAACTTTGATTTGGGCTTTAACCGTATCGTTGTTTTGGGTAATGTAATAACCTGGCAAGGCTGATTGCGCCTTGGCATCACCAATGATGAGCAAAAGGACAAATGCCACAAAGAATAGTTTCATTTTCAGAGCTTAATTTCGTTTTGAAATCTGGATATAAATCTATCCTTTTCGGAGGAGAAAAAACGGCTATTTTACTGTTAAAAAATTGTTTTCTTTATTTCTCAGCTCGGTTTCTATAGTTTTTAATCAGTACATAAACCGAGAAGGCAAAGGTAATGGCATAAATAACAGCTAACCCCGTATGTTCGAACTGGAGATTTTCGAAGTCGAATTGCTTCCATAATGTACATCCCAAAATAATGGCAATAACGCCAAAAATAAATGACGATGCTTTTTTCTTTTCCATGTTTTTAACGTTTTACGGCATACAATTCTTTTAAGCCTACCCTTATCTTAGGCCCTGTCTCTTATACACATCTGACGCTGCCGACGAACCACGACATGTGTAGGTGTGGGTGGGGGGGGGGGGGTGTGGAGTGGGGGGGGGGGGGGGGGGGGGGGGGGGGGGGGGGGGGGGGGGGGGGGGGGGGGGGGGGGGGGGGGGGGGGGGGGGGGGGGGGGGGGGGGGGGGGGG
>NZ_JAELUC010000073.1 GCF_016429155.1 Pedobacter sp. ASV12 | reverse complement strand
CCCCCCCCCCCCCCCCCCCCCCCCCCCCCCCCCCCCCCCCCCCCCCCCCCCCCCTTTTCACAGATGTGTATAAGAGACAGCGGTAGGCTTAACCGAGTCGGTATTGACCATTATTTATTCTTTGGCCATAGGCATGAGCATGGCCGCTACTGCAGTAGTGGCTAGGCGCATCGGCGAGAAAAATCCGGCCGCAGCCGCCAAAGCCGGTATGCAAACTATCATTATTGCCATGCTGGTCAATGTAATCATCAGCGTGTTGGGCTTCATCTTTGCCAAAGAAATCCTATTGCTCATGGGGGCCAGCGATGCGACTGCCCAACAAGGGATAACTTTTGTTCGCATTATGATGGGCAGCAGCACCGTTATCATGCTCCTGTTTCTAATTAATGGCATTTTTAGAGGTGCAGGCAATGCTTCTATCGCCATGCAGAGCTTAATGATTGCCAACGCGGCCAATATTTTGCTTTGTCCGCTTCTGATCAGGGGCTGGGGACCAATTCCCGCATTTGGCTTAACCGGCGCCGCCATGGCTACTGCAATTGGGCGTGGTTTGGGCGTAGCCTATCAGGTATTCAGGTTGGCACGCGGTAGCAGCGCCTTAAAAGTAAAATTGGCCTACTTTACTCCCGATTGGGAACAGATTCGCGCCATCATTAAAGTTGCGGCGCCAGGTATCTTACAATTCGTCATTGCCTCTTGCAGCTGGATCTTCCTGGCCGAATTGGTAGCAACAACTGGTGGCGACCATGGTTCGGCGGGCTATCAAACCGCGCTAAGGCTCATGATGTTCTTCATGCTGCCAGCCTGGGGACTAAGCAACGCAGCCGCCACTTTGGTTGGACAAAACATGGGTGCCGGGCATTTAGACCGTGCGGAGCGCTCGGTATTTGTAACCATGAAATATATTGTTGTTTTTATGGGCTTAGTTATGGTGCTTTTCTTGACCTGCGGATCGATCTTCGCTTCATTTTTTACAATAGATGAGCAGGTTAAACGCGTTACTACAGAAGCCTTAAGAATTTTAAGCTATGGTTTTGTTTTATATGGCGTAGGCATGGTGCTGACCAGTGCATTTAACGGTGCAGGCGATACCTGGACACCAACCAAAATCAATGTGGTAGCTTTTTGGCTGTTCCAGATTCCTTTTGCCTTCTTTTTGGCAAAATACCTCGAAATGGGCCCAACAGGCGTATTTATTGCCATCCCAGTAGCCGAAGTAGGCATCACCATAGCCGCCTTTATCTTGTTTAAGCGTGGCAAATGGAAGAAAACGATGGTTTAGGAGGCCGGAAATTTGATTAGGCATTTGGCGTAAAGCGATTCATTCGCTAAAAAAGGCCTGGAAAATTTCCAGGCCTTTTCGCTTAAATCAGTTTTAAACCGTCTCTTCGATAATTTGGGTGTAGAAATCTTTCAATTGCATGCCCATGGCCGCTACTTGTTGCGGAATAAAGCTGGTAGCGGTTTGTCCCGGGATGGTATTGATTTCGATGAAGTAAAAATTACCCGTTTGGTGCTCCAAGAAATAGTCGATACGAACTACGCCTCTACAGTTTAACCGCTCGTAAACCGATGCCACCACTTCTTCTACCCTGCTTTGCTCTTCTTCGGTCATTCGGCCCGGCGTAATTTCTTCGGTGGCGCCTGGCGTATATTTGGCTTCAAAATCGAAAAACTCGTTGGCCGGAATAACCTCGGTAGCAGGCAGTACGGTTATTTTCCCTTTGGCTCGAAAAACACCTACCGAAAATTCCCTGCCTTCCACAAATTCTTCAATCAGGATCTGGTTGTCTTCTTTAAATGCCTTCACCAAGGCCTCTTCCAGATCATCGGCATGTTTTACCTTGCTCATGCCAATGCTGCTACCGCCATTGTTGGGCTTTACAAAATAGGGCAGCTTAAGCTGTTTTTTGATATCGTCTAGGCTATAATCGCCATCTTTAAAAATCTGTACAGATTTAGCCACGTGCAAATGCCTGATGCCGTTTACAATAGCCTTGGTATAGCCTTTGTTCATGGTAATGGCCGAAGTAAGGGCATTGCAGGTGGTATAAGGCAAACCAATCATGTCGAAATAACCCTGCAGCTTGCCGTCCTCGCCCGGCGAACCGTGAATGGCGATAAAAACCCCATCAAATTTTATTTTCCTGCCATTCAGAGTCAGCGAGAAATCGTTCTTGTCGACTTCAATTTTTACGGAATCGGCAGGCTCGTAGAACCACCCGTTTTCGGAAAGCATTATTTTATAGACCTCATATTTTTGAGGGTCTAGGTTTTGCGCTATGGTTGCGGCGCTTTTCACAGATACCACCCATTCGCCGGTTGTACCTCCTGTTAATAATGCGATCGTTTTTTTCATCAGTTTATCATTTGTATTTCAATGGCCATGGAGCAGCCCTTATTTCTTATCTTATTTTCCGAAACAGGCAAAATCATGACAAATTCATGCCAAATTGAAAATTAGGCTTGGAATTTGCTCCAAAAATATAAAACAGTTTAGTAATGGAACAATTAATTTTACGGATTGTCCGTTCACTTTAGGCTGTTTCGATTTTAATTGAGATAAAATATTTTTTTAAGCTAAATTTGGGCATTATACATTCCATCACTTAACAACATAAATGGGCAATTTTACTGCGTACCTTAAAACAAGATCTTTTAGGAATAATTTATTGGGTGCCATTGGTACCGTTGTCGGCCTGTTGCTGATCGCTTTTTTTAGTCTGCGTTTCTACACCAAGCATGGTGAAGGCTTGAACGTGCCGGAGGTTAAGGGGCTTACCGTCGCACAGGCGGTTAGCAAACTGGAAGAACTAGGCCTGCGCTACGAGCTCGATTCGGTGTACATGATGGACAAACCTCCAGGCATTGTAACCGATCAAGACCCTGATGCCAACACTTTTGTAAAGGCCAACAGAACCATTTACCTGACCATTAATACTTCGCAGGCTCCGAATGTGAAATTTCCTGATATAGAAGCCAAATCGTTGAGAGAGGCCCAGGCCATTTTAGAAAGCTATCGCTTAAAACTGGGCGACACCACCTACAAACCAGACGTTGCCAGAGACGTAGTGCTCGGCGCCTTATTTGGGGGCCAGCCAATAAAGGCAGGAGAAATACTGCCTACCGGGTCGAGGGTAAGCCTGATCCTTGGCGACGGCCGGGGCAATGAAGACATCGAGCTGCCCAACCTGAACGGACTTACCATAGACGAAGCGCGCTTCTCGCTCAAAGGTCTCATGTTAAGCCTCGGAACAATTACCTACGAAGGTGCCATTACCGATACCGCAAATGCAGTGATCGTGAGCCAGTATCCGGCGGTGGCCGATACCCTAACCAAAGTAAAAATCGGCACGCCAATCAATATCATCCTATCTAACAAACCTAAACAATAAGCCTAATGAGCACCGAAAATAAAAAACCAGTGAAAAAGAACACCAAAATTGTACTAGGCATTGCCCTAGTTGTATTGCTTATTGCCGGATTTTATGGCATCAAACTGTATTCTACCTATTTTGCACCAAACGTAAGCGGCAAAACGGCCTATGTTTTTGTGAGAACCGGTAGTTCTTTCGACCAATTGCTCAAAGAACTGGAAGAAAAAGAAGCGTTGAACAACATCGGCTCATTTAAAACCGCAGCCGAAAAGATGAATTTGGCCAACAACCTGAAACCGGGCCGCTATGCCGTAAAAGAAGGCATGAATAACCGTACGTTGATCAACAAAATCAAAGCGGGCAATCAAGATGCCGTGAAACTAAAATTCCAGAACATCAGGAAAAAAGAAAACTTCGCGGCCTACCTGGCCAAAAACATGGAGTCCGACTCCCTGGCTTTCATCAAGGTTATCGATTCGGCCGATCTGATCGCAAAATACGGTTTCAATAGCGATAACATCTACACCATGTTCATTCCCAATACTTACGAGCTATATTGGAATATCAGTCCGATGGATTTCTTTGAAAAAATGCAAAAGGAATATGTCAAATTTTGGAACGACGAGCGCAAGCGCAAAGCAGCAGCCCTCAACCTCAACCCCATTCAGGTTACTATTTTGGCCTCTATTGTAGATTCTGAAGCCCTTTACGACAAAGAAATGCCTACAATTGCCGGTTTATACCTCAACCGCTTAAACCGTGGCATTTTGTTGCAGGCAGACCCTACGGTAATTTTTGCCAACGACGATTTTACGGTAAAAAGAGTAACCAATGCACTATTGGCGGTAAATTCGAAATACAATACCTACAAATATGCCGGTCTGCCCCCTGGGCCCATCACCATGCCTAGCATTAAGGCTATTGACGCGGTTTTGAACCCAGAAAAGAACAACTACATCTACATGTGTGCCAAAGAGGATTTTTCTGGCTACCACAATTTTGCCGAAACGCAGGCACAGCATGAAATCAATGCCAAGAAATACAGAGAGGCTTTAAACAAACGTAATATCTTCAAATAATGTTCGTATACGAGAGCAAAGTAAGGGTCCGTTACGCCGAAACCGACCAAATGGGCGTAGTCCATCATGGCAATTATGCCCAATATTATGAGCTAGCCAGAACCGAATGTTTTGAGGCCTGTTCGGGCATGAGCTACGAATCGATGGAAGCTGACGGCGTTATGTTGCCAATTTCAGAGATGCATTCTAAATTTATCAAGCCGGCACTGTACAACCAGGTGCTTACCATCAAATCTATTGTAAAGACATTGCCAACGGTGAAGCTAGAGGTAGAATACGAGATTTATAACGAAGCCAACGAGCTGATCAATACGGGCAGTACCTTGTTGGTTTTTGTGAACAAGCAAACGCGCAGGCCCTGCCCGCCACCCGAAAGCTTCATGAAAAACGTAAGGCCATATTTTACCTAGCCCATGAACTGGATACACAGACAATTGTTAAAACTGCGGTTCTATTCTTTATTTATCGAGTGGACCAAAGTCTGTGTATTGCCTGGTTTTAGCCCCTTGCCTATCTACACCGTGGCTACTTTCTTTTTTAGGGAAATTGGCAAAGACACTTTGGTGAACAAGGCTTCATCGTTGGCCTATAATTTTTTGCTGGCCATCTTCCCGGCCATTATCTTCCTGTTTACGCTCATTCCCTACATCCCGAAGCGAATTGGCTTTCAGGGACAATTGATGGCGCTCATTGCCCTGGTTTTGCCCGAAAATGCCTTTTTGGCTTTCGAAAACACACTGAATGAAATCGTAAATATCCAAAACGGTCGCTTGTTGTCTATCGGTTTTGTACTATCGCTCTTTTTTGCCACCAATGGCGTACATAATTTGATGAAAGCCTTTAACAAGTCGTCGCTTATTGTAGAGACCCGCAGCTGGCTTAAACGCCGGTTGGTTGCGGTGCTTTTGACTGTGATTATCGCTTTCTCCGTAATTGTTTGCATCATCGCGATGGCACTTGGAGAAATCTTGCTGACCTATTTAAAAAACGAGCTCCATTACAAGGGCAACCTCACTGCTTACGCCATACAGCTCACGCAGTGGACTTTACTGGGAACGTTGTATTTCTTGACGGTCTCGATTCTGTACCGTTATGGTCCGGCACACGCTAAAAAATGGAAATTCTTTAGTGCAGGCTCTTGGCTGGCCACCATACTCGCTTTTCTTACCATTTGGGGATTTTCCTTCTACATCAATAATTTTAGCGCCTACAACAAGATATACGGCTCTATCGGCACTTTAATTGTGGTGATGATCTGGCTTTACCTGAATTCGTTGATCCTGCTGATTGGCTTTGAGCTCAATGCCAGTGTAGACCTTTCTAAGCGGAGCGTAAAGATTATCAGGCCGAATTTCAACCTGTTTAAGAAAAACATGCCTGTTGAAGAGAAGCTGGAGAAGTCCTAAAACCAGTTTCAGTTAAAATTGGAGAGGTAGGCAGTTTGCAATTAAACAGCTGAGCAATTGAACCATTTATCAGCTCACGACTAATCAGCCAATGAACTGATGAACCATTGCCGTTCTTCACGAACAAAGAGCGTGCAAACTTATGGCTTTACCCTTTAGGAATTACGGCCTTTGCCGTTGAAGATAAATTTGCCTTAAATAAACCAATGAAACTCAAACAACATCTTTTCCTGGCGCTTATCATCACCATTTTGCTGACCATTGCGCTTGTGGCCGGTCCTGGTGCCTCAAGTGGCTATGGAGGCTTATTCTTTTTGATGATCAGTCCCCTCGTATGGGTTGCCTTTTTGTTGTGGGGCTTTATCCTTCAATCGATTATAGCCAAAAAGAAATGGTTGCACAATGTTGTTTCCTATGCTGTACTCACCTTGCTCGCCATTGCAATTGTTATCGTTGCCATACTTACTTTGTCTAGCGACCCCGATATCCAATCTATTGGCTATGCCGAGGTCTTTCTAGACCAACAAATCATGCTTTTCCTGCTCCTTACCGCTTTAGGCTACGGATTTTTATTTTCGATCTTTAAAAAATTGTAGTTAAGGTATTTTTCAATTTTATGAAGCAGCTCGTCGATATCAAATGGCTTGGCCACAAAATCCGTCGCTCCGGCATCCAATGCAATTTCCTTTCCATCGCGACTGGCCGATATCACAATTACGGGCAGCTGTTTCGTGTTTTCATCGGCGCGCAAGGTTTTAAGCACCTGATCTCCAGAAAGAACCGGCATCCACAAATCGAGCAGGATGAGGTCTGGCAAATCCTCCTTTAAAATCGACTTGATATTAAGGCTATTGGTTTCGGTGATGATTTCATGGCCTGTTTCTTCCAAAACCAGCTCAAGCATATCGGTGATGCCTTCATCATCATCGCAAATCAAGATTTTTTTCCTATCCATTATTCACCTCCCTGCTAATCGGTAAGGTAAAACTGAACGTCGACCCCTTGCCCTTTTCACTCTCCACCCATATGGTACCATCATGGTTTTTCACAATTTGCTCACAGATGTAAAGTCCTATACCCATACCTGGAAAGCGCTTTTGGATGTCGCCACCCCTAAAAAACCTTTCAAATACACTCTGCTGGTCTTCGGCGCTGATGCCCAAGCCGTAGTCGGTTACAGATACTTTCACATAATCGCTCACTTTAGACACATAGACCAAAACTTCTGACGAATTAGGCGCATATTTGATGGCGTTGGAGATCAGGTTATTGATCACCTGAATAATGTGTCCCTCGTCGCCTAAAACTTCGGTTCCTGCAGTTCCCTTGATCTTGATTTGGTGCGACCCCGTGGAAGCCTGTAGATTTTCAACCGCCTCCCTTACCATTTTGTCGAAATCGAAAAGCTCGTTATGCAATTCAATATTGCCCGATTGGATCCGCGATACATCCAACAGATCGGTGATCAAGCTATTGAGCCGGTCTACATAAAGCGCTACCTTTTGCAGGGTTTGGCTATATTTTTCGCTGGCGTTGGCCGGTTTCATGCGTTCTAAGGCCTGTACAAAACCCTTGATGGTGGTGAGTGGCGTTTTAAGTTCGTGGCTGGCGATAGATAGAAAATCGTCTTTTCTCCTTTCGATCTCCCTTCTCTCGGTAATATCTTCAATGGCCAGCAAAATCTGGTCTTTATATTGGCCTTCCAATTCAATACGGTAGGCATTGAGCAACATCAATTTTTTACCGATATGGGGAAAATCGTGCGCTACCTCAAAATCGATTACAGGATTGTTGGTAGGCAAAATCCTAATCAGCAATTCTTTTAAACGCTCTATGTTCCACTGTCCGTTACCGAGGTCGTAAAGCATTTTGCCTATGGTTTCTTGAGCACTTACCTTAAACGTACGCAAAAAGTGATCGTTGGCGCTGATGACTTTGAAATTGCGATCGAGTACCAGCAGGCCTTCGCGCACGGTTTGGATGATACTGGTTAGGAAGGCCTCGCTGTCTCGCAGTTCCGAAGTGCGTTCGGCAATCTTCCTTTCCATGCTGTCTTTTTGGTCCTGCAGGTCGAGTTCAATTTTCTTCCTGGCCGTAATATCGTTCTGAATACCTATGAAGTGGGTTATTGCACCGTTCTCGTCGGTTACGGGCGACATGTAAAGCTCATTCCAAAACAGATTTCCGTTTTTATGGTAATTGCGTATTTCTATCGTGCACTCTTTACCTTCCTTCACGGCCTCGGCAATTACGGCCCTGGCCGGTTGGGCGCGATCTTGCTGCTGCAAAAACCTGCAGTTGTGACCTATAATCTCCGACCTAGTGTAGCCGCTGATCTTTTCAAAAGCGGCATTGCAGAAAATAATAGGGTTATCCGGTTGCGTATTGTCGGTAATGATAATTCCAGATGTAGACGAATTGAGCGCTTTGGTCAGCAGCTCGAAATCCTGCCTCAGTGTTTCCTTGCTAAGGGAGAATCCATGGTTGTTAGGTGATTTCAAAAGGTATCGAATATTAATTTATACTAATTTTTTCTAGGTGTATAAACTGGTATTATAACTATTTTGTTTGCTTTGTATCATAGATATCTACGATTCATCGGCGGATTTAGATGCCTAACAGATTTTTTTTATTTTTTTTAACCGGCATTTTTTTTAGTAGCAACAAGGATTTGTTAAGCCCAGGTTAAAAAAATCTTAAAATTTTCTGCTTCATTTATAGGCGCTTAGCCATACAACACAAAAAAGATTACATCGGAGTTTGTAGAATTAATTAGAGTTTGTACTTTTGCGCCGGAGAGTTGGCAGAGTGGTCGATTGCGGCAGTCTTGAAAACTGTTGACTGTAACAGGTCCGGGGGTTCGAATCCCTCACTCTCCGCCGAGAGGGTCTTTATCAAAAGGCCCTCTTTTTTTTGCCAAAAAATATTCCCTATCCGCCTTCAGCAAATTGCATAAAATCAGGCTTTTTTCTTCAAAATAAATCGGACAATATACAAGCTGGCATCCATTTGATGACGATTGGATCGAAATATTTCGCGCCAATCTTATTGTCGCATCGAAAAAAGATTAACTTTATTTCACCTTAATTCTTGCGATATTCAGTCCAAGACCGGCCTCAATTGCGTGGGTGCTATCCCATATTTCTTTTTAAAGGCAAATGAAAAATGCGACAGGTCTTCAAATCCAACTTCCAGGTAAACATCCTTCGCTTTTTTCTTTCTTTCTGCCAAGTGATAATAGGCCAATTCGAGTCTTTTATCAATCATCCACTTTTGTGGCGTTGTCCTATAATGCTTTTTAAAATCGCGGTTAAAGGTAGAAAGGCTCCTACCGGTTAGGTAACCCAATTTTTCTAAAGGCAGGTTAAACATGAAGTTCTTCTCCATAAAACCTATCAGATCAACCTTGCCGGGCTCGTTAAAATTAGCCAGTACGTTATCAACGCTCCGATCAATAGACCGGAGAATTGAAATAGCCTCGGTAATCTTCAGCGAGGCTATTTCTTCCGGAAATTCGCCCCTCACATCAAAATAAGGGACAAGCGAGGCCATGCAGCTCTGCAACAAGGGATGATTGCTGAACCGGTATAAACGCTGCTCTGGAATAATATTTTGGGAGAACTCTACCTTCTCATAAAAATGCTTCAAGCGCTCGGCAGACAAGTGCATGACCACGGTTTGATGGGGCAAGCCTCCTTTTGGATAATTGATAATCGTGGCCAATAGGTTGCGTGGGATCAAGAAAATGTCGCCAGTTTGAAAATGATAGGTTTTGTCGGCCTGGATAATCTTGGTCTCGCCAGAAATGAACCATACCAGCATGTGGTCATCAAACATCAGGTCGGACTTGAAAAGCTTGTCTTCATAACTGGATAGCTTGATTTCTTTGGTGAGGTATTTCGAGATGTGTTCCATACTGGTATTTCTGTAAATATAAAAAAGATTTATGGCGCTTGCTAGGCTAAAGGCCTCAGGCGCTTTGTCCGCCATCGATCAAAAATTCTGATCCTGTTATAAAGGCAGCATCCTGGCTGGCTATGTAGCAAATCAGTTTGGCTACTTCGTTGGCCGTGCCGAACCGTTGCAAAGGAATTGAATTTAGCATGAGCTGTTCACGCTTATTGTCAAGCCCCATCTTCTGCATAATTTCGGTACTTACCGGACCTGGACTTACGGCGTTGACCCTGATTTTTCGATCTGCAAGCTCTAGTGCCGCAATTTTCATCAAGGTATTCAGCGCCGATTTGCTTGCCGCATACACCGAGGCGGTTCTTGGCGAAATGTGTGCCGAACTGGAAGACAGCAGAATGACCGAAGCATGATGGTTGAGCAAGGGAATAAAGCTGCTCAGCGTAAAGAAAGCGCCTTTAAAATTTACATTCATCACCTCGTCAAACAATTCTTCCGAGGTCGACTCGATCAGCGCAGTTTTGGTAATTCCGGCATTGACCAACACGATGTCCAGCTTTCCAAATTGATGCCCTACCTTTTCGGCCAAGCTTTTAATCGCGGCCACATCAGACTGGTCGGCCACCATGGCAATGGCATTCAGTTCAAGTGCGGCTTTTTCAACGGCTTCCTTTCGTCGGCCGGTTATAATTACGGTTGCGCGTTCGGCAATAAGCTCTTTTGCTGTTGCATAACCTATGCCGCTGTTACCTCCGGTTATCAGGGCTATTTTTCCTTCAAATTTTTTCATGATGCGACGATGTTAAAATTCAAAATATACCCCTGTAAGTTCTTCGCTTAACCGCCAAAGCTTCTTGGCGCGATGTTCGTCGAGCGAGTAGGCTTTAACGCCCGAGGCCTCGACAGAATCTCCTGTGGCCAATTTTGCCACTTCTACATCTTCGCAATAAACGCCACCTATTTCATCGAGTAGCGCGCTTGTGGCACACCAAACGGTTGTTGCCGCGCCTTGTGGTATGGTTTTGAGCTGTGCTGCTACCTCTGGCTTCATGTTACCGTTAGCATCCAGATAGCCCAGCTGCTGAAACTGTTCCAACGAAGCTTCTCTGGCCAGCTCGGTGCCACCGATCGAGCCTGGATGAACCGCATAGGCCCTTACCTTAAATTCTTTGGCCAGCTGGTCGAGCTCAAGCGAAAAAAGGTTGGTTGCTGTTTTCGATTGTCCGTAAGCCTGTAGGGTTTCGTACGCGTGATGCAGAAAATTCGGATCTTCAAAATTGAAATCGCCAAACTGGTGGCCAAGCGAAGAAAGATTGATTACCCTGGCTCCATTGGCTTTTTTTAGTGCCGGAAACAATCTCGCTGTAAGGTGATAATGGCCCAGGTAATTGGTAGCCAGTTGCGATTCAATGCCACGTGCATCCCTGCGCAAGGGCACCCACATGATGCCTGCATTGTTGATAAGTAGGTGTAGGGGCTTTGCCGAGGCAATGAATTGGTCAGCAAATGCGTCGATAGAATCAGGAACCATAAAGTCCATCTCCGCGATGGTTACATCCTTAATTCCGGCTAGATTCTGTCTCGCTTTTTCAATGTCTCTTGCCAGCACAACAACTGATGCCCCAGCCTCGGCAAGCCTTTTTGTAGTTTCCAGGCCGATGCCGGTATGACCTCCTGTTACGATTGCGGTTTTACCTGAAAGATTTAGGCCTTGCATCACTTCTGCTGCAGTTGATTTGGCGTTAAATCCAGAACCTACCGGTTGCTGCAACGCTCCTTGATAATTACTTTGTCTCATTTTTTTATGATTTAATGTTGTAAGACAAAATTACCTTGGAATTGGCAAGTATGTTTTGTTGTAAATGTCAATTTACTTTGCTGAAAATGTCATACCATTAAGAAGCATGGCCTTTAAAAAGCTACTACCACCCTATTGGCAACTAGCCATTCAGCATCTGACAGGCTAATTTTAGGCCCTTAATCTTGCAAATTAAACTGAAGGAAGAAAGTAGTACCCACACCCTCCATGCTCTTAAAGTCGATATGGCCGCCCAATTGCTCAACGAGTTCTTTGGTAATAAACAAGCCCAGGCCGGTTGAATTTTCGCCACAGGTGCCTAAGCGGTTGGCCAACGTAAATTTCTGAAAAATAAAAGGTTGGATAACCAATGGAATGCCTACGCCGGTATCGGCAATGGCAATGGTGTATTGTTTAGCCTCGATTGCCAAAGATAGGGCAATTTCTCCTCCCTCCGAGGTAAACTTCAAGGCATTGGATAGCAGGTTATGGATAACACGTGCCAATTTTCTGCGGTCGGTTAGCACCCAATAAGGCTCCTGAGCAATATGGTTCACCAATTTGATTTCCTTTAGGCTTGCATTGCCTTTTATTTCGGCGAAACAATCGGTTAAAAAGTTGCTAAGCTCTATTTTATCTTTGCTTGCCGTACCATTGTTATTGCGTTCGGCAAGCAGGATGTTGTTCAAGATTTCTGTAGCATGATCGCAAGCCTGTTGCGAGTAGGCCAGCAAGGCCTTGTTCTCATCCTTCCGAATATTTTGCCCGAGAAGCTCGTGCAGGCCGCTGATATTGGAAATCGGGTTTTTAAGATCGTGAACGATTTGCTGAACCGCAGCCTGCTGCATTTCTATCGACTGTACAAAATAATCGAGGATATCGTTTTTATGGATAATGCCAATCAATTTACCGCCATCGTAAACAGGCAGCGCCTCTACCCGGCATTTCTTCATCAGATCGATTACCTCGGCCAAGGGCTGATCGATATCGATTTTTGGTTTTTCCGACAAACAATCGATAACCAGGTTATATTGTTTGGCGGCCAAATCTTCAGTCGACAACAAACCCAGGGGCACATTGTCTTCCATTACAATTACCGCACCGCTTTCCTGAACCATTTTTTTGGCCGTTACCGTTCCATCGTAGGCACCAACGGTTTTAAATTCTCTTCTAAATAGCTGACTGATCATGTTCGATGTTCTAATTCAATATTATTGAGAGCGATGTTTATTCGGCAATCGACCCTAATCAATTCTTCTTTTGACACAAAGGGGAATACTTTTTCTTGAAGCAGGGCAACTAAGCGGTCGATAGGAAGTTTCCGTAGGATTTTTTTGTTAACAAAAATGGCCTCTACGTTGTCTTCGTCTATCAGAATAGTTTCAAAACCGTTGGGAATAAGCAACTCGAAAGATCTTGAAAGGCCTATTCGCCCCTGCGCCCCATCCCGGCCCAAAATCAGGATGTCTTGAAACGGAGGCAATTTGATTTCCTCAAAGCTTAGGCTAACTGTATATTTAACGCCATCTTTCATAAAATTTATTTATTTTGGTTTTCCCATGCCGGTTTCGCAAATATATCCCTAAATAGGTTCACCAAATCAAATGTAAAAATTATGAACATCCACCGGTTCCGAAACCGGTTTTGGAAAAGGTACATCTTGTAGCCGCGCATTAAATTCGCTAAGTTTGACAAAGCATGAAAGGAACAAGCATGAGCATCTTAATTTTAGCCTTGACCACCATTGCCTGCGGTTTGATTGCGGGTTTGTTTTACAGCTATTCCTGCTCGGTAAATCCGGGTTTAAAGGCCTTGAACGATTTCGGCTATTTATCGGCCATGCAGGCTATTAACCGCGCCATCCTCAATCCGGCATTCTTTTGCAGTTTTATTGGCACATTGATACTGTTGCCTTTAAGTACCTATTTCAGCTATACACCAGCACCATCCCTAAGATTTTGGCTTTTACTCAGCGCCAGCTTGCTGTATATCATCGCCGTTTTTGGCGTAACTGCCTTGGGCAACGTACCCTTAAACGATGCCTTAGCCAAATTTGACCTTGGTACTGCTACGCCCGAACAACTGGCCAAGCAAAGAGCCCTGTTCGAAACCAGCTGGAATGCCTGGCATGCCCTGCGTACCTGGGCATCGATAGCCTGCTTTTCCCTAACGGCTATAGCCTGCATTTTTAACCAAAGCAAATGATTGCCTATATTTGGACATGATTTACGCCAATAAAAAGGTAGCCGTAAAAACCAATATTGCGCAACAAACCGCGCAAATTATAGCCAATGTAAAGGAGTTGGAAGCCAAAAACCTGATCAACATTGTAAACAACGAGGTGTGGCTTTATCCTCAAATCTGGAAAGACAAGGCCTCTGCACTCAATTGGATCAAATGCCTTTATCTATATTGCTGCCTCAAAAAGAAAATCAAGGACGGTCAACCGCTTTATTTCAAGCACATCGAAACCAACGAACTGATAGGCAGCATGGTCAGCAAAAAACCTAAGGTTTTAATTTTTAGCTAAATAGCCTATCTTAGTTGATAAATGCCACGCGCTCATGACTGCAGACAGTAAACGTATCCTTTCTATCGATATTTTAAGAGGGCTGGTAATGGTGATCATGGCCTTGGACCATACACGTGATTTCTTTCACAATGGAGGCATCACTACCGATCCGATGAATCCGGAAAACACCCATATTTTCCTTTTCTTTACCCGCTGGATTACCCATTTCTGTGCCCCAACTTTCGTTTTTCTTTCGGGGGTTTCGGCCTATTTGTCTGCAAAAAACAAAAGCCCCAAAGAAGCCAGTTCCTTTCTCATCAAGCGGGGCCTATGGCTTATTGTGGTAGAAGTACTTGTCATTACTTTAGGCTTGACTTTTAATCCTTTTTACAATTTCATTATCCTGCAGGTTATTTGGGCCATTGGCTGGAGCATGATTTTGTTGGGCATTTGCAGCCGGATTTCGCATCGATTAGTACTGATCGTTGGCTTGTTGCTTTTCTTTGGCCTTAATCTATTCAATTATATAGCTGCACCCGACATCCATACTTTAGGGGGTGGCCTATTTGCAGCCTTTTTCACTACAAGCGCCATGTTTGTGCCCGTCGGCAGCAACCATACTTTAGTCATACTGTATGCCGTGTTGCCTTGGACGAGCGCCATGTTTCTTGGTTTTTCGATTGGACAATGGTACAATGCCCAATTTGATGCACAACGGAGAAAACGCCTCTTGTTTTATACGGGATTGGGACTTTTTGCATTGTTTCTCTTTCTTCGCTACTTCAATTTATATGGCAACCCAGCGCCACGGATAATCTACAGCAACGCATTGCAAACCATTTTCTCTTTCTTTAACGTAAGCAAGTACCCGCCTTCCTTACAATATTACGGCATGACGCTTGGCCCTGCTTTAATGTTGCTATCAGGCATAGAAAACGCCAAAAATTGGTTTGCTCGAATAATGACCGTATATGGCAGCGTACCATTTTTCTATTATGTTTTGCATTTTTATGTGATTCATTTTTTGGTAGTTATAGTTTTCTTCGCAAGTGGCTATGTCGCAAAGGATATCGTTACGCCACAAATACCATTTTTGTTCAGGCCGCTCGATTTTGGTTTTGGCCTGCCAATCGTTTACTTCATTTGGCTTAATATAGTGGCATTTCTTTATCGGCCATGTGTTTGGTTCAAAAAATACAAGGCTAACCACAAACAGTGGTGGCTACGCTATCTTTAATCCACAATTGTTCATTTTTGTTAATAATTAACCCCAACTTATTACACAAATATTATCGTATAGCTAACTTAATGGTTGTATTTTTGTTTGTTTGATACCAATAACGGTTTTTGATCAAAACATATCAAACAGCAGCGCTTATGCCTCAACAAAACAAAGTACCTCAAGGCAATATTTTATCTATCGATATCGGTGGCACCAACATCAAGGCTTGTATCCTTAGTCAACAGGGCAAATTGCTAACCGATTTTAAAAAGACCCCTACTCCAAAAAAATCTACGCCACAGGCCGTTTTAGAGGCTATCGAAAGCCTGACCAAAGACTTGTCTGATTTTGGCAAGATATCCATCGGTTTTCCGGGCTATGTAAAATGTGGCGTAGTACAAACGGCACCAAACTTGGCGCCAGACCAATGGAACAAGGTAGACCTGGCCCAAAAGGTAAGCAACCTGTTTGGCAAGCCCGTCCGCCTCATTAACGATGCCGACCAGCAGGGATTGGGCATTGTAAGTGGCAAAGGCTTCGAAATCGTATTTACCCTGGGCACCGGCTTTGGCACTTCTTTGCTCTTTGATGGCGAACTACTGCCCCATTTGGAGCTTTCGCATCTGCCGGTTACCAAAAAAGAAGACTATGACGACTATATTGGCGACCGCGGATTTGAAAAAGTTGGCAAGAAAAAATGGAACAAGCGTTTGCAAAACATCATTGCTACCTATAAAACCGTATTTAACTACGATATGCTGTATATAGGCGGAGGCAATTCCAACGAAATCAACTTCAAGCTAGACGACAACATTAAACTGGTTTCTAACAAGGATGGCATTAAAGGTGGCGCCAAATTGTGGCAGGCCAAAGAAAAATACCATGTTCATACTACTTATCCCGATAAAAAATAAACACTGATGAAAGACATTAAGCTGCTCTTCTTGGATATTGGGGGCGTGCTGTTAAGCGATGGCTGGAACCACCAAGCCAGAATGGAAGCGGTAGACCGGTTCGGGCTAGACCCCATCCCTTTCGAAAAAGACCATTCGGTGGCTTTTCCGCTTTTCGAAAACGGAAAATTAAACCTTGAGCAATATTTGGATTCGGTTGTTTTTAACAAGCCACGCTCATTCAACAAAACCGATTTCAGGGCATTTATGTTTTCCAAATCAACCTTGCTGCCCCATTTTTTGCCCTGGCTCATCGAATGGAAACAAAAAAGCCAGATCAGGGTTTTTGCGGTCAACAACGAGGGCAAGGAATTTAACGATTACCGGATAGACAAATTTGGGCTCGACCAACTTTTCGATGCCTTTATTTCTTCTTGCGAAGTGGGTTATTCTAAACCCGACCCCTGTATCTTCAAACTGGCCTTGGGCATTGCCCATGTAGAGCCCAAACACTGCCTTTATTTCGACGACAGGGCCATCCACGTGGCCATTGCCAAACAAATGGGCATTCATGCCTTTGTGCACGAAGGCTTTGAACAAAGTAAAACAATTTTAGAAAGTATAAATCAATCCACACATGAATAACGACAAAACAGCACCCTACGCTTTTGGCATGGTTGGCCTAGGCACCATGGGACGTAATTTGCTCTTGAATATGGCCGATCACGGCTTTGCGGTAACCGGATACGACAAAAGCGAAAAGATGATCCAGATCTTTGAAGAGGATGGCAAAGCCCATAACCTCAAGGGATTTTCAGACATCAAGGCATTTGTACAAAGTTTGCAAACTCCGCGAACGGTTATCCTTTTAGTGCCTGCCGGCCCTATTGTTGACAGTGTGATTTTGGAATTGGAACCACTTTTAGACAAAGGCGACATCATTATAGACAGCGGAAACTCCCATTTTACAGATACCAGCAGAAGATCGTTGGAACTGAAAGACAAAGGCCTGCACTTTTTCGGCATGGGTATTTCTGGTGGCGAAGAAGGCGCCAGATTTGGACCTAGCCTAATGCCAGGTGGCGACAAACAGGCTTATGCCGTAGTCAAGGAGATGCTGGAAGCCGTTTCGGCAAAAGTAAATGGCGATCCCTGCGTAACCTATATCGGTCCGGGTGCTTCTGGCCACTTTGTTAAAATGACCCATAACGGCATCGAGTACGCCATTATGGAGCTATTGGCCGAAACTTACGAAATCCTGAAAAACGGGTTGAACTACGATAACCAACAAATCCAAAAGGTATTCGACAATTGGAACAAAGGCCGTTTGCAATCGTTCTTGATGGAAATTACCAAAGATGTCTTTTTGTTTAAAGATGTAAAAACGGGCAACTTGCTGGTCGACGAGATCAAAGACGAAGCCAAATCAAAAGGAACCGGCAAATGGACTTCGCAGGTGGCGATGGACATTGAGGTGCCTATTCCGACCATTGATGCGGCTGTTTCGACCAGAAACCTTTCTAAGCTTAAAACACTTCGGGTAGCACTTGGCGAGGCCTTCGGCCCATCAAGCCCCATCAAAGCCGAGGGCGATTTTATTGCGCACCTGGAAGAAGCTTTCTATTTTGCCATGGTGGCTGCCTACGCACAAGGCATGCACCTGCTTACCCAGGCTTCTATCGAATACAAATATGAGCTTAACCTGGCCGAGATTGCCAAAATATGGAGAGGTGGCTGCATCATCAGGGCCGAATTTTTGGAAGACATTTACCAGGCCTACAGCAAAAACCCAGAATTGGAACATTTATATGCCGATCCGGCCATCCAAACCAGGATTAAGCAGAGTTTAAAAGGCACGCGTACCGTGATTAGCGCTGCAGTTGAAGCAGGTATTGGCATCCCGGCCTTCGCCTCGGCACTTACCTATTTCGATACCTTGAAAACCGGTCGCATGCCATCTAACCTAACCCAGGCCCAACGCGATTTTTTTGGTGCCCATACTTTTGAAAGAATTGATAGCGAAGGCATTTTCCATGCCGATTGGAACCAAAAGAACGACTAACAGACGACCGCGAAAGCACGATATATCATGAACCCTTGTGGCCGAACAGGCACACAATCGATTCATCCCAACTCAAAAACAATGAAAAAAGCAAGTAATCTAAAACCAACCATATTTATCATTTTTGGTGGTACTGGCGACTTAAACAAACGCAAGCTGGCCCCTGCCCTGTACAACTTGTACACCGAGGGGTACATGCCCGAAAAGTTCTCCATCATTGGAACCGGAAGAACTGAATTTACTGATGAGAAATATCAGCAGGAACTGCTCGACAGCATTAACGAGTTTTCGAGAAACGGCAAGGTAAAGGCCGATCAATGGGAGAAATTTGTGGTTAACATCCACTATTGCCCAATCGACATTACCTCGCAAAAAACTTTCGAAGACCTGAAAGAAAACATCGAAAAGTATAAGGGCGAATTTGGCGAAGATACCCAGGTTATCTATTACTTGGCTGTAGCGCCTAACTTCTTTCCGCTCATCGCCGAATGTCTCAAAAAATACAAGCTAACCGGCAACGAAAGCAACAGTCGCATTGTGGTAGAAAAACCATTTGGCCACGATTTGGAGAGCGCCAAAGAGCTTAACCTGCTACTGGACGGCATTTTTACCGAAAAGCAGATTTACCGTATAGACCATTACCTGGGCAAGGAAACCGTACAAAACATGATGGCTTTCCGCTTTGCCAACTCGCTGTTCGAACCGCTTTGGAACCGCAACTACATCGACCATGTGCAGATTTCGGTAACCGAGCAATTGGGCGTAGGCGACCGTGGAGGCTATTACGAAGGTTCTGGCGCTTTGAGAGACATGATCCAGAACCACTTGTTGCAGTTATTGTGCTTGGTTGGTATGGAAGCACCTATTTCTTTTGATGCCGACGAAATCAGGGATAGAAAAGTGGAGGTACTGAAAGCCATGCGTCCGTTTAGGCCTGAAGAAGTAAGCTACAATGCGGTTCGCGGCCAATATGGCAAAGGCTGGGTAGCCGGCAAGGAAGTACCAAGCTATCGCCATGAAAATGCCGTTGATCCACACTCGAATACCGAAACTTTTGCGGCCATTAAATTCCACATCGACAATTGGCGCTGGCAAGGCGTTCCTTTTTACCTCAGAACCGGAAAACGCCTGAACCAAACTTCTTCGCTCATTACCATCCAGTTTAAGGACGTACCACACCATATTTTTTCTTCTAATGTGGCCGAAATCTGGCAACAAAACCGTTTGATCATCAGTTTGCAACCCGAAATGAGCATCCGCTTGCAGGTACAGGCCAAGAGACCTGGCGTTGATATGGTGCTGAACCCTGTGGATATGGTGTTCGATTACAAAGGCACTTACGATACCGATACCCCCGAAGCCTACGAAACCTTGTTGCTTGATGCCATGGAAGGCGATCAGACCTTGTTTATGCGTGGCGATCAGGTAGAAGCCGCTTGGGAATTGGTGATGCCGATTATCAATACCTGGGAAAATAAAACTTCGTTAAACTTCCCTAATTATCCAGCTGATAGCTGGGGCCCGGAAGAAGCCGAAGCCCTGATTGCAAGAGATGGTTTTCACTGGTTTACGCTGCCCATCAAAGAAAAAGAATAATTCAACGGCATGGCAGGTCAGTTTTGGACTTGCCATGGCTAAACCAAGATCAAATGAAGCTGCATATTTACGATACCACCGCCGAGCTGTTCGAAAAGCTGTCCCATTACATCATCAAAATCGCCAATGAAGCTATTGTGGCCAAAGGCAGATTCGATTTTGTGCTAACAGGTGGCAATTCGCCAAAAACATTATATCAGGCGCTTTCAACTACTTACAAAGACCAGATAGACTGGAGCAAAGTTTATTTCTTTTTTGGCGACGAAAGAACCGTACTGCCCAACCATAAGGACTACAACGGCTTAATGGCCAAAGAAAATCTTTTCGACAACTTGCAGACGCCGGAATCGCATATTTTTTATGTAGACACCACTTTGGCACCAGCCGAAGCCGCAGGAGCGTATAAAAAAGCCCTGGATGAGCATTTTGATGGCCAGGAAATCATTTTCGACCTGATTTTGCTGGGTATGGGCGATGATGCACACACAGCATCAATCTTCCCGCATACCGATTTGGTAAAAAACACGGCCAAAACTGTAGCGGCCGTATTTGTAGAAAAACTCGATACCTATCGCGTGAGCTTTACAGCTCCAATGATCAACCAAGCCAAAAATGTGGCTTTCCTTACTTTTGGCGAAGGCAAAGCCAATGCCTTGAGCCATGTATTGGGCAAAGGCGAAAAAAACTACGACCTTTATCCTTCGCAACTCATTGTACCAGTAAATGGCCATTTAGATTGGTTTACCGACAAAGCGGCTACTAGCTTACTCTAATTGCGTTTAACTCAAAGCCAAACAAGTAATTTGTTTGGCTTTTTGATGATGCCTGTTTTAAAAATCACTCTTTCTGTTGCCGTACTTCCACATATAGAACAAAAGAATTCCGCCAACCAAAGCGCCTAAGCCTTGCGCCCAAACAATTACCCAATCATTCTTTAACAGGCCGTAGATGGTCCAAAGCACAAAAGAGACGAAAGAGGTGACGAATAATGATTTTGAAATACCGCTAGTTGATTTGGATTTTCTGATTTTTTGGATCTGTTCAGGAAAACCGATGAGTTTAATTGCATAAGACGCGATAAGCGTAAGCGCCCCAACCAACTGGATCAGTACCTCTCGTGTCATACCGGCCTTACTAAAAAAGATTTAGGAAAAATATAATCGCCCTTTTTTGGGGGTGGAATAATGCCGACCTCCATCCATCCGGTTTCTTCAGTAATCTTTCTGGCGGCCGCGTTGGTTAGCGAAACAAAGCCAATCACATATTCCAATTTGCTTTTTTCCGCTTCTTTTAACATGTGTTCGAGCAATAGTTTTCCTATGCCCTGGGTTCTGGTGTGCTTGGCAATATAGGTGCTGCTCTCGGCATAGGTATCTTGCCTAAAAGGATTGTTAGAGTACCTGATGAGCGATTGCCAGCCCAATATGTTCTGTTCGCCATCAACAGCAAGCCAATAAATAAAAATACCCTGGCGTTCTTGAAAATTGGACCTGAATTTCTGCCTGACAGCTTGTTCGTCGATGGCTTTCTTATCAAATGAATTTTCAATTCCATCGAGCCAAATGGCATAAATCGTTTCAAAATCCTCGTCGAGCGCCAACCTGATGCTGATGGTGTCTAATTTGTTGTCCATGGCTATCGTACTTACCAGTTATAGTACAGTTTATTCATTAAAACAGCCTCGCCTGTTACTTTTAGTTCGCCCGTGTACCTGTCGATAATATCATTTTGATAAACTACCCTGTTTTTTGCCGGCAACAGTTCTTTTGTTGTCATTACCGCGGTATAGCTGGTTGCCGTAAACACGGGCTTAATATATTTGGTCGATTGGCTAATTAAAATATGTGCTTCGGGATAAAGAAGCGTTCCGTAGATCTTGGAAAAGACACTGATGGAAAAATAACCATGCACGATACAGCGGCCGAAATCGGTTTGCGCAGCATATTGCGCAGTTACATGGATGGGATTGCTATCGCCAGACAGCGCAGCATAAGCCAATACCTGATCGTCGGCAAACATGAAATCGTGCCTAAAAACATCCCCTATTCTTGGCGCCTTCCTCATCTTTAATTCATCCTGAATGCCCCACTGTCCATTTGAGCAGCTCTTTGCAAAAGTTGTTGCCTGGTCTGCTCCAATGCCTTTATTTCATTAGGAGGCAACTTAGACCTGCAATTTTTCAACGTAATTTCTATAAGTTTTGCTTTGGCCCTTTCGCAACTGGCCTGACTTGTATTGACCATGGTTTGATTTTTACACTTGGCATATTCCTGTGTTGCTTTCCACTCGGCTTCCGATTGTTTGCTGCAATCGGCATTGGGCGCCGCATGGCCGCCATTGGCAGCAGATGGACCGTTTGAAATAGCACTTGCAACCGGACTTTGCATTGCCTGTCTCTTATACACATCTCCGAGCCCACGAGACAGTACTCATGATCGCGTATGCCGTCTTCTGCTTGAAAATGGGGGGGGGGGGGGGGGGGGGGGGGGGGGGGGGGGGGGGGGGGGGGGGGGGGGGGGGGGGGGGGGGGGGGGGGGGGGGGGGGGGGGGGGGGG
>NZ_JAELUC010000072.1 GCF_016429155.1 Pedobacter sp. ASV12 | reverse complement strand
TTAGGGTTATAATAGGGTGCCTCCTCATCTTCCTTGGTATTGATTTTATCGCCCATGTTCATGGCATTGCCAGTAGTGCCGTCGGGCCTGATAATGGCGTACCACAAATCGTACTTGCCTAAACCTCATGTGAAAAAACCTTACAAACAGAGCCGAAAAACTCGATATCTGCCGAAGTAGCCTTAAAAGAGGCGGCGGGTGTAGAGGGATTGGTAAACAGCTGCTACGAATCGTTGCAGAGCGTGAACTATTATGGAAGAAACTTCTTTGTGGTTCCGGAGGTATTGTCTGACAATATGCGTATTGTAAACTCTAACTCAAACCGCTTTGTTAAAGAATCAAACAATACCATTGGTTCGACCATCGACCTATGGTCTTTGGGCTATAGCATCATCAACCGTGCTAACGGTGCCATCAAATATGCGGATCTTGCTAACGGATTAACCGCATTGAGAAAGAAACAACTTACCGGTGAAGCTTTATTTATCCGTGCGTTGGTTTATTTCGATTTGGTAAAATCATACGGCTATAATCCTAAGCAAATCGTTTCTGGACGCAACTTAGGCGTTCCTATTGTGTTGAGCTTCGTTGAGAACTATCCAACAGATATTATTTATCCTAGCCGAAATACAGTAGACGAAGTGTATACCCAAGTGAAGAAAGACTTGGATGTGGCCATTACTTTGCTAGACAATACAGCTGCTCCGAAAAGAGCTAACTTGGCCGCCGCTTATGCATTGAGAGCTCGCGTAGCTTTGTTTAACGGCGATTGGCAAGATGCTGCTACTTTTGCTACATCGGCCTTGGGTGCAGGTGTGGGTACATTTGTTGATGCTGGCGCTGCCGCAACTCCAACTCAGAAATCCGACGCTTATAAAACCATCTGGACTTCGGCCAGCTCTCCAGAATCATTGTTTGAATTGAACTTTGAAGTAACCGAAAGCTTAGGTTCTGACGGATTGAGCTCTATCTACACCAGATCTAATCCAATTACTACTGCAGGCGCTGGTTACGGCGATGCCGCTCCTCAAGCCAACTTGGTGGCCGACTACGCTACAGGAGATGTGAGAAAAGATTTGTTGGTACAATTGGTTAAGGGTTCTGAAACTATTTTATGGAACCAAAAATACCCTGCTGCCAAAGGCCCTCAGATTGACAATATCAAGTTGTTGCGTGTAAGCGAGCTCTACTTGACCCGTGCTGAAGCCAACTTCAGAAACGGAACAGCTATTGGTGCTACGCCACAAGCAGATTTGGATAAAATCAGACTGAGAGCTGGTTTAGCTAGTATCCCGGTAACGCTTGATGCGATTTTGAAGGAAAGACGTGTAGAGCTAGCTTACGAAGGCCAAAGATGGTTTGATTTGTTGAGAACAGGATCTGCTGTAAATAAATCAACAACTACGCTTCCGGCAAATTCAACTCCAAACTCTACAATCGCTGCAACAGATTTTAGGTTGTTGGCCAGAATTCCGCTTACTGAAGTGCAAAATAACCCTAAAATCACACAAAACTTCGGATACTAACAATAAGATTATGAAAACAAAAATATATATATTGCTCATCGCATTAATCAGTGTGTCTTTCACGTCTTGTATGAAAAACAGGGACAACATTTATGAAGGACCTGATGTGGTAGAATTTGTGCCGCTTACCGCTTCTGTTAAAAAGGGAACGGTTGCCACGCCAGGCACCGCTACCGCAGTAGTACAATTGGTGGGTCATCAGCAAGCCGCGGCTACAGAAATCAACTATACGATTTCAGGTACCGGCGTACAAGGAACCGATTACACGCTTAGCGGTACCGCTGGCAAAGTTACCATTCCGGCAAATTCTAGTTCGGCCAATATCGTGATCACTGCAATTCCTGCCAATATCGCAACTGGCACAAGAACAGTGGTTTTAACGCTAACCGGCAATAGCCAAATCGGCGTAAGCCAGAACTATAAAACCTATACCTTAACAATTATCCAATAGCATATTGAAAGGTATTTAGTTAATTAATGAAAGCCCTTAACGTTATGTTAGGGGTTTTTTAATATCTTTAAGTTTAATATCAACCATGAAAAAATTGATCGGCAATAAATTTTGGATCGCTTTGTTAGCTTCTGGCCTGCTAGGTTCAGCTACGCTGAAAGCCCAACAGGTAAACCTTACCGACCTTAAAGGCGAAGTATTGAGGGCAATGGCCTATACCGAAGTAACCGGCTCGCCTTATTATATGGATGCCTGGACAAAAGGCATCATCAGGTTTAAAGACGGTAGAATCGTCAATGGGGCAGACCTTAAATACGATCAGGTTCAGGATCAATTGCTGTTCCTGAATTCAAAGGGCGAGGCCTTGGAGCTGACTGAACCTGTATTGGAGTTTAAATTGGGCTTTAAAGGAATTGACAATGCGAACGACAAATTGTTCAGGTTAGGATTTAAACCAACAGGAAAAAATACCGAAAAATCTTTTTATGAAATATTGTCTGATGGCAATGTTAAGTTTATTAAGAAGACCTTCAAAACCATTTTGGAAAATAAGGAATTTAACTCGGCCACCACGACCAAGAAAATAGTGGATAGAGACGTTTATTATGTAGTAAAGTCCGATAATTTGCCGGTACAGGTAAGCAAGAACGAAAAGTCGATTCTGGCTGCCATTGGCGACAAGAATGCCGAGCTTACGGCTTACATCAAGACCAATAAGCTTAATCTCAAAGAAGATAGCGATATACTCAAGCTATTCGAGTATTATTTCGAAATCAGCAAGTCAAAATCCTAATCAACAAAAATCCCCCGAAAATTTCCGGGGGATTTTTTTGTGCTTATCGCTTAGGGTGCCAATCGGCTGAGTTGCCATTTGCCATCAATCAGTTCATATTTCAGCCTGTCGTGCAGACGGCTCGAACGGCCTTGCCAAAATTCAATGGCCGTTGGCTTTACTACATAGCCGCCCCAATGTGCCGGTTTGGGTATGGTTTTATCTTCGTACATGGCCGTTAGTTCCTCAACTTTTGATTCGAGTATTTCCCGGTTGGCAATCACCTGGCTTTGGGGCGAGGCAATGGCGCCAATTTGGCTGCCTTGCGGGCGCGAGTGAAAATATTGCTCAGAATTTTCCTTATCCAATTTCTCTACCTTGCCCTCAATACGTACCTGACGCTCCAGTTCGGGCCAAAAGAAAACCAGACAGGCATAAGGGTTTTTCTTCAGCTCTTTGCCTTTTTGGCTCAGGTAATTGGTATAAAAGTTAAAGCCATTGTGGTCAAACCCCTTTAAAAGTACAATCCTCGCATTAGGTTTGCCGTTTTTGTCGGCTGTAGCCAAAGTCATGACATTGGGTTCGTAAAGCTGTGCCTCCAGGGCATCGCTAAACCATTTTTCGAATTGCTTGATCGGGTTTTTGCTGGCGTCGCTCTCATTCAGCTGGGCAGTGCGGTAATCCTGCCTCAGGTTTTGCAACATTTCTTTTGTAAGCTCCATGGCACAAAAATAGCCTTTAGTTTGTTCAATTTTTGCATCGGAAGATAATATGTGACGAAGATCATGGTTTTTACAGGATTTTGGTAAAATCATAATGGTTTCTTAAATTGACCAAATGTTAAGCAAAACAGCACCTTCGGCAGGAAAACTGTTGATTTCTGAACCTTTTTTGAACGACCCCAACTTTAAGCGCTCGGTGGTATTGCTGGCCGACCACGGAGAGGAGGGAACTCTTGGCTTTATCCTGAACCAGCCAAGCAACCTGATTTTAAAAGACCTGGTGCCAGATTTGTGGGAGGCCGATTATCCGGTATTTATCGGTGGACCTGTTGAGGTAGATACCATCCATTTTATACACCGGTGCTACGACAAAATGGCCAGCGGGGAAGAAATTGCGAAAGGCATATATTGGGGAGGGAATTTCGAAACACTCAAGATACTGGTCAACAGCAACAGCATACAGCCGCACGAAGTGAAATTCTTTTTAGGGTATTCGGGTTGGTCGCCTTTGCAGTTGGACGAAGAAATTGAACAAAATACCTGGATTGTTTCTGAAAAATACCATCGCGATGTGGTTTTTGCACATAATGAAGAAGAACTTTGGCGCGAAGTGATCATCAACCTTGGGCCTAAATATGCCCACATCAGCAATTTTCCAAGTGATCCAAGTTTAAACTAAATTTATTCTATAGTTTTAATTATTTAAAATAAAACGATAAATAATAATTGTTTTGTTTTAATCTATTTTTATATTTGTTTCGTATTTAAATGTTAATATGAAACTTTCTGAAAATAAAGTCATACAAGCCTTGGATGGCTTGGCCACTTTTGCGTTGATTCTCTATATTGTATTTTTTATCGTGCAGCTTTTTAATTCATCGCCAAAATCCAGTCGTGCCGTCAAGAGCTACAAGGTTTATCAGGTCAAGCTTGAAAGCAAACATAAAGAAACCGATTCTGAAGATTACCTAAAATCGTGGTTCAACGATCAGGTTGTTGTCCAAAACACGAACAGGGGGCTTGTACACCTGAGATTTGTGAGCTATGCCGAGTTATTTTCTTTTCCTTCCATTTTATTTCAGGTGTCGATTTTTGCGTATTGGTTACTGATAGGCGTGGCCATCTTTTTTGCCCAAAGGCTGTTCAGGTCATTTAGAAAAGATGAAGTGTTTACCCAACAAAATGCCTGGGCCATCATGGCATCGAGTTTGATTTTAATAAGCCTGCCCATTTCGCGATGGATTAGTCAGGAGTTTTTCTTGAATTGCATTAACGCGTTGCACCTCAACGATTCTAACTATACATTGAGCAACGGCGAGAATTTGCTGACGAGCGAAACCATTATTGGTTTGGTACTGATGGCTTTTTCCTGGGTTTTTAAAATTGGAGTCGACATGAAAAAAGAAAACGAATCATTTGCCTAATTATCGATCATGCCTATAATTATTAATCTTGACGTGATGTTGGCCAAAAGAAAAATGTCCTTAACCGAGCTGTCGGAAAAAGTAGGCCTAACCATTGTAAACCTCTCCATCTTAAAAACCGGAAAGGCAAAGGGAGTTAGATTCGATACTTTGGAGGCAATTTGCAGGGTGTTGGATTGTAAGCCAGGAGATATTATTGATATCGATTAATATTTATCCATAGATTCGGCGCTTTCTTCTACCTTTTTGCGCAGATCATCCTTGTAGGCCTGCATCTGTTGTGCTAAAGTTTCGTCGGCAGTGGATAGGATTTGAACAGCTAGCAATCCAGCATTTTTGGCAGCATTTAAGGCAACCGTTGCTACAGGTATGCCGTTGGGCATCTGCAGGATAGAAAGGATTGAATCCCAGCCATCAATAGAATTTGATGATTTTACGGGTACGCCAATTACTGGAAGCGTGGTAATAGAAGCTACCATGCCAGGCAGATGGGCTGCGCCGCCGGCACCGGCGATAATAACCTTGAGGCCTCTTTGCGCGGCTTCTTTGGCATAGGTAAACATGCGCTCAGGCGTGCGGTGTGCAGAAACCACGGTAATTTCGAAATCAACCCCAAAGTGCTTGCAGATGTCGGCGGCGTCTTGCATGACAGGCAGGTCCGATTTGCTGCCCATGATAATCCCTACTTTTACTGTGTTCATGTTTGTTCTGTTTTTCCTTTATACTTTAGTTTTCTTATTGTTTTGCGTTTGGATCAAAGTGTGTACGCTTTACGACACTACTTTTAACGTTTGCTGTACGTATCTTGCCTTTTCAATGGCATGTTCGCGGTTTTGGTCTATGACGGTAACATGGCCCATTTTACGGAATGGCTTAGTGTATTTTTTGCCATAAAGATGTACATATACGCCATCTATGGCCATAATTTTCTCCAAGCCATCGTATTTGGCTACGCCTTCGTGGCCCTTTTCGCCCAATAAGTTGATCATAACCGCATTGCTGATGGAGCGGGTATCGCCTAAAGGCAGATTAAAGATAGCCCTTAGGTGTTGCTCAAACTGCGAAACATAATTGCCTTCTATGGTTTGGTGCCCGCTGTTGTGCGGCCTTGGTGCCAATTCGTTTACCAAAATTTCGCCATCTTTGGTTACAAACATCTCTACTGCCAATATCCCTGTAATATTGAGAGCCGATGCAATATTGATGGCAATTTTCTCTGCTTTTTCCAGAATATTTTCTGGATAAGTGGATGGCGAAATCAGAAATTCGACCAAATTGGCTTCGGCATTAAATTCCATTTCTACCAGAGGAAAGGTTTTCATATCGCCGTTGGCATTTCTGGCCACGATTACCGCAATTTCCTTGTCAAAATCTACCAGTTCTTCAATCAATGACGGTGCTTCAAAAGCATTTTCCAAGTCGGCTTGGCTGTTGATTTTCATCACCCCCTTGCCGTCGTAACCGTCTCTGCGCTGCTTCAAAATGTAAGGAAAGCTAAAGTTGCTATTGCTCATTTCCTCCCGCGAATTAACCAGCTGAAAAGGAGCGGTAGGGATGTCGTTTTCCTTAAAAAACTGCTTTTGTACGCCTTTGTCCTGGATCAAACGGATAACCCGTGATTGCGGATAAACCAGTTTGCCTTCTTTCTCGAGCTGTTCAAGCGCATCGATGTTTACCTTTTCGATTTCAATGGTGATGACATCGGCTTTCTTGCCAAAATTGTAAACGGTGTCGAAGTCGGTAATAGAGCCACATTCAAACTTGTTTGCTATGTTTTTGCAGGGAGCATCGGCATCTGGGTCTAAAACCAAGGTTGCCAAATTGTAATTGATAGCTTCTTGTATCAGCATTCTACCTAACTGCCCGCCGCCCAATATTCCTAATTTCAGCTCGCTTATCTGTTTTGCCATTATCGAAATGTAAATTTATGCTTATTTTGCACAAAAATAACAATATTAACCAATTGATGGATGCAGATGCGATAATTATTGGCGCCGGTGCCTGCGGCTTGATGTGTGCGGTACAGGCTGGTTTTCTGGGCAAGAAAGTGTTATTGCTCGAAAAAAATAGTCAGCCAGGCGCCAAAATACTGATTTCGGGTGGGGGAAGATGCAATTTTACCAACCAGTGCACTACCGAAAACCAGTTTATTACGGCCAATCCGCATTTTCTCAAATCGGCATTTAGCCAATGGACGGTAGAAGATACTATTGGTTTTTTCGAAACCTATGGTATTGTTGGTCAGGAAAAAACTTTGGGCCAGCTTTTTCCCGATGGCAAAAAAGCCAAGGATGTTGTAGCGGTTTTTACATCGCTTTGCGCGGCCATGGAACAAGAAATCAGGTGCAATGCCGAGGTTAAATCCATTGAACAAACCGTTGATGGATTTAAAGTGAGCTATGTCAATGGCAATCAGCTCAAAAGCTGTACGGCTCCTAAAGTGGTAATGGCCAGTGGGGGATTGCCTATCCCGAAAATGGGTGCTACTGATTTTGCCCTGCGTTTTGCCAAAAACAACGGACTGGCCATCATCGAAACCGCACCGGCATTGGTACCCTTAACCATTACCGGCAAAGACGAGGATTGGTATGCGCAACTTTCGGGTAATTCGGTGTTTTGCGAAGTCAGCAACGACCGGATGGCCTTCGAAGAAAACATCTTGTTTACACATTGGGGATTAAGCGGGCCGGCTATTCTGCAGATTTCGAGCTACTGGCGACGGGGCGAAAGCCTCAATATCGATTTGTTGCCTCGCGAAGATATATTGGACTTGATTGAAGAAGAGCGGAAAAGCAATGGTAAAACCTTGCTTTCTACTTTGCTGAACCGTTTTTATGCCAAGAAATTTACCGATGCTCTAGGCAAGTTCCTGCCTTTGGGCAAGCCGGTGGCCGATTTGAGCAAGGGGGAAATGGAAAGCATCAAACAAACCATTCACCAGTTTAAGGTAAAACCCGCCGGCGATAAAGGCTATGACAAGGCCGAGGTGATGCGTGGTGGCATTGATACCAATGAACTTTCTTCTAAAACGCTCGAGTGCAAAAAAATACCAGGCCTTTATTTTGGTGGCGAATGCGTTGACATAACTGGCTGGCTGGGGGGCTATAACTTTCAGTGGGCCTGGGCCAGTGGCTTTGTGATTGCACAAAATATTTAAGGAAGTTTTTGTCTTGCTGTTTAAGGTTTAATAGGTTCTGGCTATACTTTTAATTGCACTCAGCAAACTCCTTAATCACTCGATTTCTGGTTTCCAACAAATCAATCATGTATTTTTTGAGCACCAGATTATTAAATATTTTCCCTAAAACCCCATAAGGCACACCATAGCAAAATACATCTTTCATAACGCATATACCATCTTTCTCTTCAAAAAAATGGTCATGCTTCATGTAGGTAAAAGCGCCTTTTAGCATGCAATCCTGAAAGTGGAAAGGGGCATTAAATTGGGTTATTTTAGAGCTTAGGGTTTGATAGATGCCGAAATGTTTTGCGCGCCAAGTTACCTCGTCGCCAAGCTCGCATAAGCCACCTGTTCTTCCTGCAACTGCCTTTTCATTGGTTTTTGCCGTAGATAATTGATGGATGTCAACGCTTCGCGCGCAATCGAATACTACCTGTAGAGGAGCATTGATCGAAGTGCTAAGTATAATTTCAGTAACTTTTTTCATTCAGTGCAAGATATAAAACAGCCACGGATCAACAGATCGGAAACAATCTGTTGATCCGTGGCTATATTTTAACTGCTCCAGAGAAAACCTGCCCACATCTTAGATTAGAATATTAATCGCAGTGTGGCACGGTAAAGGTCCAAGTGTCAGACGCTTTGTAAGGAATAGAAAACGCTACGCCTTTATCCAGTTCGAACCATAGTTTGGAGCGTACTTTTTCCCTGCTTCCGGTTTCGTTCATGGTCATGCTGTCGTACAAACGGCCGTTAACCATCACGTATTTTATTTTTTCAGAGTTCCTGATGTCGTCTAACGGATTGGAATCCATCACAATCAAATCGGCCAGTTTGCCTACTTCCAACGAACCTATTTCCTTGTTCATGCCCAAATAGGAAGCGCCGTTTAGTGTAGCGCAGCGAATAGCCTGCAATGGGCTCATGCCTCCCTGTACCAGCATCCACAGTTCCCAATGTGCACCCAAGCCTTGGATTTGGCCATGTGCCCCCAGGTTAACCTTGGTGCCGCCATCAGCAATTTGTTTCACCGCTTTCGATACTTCAATATGTCCGTAATCTCCGTATTCTGAAGTGGTCCTTCTTCTCGAGCGGGCATCGATAATGGCACGTGGTGTAAAATTAAGCAGTCTTTCGTTTTCCCAAACATTGGTTCTGTCGTACCAATAGTTTTCGCCCCATTGGCCACCATAAGCTACAATGAGCGTAGGGGTGTAGGCTACGTTGGTATTGTTCCAAAACGAAACTACGTCTTTATAAACCGGAGCTACCGGAATACTGTGTTCTATACCGGTATGGCCATCGCCTATCATGTTCATATTGGTAAAGAACGTAGAACCGCCCTCGGGTACCACTTCCATTTTTAACTGGCGCGCGGCTTCTAAAATCTGCTGACGTTGCTCTCTTCTAGGCTGGTTGTACGATTTTACCGAAAAAGAGCCAACGGCCTTCAGCCTTCTCAGGTGCGCCAAGGCATCGTCCAAACTGTTGATCACTACTTTGAAATCGCCTTCGGCACCATACAGGATCGAGCCTGTAGAATATAGGCGGGGACCAATCATGCGGCCGGCTTTTAGCATTTCACTTTGGCTAAAAACCATTTCGGTATTGCTTGATGGATCGTGCGAGGTGGTTACGCCAAAGG
Organism: Pedobacter sp. ASV12; assembly: GCF_016429155.1. GTDB lineage: Bacteria > Bacteroidota > Bacteroidia > Sphingobacteriales > Sphingobacteriaceae > Pedobacter. The sequence continues at coordinate 12,904 of NZ_JAELUC010000072.1, read as the reverse complement.
CCAGGTTGGCTAGGTAAGACCAGTCTTGTTGCGGACTAATACCATCGGGACTGGTGCGCAGGTGGGCATGCACATCGATCATTCCTGGCATAATGGTTTTGCCAGTTACATCAACCACTTTGGCATTGGCAGGCACATTTACATCGGCCATTTTGCCAATGGCTACAATTTTGTTGTTTTCGAGCAGGATGGTGCCTTCTTCAATCACTTCGTCGCCTTTCATGGTAATGATACGAGCACCTTTTAAAGCCAAACTTCCCGTTGGTATGTCGGTTTTCAACCTTAATCCAATTGAAATTCCGACGGTATCGAGCGCTGGCAGTGTTTGCGGTGCGCCTTCTACAAAAGTGAAAGCATTCTTGATTTCACGGCTGTAATATTGTTCGCCTAATGTCCAAAAAATCTTTTTGCTATCGGCACTCCAATGCAGGTAAGTGCCTGCATCTTTGGTTAGGCGGGTTAAAGGAATGGTTTTGTTGCTAGCCGATAGGTCTAAAGCCGACCCGGTAGTCACCATTGGCGTAATGTAGGCATTGAAAAGCTCTGTAAAGGCCATCCATTTGCCATCCGGACTTGGTGCAAACTGCGTTGCATATTGCGAGGTGTAATGTGTTCTTTCATTGCCACCATTCAAATCCATGCTTTTGAAGGCTTTTTTGCCGGCCTCGTAGCCTTGAAAATAAATCCGGCTATCGTCGCTGCTGAACATGGGTTTGATGCCGTTTTCGCTGATCAGGGTTTTGGGTCCGCCATTGGCCGACATGATAAAAATCCCGGTGTTCTTGCCATAAGTAAGCCCCAGGGTTTCGTTGCCCACGCCTTTTCTAAAAACAATTTTGTCGCCTTTGTTGGCGTAAGATGGCGAGTAATAATAGCCTTTCTCGTCGGTTAGGGAAACGGTTTTGCCTGTTTTGAGGTCGGTACGCTTAATGGCGCCCTTAAATTCGTCGCTCCAGGTGGTATAAATCACAAACTTGCCGTCGGGGCTAAATTCCGGTTCAAATTCGAAGTCGATGCCGTTGGTTAGTCGTTCTGGTGCACCATTTGGCAGTTCTTTTTTATACAGATAGCCAGCCGCATTGAATACCACCATTTTGCCATCGGGCGAAGTAGTGAGCTGCCGGATCATTTTTGAGGTAAATTCTGGCGAAAAAACCTGGTTTTCGAAGTGCAGCGATTCTTGTACGGTTTGGTTGCTGTTTACCTCGAACGGAATATCGCTTACGTATAAATTGCTCAGGTCTATCTGTTTGATTTTTCCTTTGGCATAAAAAACAAGGCGTTTTGCATCAGGGGTCCAGGCAAAGTTGGGGTAAACGCCAAAAATAGCCCAGGTTTCCTGCTGGTCGTGCGTTAAGTCTTCATATAAAGGCCATTCTTCGCCAGTTTTGATGTTTTGGATATAAAGCACCGACTTCAGTCGAACCCGTTTTACATAGGCCATCAGTTTGCCATCGGGCGATATCTGCGGACGTGCCGAGCCTCCCTGTTCGGCAATGAGGTTGCTGAGCTTGCCCGTGCTCATGTCCAGCTGCCTAATGGCATAAATCAAGCTGTTAGGGTCTTTGCTGTATTCAAAATTTGGTCCGGGCGATACATCTTCGCTAAAATAAAGATAGCGGCCATCGGGCGAAACATTGGGTTCTCCGGCGTCCTGCTGATCGTTCTTTCTTTTGGTGAGCTGAATACCATCGCCACCATAAATGCTGTACATCCACATTTCGCCAGCTCCTAGGGAGCGTGTTCCGGTAAAATGCTTGCGGGCAATGAGGTATTCGCTATTAGGCATCCAAGTGGCGTTGTTCAGCAACCTGAATGTTTCTTTGGTTAGCTGCTTTTTGTTGCTGCCATCACGATCCATGATCCAAATGTTATCGCCACCGCTTTTATCGCTGGTATACGAAATGTATTTGCCGTTAGGACTGAACCTTGGCTGTACATCCCAGGCAATGCCGCCACTCAACAACTTAGCGGGACCACCAGTAATGGGAATAGAGTAGATGTCGCCCAATAGGTCGAAAACAATTTCTTTGCCATCAGGACTTACATCCAGGTTCATCCAGGTGCCTTCGTTGGTATTGATACTGAAGCTTTTGGTTTGTCCCTTGTATTTTTCTACGTCCCATTTGGCCGTTTCTTTCTTATCTTGTGCTATTAATGAAGTTGTAGCGAAAAAGCAGCTTAAAAAGAGTAAGGATTTTCTCATCGGATCAGATTGCTAATAATTGAACGCGCAATTTAATAATATCAGTCCGTTTTTATAGTTTTGAAAACACCTTTTTATGATAGAAGCGGAGATATTAAAGAAATATTGGGGTTTTGATGCCTTTCGTCCACTCCAATACGAAATCATCCAATCAGTTTTAAACCAGCAAGATACCTTGGCCCTGTTGCCAACGGGTGGAGGCAAATCTATATGCTTTCAGGTACCAGCCATGGCCATGGAGGGAATATGCATCGTGGTTTCGCCCTTGGTGGCCCTGATGAAAGACCAGGTAGAAAACCTCAAGGCCAAGGGTATCCAGGCCATTGCCATTTATGCGGGCATGGGCAAACGCGAAATCGATATGCTGCTGGACAACTGCATTTTCGGACCGATTAAATTCCTCTATCTCTCGCCCGAGCGCCTGTTGTCGCAAATTGTTCGCGACCGCATTGCTTACATGAACGTAAACCTGATTGCCATAGACGAGGCACATTGTATTTCGCAATGGGGCTACGATTTTAGGCCTTCCTACATGCAATTGGCTAAGTTGCGCGAAATCCATCCTGATAAGCCCATACTGGCACTTACCGCCACTGCAACGCCTTTGGTAAGGGAAGACATTGTACAAAAACTGGAATTAAAAAATCCGCAGGTTTTTGTGAAGAGTTTTGCACGCAGCAACCTGAGTTATGTGGTTTTTGATGTTGACGACAAGCATAAAAAACTGTTGGAGATTATAAAGAATGTAAAAGGTTCGGGCTTGGTTTATGTGCGCAACCGCAGGGAAACCACCGAAGTTGCCCTTTTTTTGCAACGTAATGGCGTAACAGCCGATTTTTACCATGCAGGTGTAGAAAGAGACCTGCGCTTTAAAAAACAGGATGATTGGAAAAAGGGCCAAATCAGGGTGATGGTAGCTACCAATGCTTTTGGGATGGGGGTAGATAAGGCCAATGTGCGTTTTGTGGTGCATTTAGATCTGCCCGATAGTTTGGAAGCTTACTATCAGGAAGCTGGCCGGGCTGGTCGCGATGAGCAAAGAGCCTATGCCGTGTTGCTGGCCAATCAATCAGACCAGCTGATGTTAAAGGCCAAATATGCCGAATCTTACCCAACGGTAGCAGAAATCAAAAAAGTTTACCATTATTTGGGCAGCTATTACCAGTTGGCATTTGGGGCAGGCGAGGGGCTGAGCTTTGGCTTCGACGTGGCCGATTTTTGCCGTAAATTCAGCCTCAATGTGATCAATACCTTGGCGGCATTAAAGTTTTTGGAGCACGATGGCTATATTGCTGTTTCCGAAAACGTATACCTGCAGTCGCGTTTGATGTTTACGGCAAGCCATGAAGACGTTTATCGTTTCCAGATCGAAAATTCGGGTTACGATTCTTTTATCAAAACCATCCAGCGTTCGTACGGCGGTGCATTCGATAACTATGTGAAGATTAAGGAATCGGATTTGTCTAACCGTTTAAAAATATCTTTCAACGATGTAGTGAAGCACTTGGAGCGCCTGCAACAATTAGAAATTATATCGTATCTGCCGCAAACAGACCAGCCACAGCTGCAATTTATTTTGCCAAGGGCCGATCAGTACCACCTAACGGTTGATGTAAAGTATATTAAGCAACGCCAGCAGCTGCAAATGGAGCAAATTAATGCGGTGCTGGCCTATGCTATTACCCAAACCTGCCGAAGCCAGCAACTGTTGCATTACTTTGGCGAGACCAATGCCGAAAAATGTGGGTTTTGCGACATCTGCCTGGCCGAAAGGAAACGCGAAGAAGTGGCGCAACTGAACGACCAGATTGATTTTGAAATTGTTACGTTGCTGCAGGTCGAATCGTACAGCCTCGACGAGTTGGTGCAGGAAGTAAAAACGGGGACGCCCACAGCGCGCATAGACCGCATCAGGGAACTGCTCGATGCCGGCAAAATTAAGGGCGATGGCAGGAAGTATTACCTGTGAGGTGTTTACAGTTGGGTCAACTTATGGCTAACGAAGCATTGACCTGATGAACAAATAATATTTTTTATTACTTTTAGCGCTAATTATGCAAGCAAAAAACGATAAGAAAGTTATCCGCTCTTGGGCCTTTTTCGATTGGGCCAACTCTGCTTATAACTTGGTCATTACCTCTACCATTTTCCCGGCCTATTACACGGTGATCACTTCCGATAAAAATAACGACACGATAGATTATGTCACATTTTTCGGAAAACGGTTTGTAAACTCTGCCCTGTACAGCTATGCCATGGCTTTTGCCTTTCTGGTCATCGCGATCCTTTCGCCAATTCTTTCTTCTATCGCCGATACCCGGGGCAACAAGAAAATATTTATGCAACTGTTTACCTACTTGGGAGGCTTGGCTTGTTGTGGCTTGTTCTTCTTCGAAATCAACAAGGAAACCGGTGTCAATACGCTCAATTTTAGCGTAATCATGTTTGTGCTGGCGGCCATTGGCTTTTGGGGCAGTTTGGTGTTTTACAATTCCTATTTGCCAGAAATTGCGTCGGTTGACCAGCAGGACAGCGTAAGTGCCAAAGGTTTTACCTATGGCTATATCGGCAGTATCATTTTACAGGTTATTTGTTTCGTTTTTGTTTTCAAGCCGGGCTGGTTTGGTATCGTTGATGCTTCTATTCCGGCACGGCTGTCGTTTTTAATGGTGGGAATCTGGTGGATGCTCTTTGCACAGATTCCATTTAGCAAATTGCCAAAGGGAAGCCCGAATTTTAAAGCAGAGAAACAGAATGTAATGACCAGTGGCTTTAAAGAATTGAAAAAAGTATGGGGTCAGGTAAAACAGATGGCCTATTTAAAGCGCTTTTTGTTTTCATTCTTTTTTTATTCGATGGGCGTGCAGACCGTAATGCTGGTAGCCACCATTTTTGGCGAAAAAGAACTCCACCTGCCCACCTCAAAGCTCATTGCCACCATCTTGATCCTGCAATTGGTTGCCATTCCGGGTGCCATGCTCATGTCGTATCTCTCTACCAGGAAATTTGGCAACGTCAATGTATTGATTGGCGTGGTAGTTATCTGGATCGGCTCGTGCATAGCGGCCTATTTTATCCATACCGAAATCCAGTTCTACGCATTGGCAGCGGTTATTGGATTGATCATGGGTGGCATACAATCGCTCTCGCGTTCTACCTACTCTAAATTCCTGCCCCAAGAGAGCCCTGATCATACTTCTTTTTTCAGTTTTTACGATGTAACCGAAAAGGTGGCCTTGGTATTCGGCATGTTCAGTTTTGGCTATATTGAAGAGGCAAGCGGCAGCATGAGAAATTCTGTTATCGCTTTAACCGTATTTTTTATTTTAGGATTGCTATTTTTGCTTTCCTTAAAAAGAGTAGAACCGAAATCTGTAGCTGCAGTTGAGTAGGGAATTTGTCACATCAACTACCTAAATGAAGATAGAGCTATTTGTACCGTGTTTTGTTGATCAATTATATCCCGAAACTGCCTTTAATACCGTTAAAATATTAGAAAAAGCCGGCTGTGAAGTATCCTACAATACCAAGCAGACCTGCTGTGGCCAACCCGCCTATAATGCCGGCTATTGGGAGCAGGCCAAAGAAATCGGCAATAAGTTTTTGAACGATTTTTCCGAAACCAATTACATCGTGGCGCCATCGGCCTCCTGTGTAGGCATGGTTAAGAACGGCTTTAACGACTTGTTTACCAATACCATGGTGCACAACAAATGCCGCAACATGCAGTCGAATATTTTCGAGCTGTCTGATTTTCTGATTAATGTGCTTAAACGCGATTATTTTGGAGCCGAACTGGAAGGCAGGGCCGTTTACCACGATTCGTGCAGCGGCCTGCGCGAGTGCAAGATCAAAGCAGAGCCAAGACAGCTTTTGGCTAAAGTCCATGGCCTCGAAATGCTCGAAATGAAAGATACCGACATGTGCTGTGGCTTTGGTGGTACCTTTGCTGTTAAGTTCGATGCCATTTCGTCGGCTATGGCCGAGCAAAAGGTAAACAATGCGCTCGAAATGGAAGCCGACTACATCATTTCTACCGACCTGTCGTGCCTGATGCACCTGGATGGCTATATCCAGAAAAACAACATTTCACTAAAAACGATGCACATTGCCGATGTACTGGCCAATGGCTGGCTGGATTATTAGTTTAATGGTGCTGTCGGACACTGCGCTGCGTCTTTCGCAACGATAGATTCTCAAATCCTTTGGTCTTTAGGCTTCGGACTTGTAACAGAGATGTTTTAAAGAAATTAACTTTTTTTAACACTATTTGTCTAAAAACAACGATAAATTTGTAGTATAAATAAGAGCAAAAAATATATTAAATGAAAAAGATTCTGATTGCCTTTGTTGGCTTGTTTACCCTTGCTTTAACAGCTCAGGCACAAAAAAAATCTGGTGCGATACAGTTTGAAACCACTTTAGATCCTGCGGCTATGGCTTCGGCCAATGGCATCCAATTAAGTGAGGAAATGAAGGCGCGTATGCCCAAAGCAGTAAAAACCAATTTCGAACTGCTGTTTACGGCAACCAATGCCAGCTATATGCCTGTTGAAGATACCGAAGACAGCAACGGTGGCGGAGGCGGTGGTGGCATGGGCCGTATGATGATGCGTTTTGGTGGCGCCGGTGGCGCAAGAGAATACTATTACACTTTTGCCGATCAAAAACTGACCGAAGTTTTCGATTTGCAGGATACAACCTACGCCATGCCTAGCAAACTAACTGTAGCTTTGGGCAACCAAAACTTTAACATGGGCAACAGGCAAAACAATAATGCCAATGGTACAGCTAGCAGTAGCGCCGTACAGTTTTTGCCGGTTCCTCCAACGCAGGAAATCGTTAAAAGCGACGAAACCAAAAAGATTTTGGGCTTCAACTGCAACAAGGTTATCGTAAAAACAATCCGTAAAGCTAAAGTGCTCGACGTAGAAAGAGACATTGTTGACGAAACCGCTCTATGGTATACCAACGAGCTTGGTTTTAATTTCTCGCCAAACCCTAATTTATGGACAGAAGGTGCGGTACTAGCCATCGAAAATAAAGGCAACAGCACCTTGGCCAAAAGCATTGAATACAGAGGCGTAAGCAATAAGGATGTTACGGCTCCTAAAAAAGCATTGCCGATTACTGCCGAACAGTATAAGGCAAAAATGGAAGCCATGATGAAAAGGTTTAGCGGTGGTCAAGGCCGTCAAGGCGGCGCGGCACCAGCTGGGCAAGTTAGAAACATCGTAATTAACTAGACTTTACTTCCTATATAAATAGTTTTGAGCCTCCGGATTTTTCCGGAGGCTTTTTTCAAGTATCTTTAATGTTCTCCATGAAATTTAACCTTTACAAATCACTAGTATTTCTTTTTTTCTTTGGTTTTTCCATAGTTTTTATTGCTTGTAAAAAGGGCAAGGAAGAGCCTGAACAACCTATAAAACCAAATCCAGAAGTGCCAACTGGACCAGCTCCTGTTATTTTGTCTTTGTCTTCAACTACAGGAAGCTATGGTGATTATCTTTCAATAGAGGGAGCTAATTTCTCAGCTATTGCCAGCGAAAATATTGTAAAAATAAACAACAAAGGAGTTTATGTTCATCTCGCAAATCCCAACACTATTGTTTTTGCTGTGCCAAAGGGAGTGGGAAGTGGCCCCTTAACGGTAACGGTAAATGGCAAAACTGCTACTTATCCAAACTTTACTTATGTAAAGGGCCTCTTGGTTTCCAGATTTATTGGTGATGGTAACGTAGGTTATCTAGATGGAAAAGGATTAGACACCAGATTGGGGGTTTCTAATTATACTCAATTGATAGTAGACCAAGATGATAACATCTATTCTAATGATGTAGCCTATTTGATTAGGAAAACTACTCCAGATGCTACGATTACAACTCTTGCCGGAAAGCTTGACGATTTAGCTCCAGTAGATGGGCCTATTTCTACTGCCCGTTTTGGGATAATAAAGAGTTTTGCGATTGATAAACAAAAAAACATCTATCTCACCGAAGAAAATATGCTTGGAAATTCAATCAGAAAAATATCTTCGAATGGAATAGTGTCTACCTTGATAAAAAATGATTCAAGAAGGCCATCATCGATTGTCATAGGTACAAATAACAATCCCTATGTTCTTTTAGATGGCAATTTAATAATAAAGTTAGATCCTTCGGGCACCTTGTTGGGCACATATGGGCCTTTTAATCTTCCTGATGGTGCAGGATTTAAGATGTTAGTAGATAGCAAAGACAATCTTTATTTCTTTGGTAATACTTGTACGGCTCTTTATAAGGTTACGCTTGCGGGAAATGTAAGTGTTTTAGCTGGGAAGAAAGGGGAATACAAAAACACAGATGGAATAGGCACTGATGCAAAGTTTAATTATGCAAACGATTTTATAATAGATAAAGACGATAACATCTATGTGCTCCAGCATAGCCAACAAGATTTACTTCGCAAAGTATCGCCAGACGGTAATGTGGTAACGCTTTATAAAAGACCCCAATCAGCGGTAATTTATACTTGGCCAATGGATGATATGGCAAGGCCTCTGTCTTCATATCGTGTTCCAACAGGGCGTTTAGCAAGAGACTCAAAAGGCAATTTTTATATATGGGATAATGAAAATTTTTGGGCGCTAAAATGCCAGGAAGAACTTTGATATAGAAAGCCTCCGGATTTTTCCGGAGGCTTTTTTGTTTTAGGGAACCCATCAATTATTTTACGTGCAAAAAAGCTTGCTAATGCCTCTTTTTTTTGAAGCTAGGGGACAAATGGTTATTATTGGGTGCACATTTACCCATGAAACCTAATGACTAGCTTAAACAACCCGCCCGAACTCTTAAAAACAAAACAACATTTTCAGATTTTAGACGGCCTAAGGGGAATAGCCGCCGTAGCAGTGGTGATTTTTCACTTTATGGAGATTGCCATTACCGATTACAGCCAGAATTTTATCGGCCACGGCTATCTCGCTGTCGATTTCTTCTTCTGCCTTTCCGGCTTCGTTATCGCCTATGCCTATGACAACCGGGCCGAACAACTGGGCTTTAAGCAATTTTTTAAACTGAGGCTCATCCGTTTGCATCCTTTGGTTGTTATAGGTTCGATATTGGGCTTGCTGACCTTTCTTTTCGATCCTTTTAGCGATTTGTTTGGTGTTTATGGATTGAGCAAAACTATATTGTTATTTTTAGCTTCTGCTTTTCTCATTCCTTATCCGATTGTGAAGGAGCGCTATTTCAACTTGTTTAACCTCAATGCACCAGCTTGGTCGCTTTTTTGGGAATATATTGCCAATATCCTCTATATTTTTGTGCTGTATAGGCTAAAGAACAAATCATTGATGGTACTTACGGTTTTGGCAGCGGCGGTAATCTGTTACGTAGCCAGCAAATCGGGAAATATAGCCGGAGGTTGGGGCGGACCAAATTTTGCCGATGGCGGTGCTAGGGTTTTCTTTTCCTTTTTAATGGGGATGCTCATTTACAGGTGCAACTGGATAATCAAAAACAAATTGGGCTTTGTAAGCATCGGCTTGATGCTGGTGCTCAGTTTCCTGTTCCCTTATTCCGACAAGTACAATTGGGTAGTAGAGCCTGTTATCGTGCTTTTGTACTTTCCGTTGCTGGTGTCGTTGGGCGCCGGAGCAACTTTGGCCGATCGTTTCAAAAAAATCTGCAGGTTTTCTGGAGAGATTTCCTACCCGCTTTACATGACGCATTACCCTTTTGTATGGATATTTTTAACCTACGTGGCGGCAGTAAAGCCCAGCATGTCGCTATTGTCGGTGGTAATTCCGGTTTCGGTGGTTCTTTTAATCGTAATTGCCTACTTGATCATGGTTTATATAGACGAGCCGTTGCGCAATTATTTCAAGAAAAGAATGGTCAATGCCCAAAGCCATAGCCGCATCCAGCGGACTGAACGATAGGGCTGCAACCGAATTTATTTCAGATAACCAAGTAATTTTCCTATTTTTGCAGTTGAGATGAAAATCACGTAGTAAGTGATTGATAGAACAATTTTTTTAACTTTTAAATCATAGTTGTAGATGATTAACATTACTTTACCTGACGGCTCTGTCCGTCAGTATGAGCAGGGTACAACTGCCCATCAAATCGCCTTATCTATTTCAGAAGGCCTCGCCAGAAACGTTTTAGCTGCAGAAGTGAACGGAGAAGTTTGGGACTCCTCGAGACCCATCGAAACCGATTCTAGCGTGAAATTGCTCACTTGGAACGATACTGCCGGCAAATCTACTTTTTGGCACTCATCTGCCCACTTAATGGCCGAAGCCTTGGAAGCGCTTTATCCGGGAACCAAATTTGGTATCGGCCCGGCTATCGAAACCGGTTTTTATTACGATGTAGATTTTGGCGACCGCGATTTTTCTTCGGATAATTTCAAGGAAATCGAAGCTAAAATGCTCGAATTAGCCAAGCAAAAAGAGGTTTTTGAAAGAAAGAGCGTGAGCAAAGCCGATGCGATTGAATACTTTACCGAAAAAGGCGACGAGTACAAGCTCGACTTGATCGATGGCTTGGAAGACGGAAAAATCACTTTCTATACCCAAGGCCATTTTACCGATTTGTGCCGTGGACCACATATCCCGAATACTGGTTTTATCAAGGCGGTTAAGCTGATGAATGTGGCCGGCGCTTACTGGCGTGGCGACGAAAACAAAAAACAGTTGACCCGTATTTATGGCGTAACTTTTCCAAAGGCCAGCGAGTTGACCGACTATCTTCATATGATTGAAGAAGCGAAGAAAAGAGACCACCGCAAGTTGGGCAAAGAACTCGAATTGTTTACTTTTTCTGAAAAAGTAGGCATGGGTTTGCCCATGTGGCTGCCTAAAGGCACTGCCTTGCGCGAGCGATTGGTTAATTTCTTGGCCAAAGCCCAGGCTAAACATGGTTACGAACAAGTGGTAACACCGCATATTGGCCATAAAAACCTTTATGTAACTTCTGGCCACTATGAGAAATATGGCAAAGACAGTTTCCAGCCGATTAAAACGCCACAAGAAGGAGAGGAGTTCTTCTTAAAACCTATGAATTGTCCGCACCATTGCGAACTCTATAAATTCAAGCCTCGCTCGTACAAAGACCTTCCGGTTCGTTTTGCCGAGTTCGGTACCGTATATCGTTACGAGCAAAGCGGCGAGTTGCATGGCTTGACCCGTGTACGTGGCTTTACCCAAGACGATGCACACTTGTTCTGCAGGCCGGATCAGGTAAAGGAAGAGTTTATGAAGGTAATTGATTTGGTGCTGCACGTATTCAAATCATTAGGCTTTAGCGATTATGTTGCGCAGATTTCGCTACGCGATCCAGAGAACAAAACCAAATACATCGGCTCTGACGAGAATTGGAAATTAGCCGAGGCCGCGATTGTGGAAGCCGCTGCAGAAAAAGGCCTGCCAACCGTTGTAGAATTGGGCGAAGCCGCTTTCTATGGCCCTAAACTCGATTTCATGGTGAAGGACGCCCTTGGCCGTAAATGGCAATTGGGTACGATCCAGGTTGATTACAATTTGCCAGAGCGTTTCGAGCTGGAATATACTGGCAGCGACAACATGAAACACCGTCCGGTTATGATCCACCGTGCGCCATTTGGTTCACTCGAACGTTTCGTAGCCGTACTCATCGAGCACTGCGCAGGAAACTTCCCATTATGGCTTTCTCCTGAACAATATATTATTCTTCCGATCTCAGAAAAGTATGAAGAATATGCAAAAAAAGTTTCAGATGAATTAAATAATTCCGATATTCGCGGGCTGATAGACTTTCGAGATGAGAAAATCGGAAGGAAAATCAGAGATGCTGAAGTTAAAAAGTTGCCTTATATGCTGATAATCGGCGAAAAAGAGCTGGCGGAAGGAAAGGTTTCGGTACGCAAGCACGGCGAGGGAGATTTGGGCGAAATGACTTTGGCAGAATTTAGCGCATTAATAATTAAAGAAATAACAGTTTAAAGAACAGACATTTGGCATTAGGTAGACCAGGATTTAATAGGGGACCACGTCCTCCTTTTAAGAAAAAAGAAGCAGAACACAATATCAATGAGCACATTAGGGCTCAAGAAGTTAGGCTGGCTGGAGATAATGTGGAGCCAGGGATTTATCCCCTGTCAAAAGCATTAGCATTAGCCGATGAGCTAGAGCTTGATTTGGTAGAGATTTCTCCTAATGCAGTTCCTCCTGTTTGTCGTATCATCGACTATAGCAAGTTCATTTACGAGCAAAAGAAAAAACAGAAGGAAATCAAGGCCAATGCCAAACAAACCGTTATTAAAGAAATTCGTTTCGGACCGAATACCAACGACCACGATTTTCAATTTAAGCTAAAGCACGCCATCGGCTTTTTAGAAAATGGCGAAAAAGTAAGGGCTTACGTACACTTTAAAGGCAGGGCCATTGTTTACAAAGAACAAGGCGAGATTTTATTGTTGAAGTTCGCACAGGCTTTAGAAGAAGTGGGTAAGGTAGAATTGTTGCCTAAATTAGAAGGAAAGCGTATGTTTTTAACATTAGCGCCTAAAGTAGCAAAGAAGTAATAAATTATATAAATTAAAACAGGGTTATGCCAAAAATGAAGACCAATTCCAGTGCCAAAAAGCGTTTCTCCTGTCTCTTATACACATCTAAAAAGGGGGGGGGGGGGGGGGGGGGGGGGGGGGGGGGGGGGGGGGGGGGGGGGGGGG
>NZ_JAELUC010000071.1 GCF_016429155.1 Pedobacter sp. ASV12 | reverse complement strand
CCCCCCCCCCCCCCCCCCCCCCCCCCCCCCCCCCCCCCCCCCCCCCCCCCCCCCCCCCCCCCCCCCCCCCCCCCCCCCCCCCCCCCCCCCCCCCCCCCCCCCCCACCCCCCCCCCCCCCCCCCCCACCCACCCCATGTCGTGGTTCGTCGGCAGCGTCAGATGTGTATAAGAGACAGGGGATGGGGCACTTCGGCTATAGGCCTGTTGCCCAATTCGGTGTTAGTGTAGAAAGTAGCATCGAGCAGTGCAATATCTACCTGCTTAACCTGGTCGATAATATTTTTGTTCCACTTGCTCCATTTATCGATATCCGGGATGAAAAGATATTGCTTATTGGCGGTAGTGATTTTAAAACCTGCCGTTTCTGAATATTCGTCGCGGTGGGGCACCGTAAAAGCAGTAACGCTGTTGTTTTCGATGTTGAGTGGTTCATCGGTTTTTAAACTGATCAGGTCAATGTTTTTTAGCTTGACCAATTGGCTCCATGGGCCGTTTTGTGTTAAAAAAGCCTTCATTTGAGGAAGGACATAGACCTTTAATCCATTGGTATTCATGGCTTCCCGGCCAAATTCCATCAAACCAGTATAATGGCCAATATGGGCGTGGGTTAAGAAAACGCCTTCGGGCAGATAAGGATATTGGTTTTTGGTTTGATTTTTGAAATTTTGCAGTTGTTGCCTAATGTCGGGCGTAGCTTCGAAGAGCCACCATTTTTTGTGGGCAGGATCAACCAAAGCCAAGGCTACTACGTTGCGTCGCATTTTAGGATTGCTCCAGGCTTGGGTGCAACATGTTTTGGTACAACCCATTTGCGGGTAACCTGCATCTTGGGCCACGCCTAATACCAACAGGTAAGAAGTTTTAGGCTCCACGAAGCTAAATGCATTAAGTTTAGCCAATAAAAGGGCTATTGCTAAAATCAGTTTTCGAGGAGCCATCGCTTACATATTTCTTCTGTATTGTCCGCCAACTTCGTAAAGCGCCTTGCTGATCTGTCCCAAAGAACAGGTTTTACACACTTCCATCAATTTTTCGAAGATGTTTTCGCCAGCTATGGCCGCTTTTTGCAATGCTTTGAGGGTATCTTCGGTTTTGGCCGAATTTCTCTCCTGGAAGGCTTTAAGTGCTTCAATCTGGTATTGTTTTTCTTCTTCGGTGGCCCGGATTACTTCGCCTGGTACAATGGTTGGCGAACCGTTTTTGTTCAGGAAAGTATTGACGCCCACAATCGGGAACTCGCCGGTATGCTTCAAGGTTTCATAGTACAAGCTCTCTTCCTGTATTTTTCCCCTTTGGTACATGGTTTCCATAGCGCCCAGTACGCCACCACGGTCGTTAATGCGTTTAAATTCGGCCAGTACGGCTTCCTCTACCAAATCGGTCAAGTCTTCGATGATGAACGAACCTTGCAAAGGATTTTCATTTTTGGCCAGACCTAGCTCACGGTTAATGATCAGCTGGATAGCCATCGCCCTGCGTACCGACTCTTCGGTAGGGGTGGTAATGGCCTCATCGTAAGCATTGGTATGCAACGAGTTGCAGTTGTCGTAAATGGCATAAAGCGCCTGCAGGGTTGTTCTGATATCGTTAAAATCGATCTCTTGGGCATGCAATGAGCGACCAGAAGTTTGAATATGGTATTTTAATTTTTGCGAACGATCGTTGCCTTTGTATTTATTCTTGATGGCTTTGGCCCAAATTCTTCTGGCTACGCGACCAATTACCGAATATTCTGGGTCGATACCGTTACTGAAGAAGAATGAAAGGTTGGGCGCAAAATCGTCGATATGCATGCCACGGCTCAAGTAATACTCCACAAAAGTAAAACCATTACTCAGCGTAAAGGCCAATTGCGAAATCGGGTTGGCTCCCGCTTCAGCAATGTGGTAGCCCGAAATAGAAACCGAGTAGAAGTTGCGTACTTTCTCGTCGATGAAATATTTTTGGATATCGCCCATCATGCGCAGCGCAAATTCGGTAGAGAAGATACAGGTATTTTGCGCTTGGTCTTCTTTTAAAATATCGGCCTGAACGGTTCCGCGAACCGAGCTGATGGCATGTGCCTTGATTTTTTGATAAACGTCGGCAGGCAGCACTTCATCACCGGTTAGTCCCAATAGCATCAGCCCTAAACCGTTGTTGCCTTGTGGCAGTTCGCCTTGGTAAGTTGGGCGTTCAATGCCTTTAGCTTTAAAGATCTGCTTGATTTTTGCTTCAACTTCGGCCTGTAGGTTATTTTCGATAATGTATTTTTCGCATTGCTGATCGATGGCCGCATTCATGAAAAAGCCCAACAGCATAGGTGCAGGCCCATTGATAGTCATGGATACCGAAGTAGAGGGCGCGCAAAGGTCGAAGCCCGAGTAGAGTTTCTTGGCATCGTCTAAAGTAGCGATACTTACACCAGAGTTGCCGATTTTTCCATAAATATCGGGACGAACGTGCGGATCTTCGCCATATAGGGTCACCGAATCGAATGCGGTTGACAAACGATGGGCTGGCTGACCGAGCGAAACATAATGGAAACGCTTATTGGTTCTTTCCGGGCCTCCTTCGCCGGCAAACATCCGGGTTGGGTCTTCGCCCTCGCGTTTAAGCGGGAATACACCTGCTGCATAGGGAAACTCGCCAGGTACGTTTTCGGTGAGCAACCAGCGCAAAATATCGCCCCAATCTTCGTATTTAGGCAAAGATACCTTCGGAATTTTAAGCTTAGAAAGCGATTCGTAGTTTAAGGCCTGCTTAATTTCCTTGTCGCGCACCTTGTACACAAAGAAATCGGCTGCGTATTTTTCCTTTACGCTTGGCCATTGGCGCAATAAGCGTTTGCATTCGCCATCCAATTGTTCGTCGAGATAGCTGTAAGCATCGTTCAAGCCATCGCCAAAGCTGTTGTCGAAATCTTTAGCCATGGCCATTACACCCTGCAACTGGTACAGTTTGCGGGCAATCTGGCATTGCTTAGCTACCCATTCGTTATAGGTTTCGCTGGCTTCGGCAATTTCCGATAGGTAACGGATGCGGTCTGGCGGAATGATATAAATCTTTTCGGATTGGTTGCTGGTCATTTCCATGCCAGCTTTGAAATCGACATTGGTTTTGGCCTTTAAGCGATCCATTAGGGCAACAAACAGGTTGTTCATGCCCGGATCGTTAAATTGCGAAGCCATGGTGCCATAAACCGGAATTTCTTCGTCTTTGGCATCGAAAAGATTATGGTTGCGCTTGTATTGCTTGCGTACGTCGCGCAATGCATCTAAGGCCCCACGTTTGTCGAATTTATTGATGGCTACCAAATCGGCAAAGTCTAACATGTCGATTTTTTCCAATTGCGTAGCGGCGCCAAATTCTGGTGTCATTACATATAAAGAAACATCGCAATGCTCGGTAATCTCGGTATCGGATTGGCCAATACCCGAAGTTTCTACGATAATGAGATCGTAGCCAGCGGCTTTGCAGATGTCGATGCTCTCCTGAACGTTTTTAGACAGGGCCAAGTTGGCTTGGCGCGTAGCCAGCGAGCGCATGTAAACCCTCGGGTTGTTGATGGCGTTCATGCGGATCCTATCGCCCAAAAGTGCACCACCGGTTTTGCGTTTGGAAGGATCTACCGAGATAATGGCCAAGGTTTTGTCTTTTACCTCGATGAGGAAACGTCTTACCAGTTCGTCAACCAAAGACGATTTACCCGAACCACCGGTACCGGTTATCCCCAATACAGGCGCCTGGTTTTTGCTGGTCAGTTTTTTAAGCTCGTCTACAAACTGTTGTGCACCTTCTGGGTCGTTTTCGGCCACTGTAATTGCCGATGCAATGCTTTTCACCTCTTTTTGAGGAATATTTGTCAATTCGTTGGTAATGGCTTCGGTCGTAATGAAGTCGGTTTGCTCCAGCATGTTGTTGATCATGCCTTGGAGGCCCATTTTACGGCCATCGTCTGGCGAGTAGATCCTGCTGATGCCGTAAGCCTGCAGTTCTTCGATTTCAGATGGCAGGATTACCCCGCCACCGCCACCAAAAATCTTGATATGGCCCGCACCACGCTGTTGCAACAGGTCGTACATGTATTTAAAGTATTCGATATGGCCGCCTTGATAGGAAGTCATGGCAATACCTTGGACATCTTCTTGGATGGCACAATTCACTACTTCTTCTACCGAACGGTTATGACCCAAATGGATTACTTCTGCGCCCGACGACTGCAAAATGCGGCGCATGATGTTAATAGTGGCATCGTGCCCATCGAAAAGAGCTGCAGCGGTTACAAAACGGATTTTATGCTTGGGTTTATAGACTTGAACTTGCTCCATGGAGTATTTTATATTTGGTGAGCAAAGTTAACAAAAACTAGGTATTGAGCATAACCCCCACCGAATAGATACAAACGTTTGACATACAAAAAAGCCCTATCTTTATTGATAGGGCTTTTGAAGGTCATATGGCTTATTGGTGCGTGAGCTCTGTAATTGGCTCGCCTATGCAACCACTTGGCATTTGGATGTGCAGCATGGCGGCTAAGGTTGCCGAAATGTCGGTCATGTAATGGGTTTTGTTGGTTTTGCCTGGTTTTACTTTCCAGCCCATAAATACCAATGGGATGTGAGAATCGTAAGGATACCATGCGCCATGCGTAGTTCCCGTATCGCCACCATCAAACCAGTTTGGCTTCAGGATGAAATAGATATCGCCACTGCGACGGGCATTGTAGCCATTGGTTATTCTTTTTCTGATTTCTTCCGGAATGGTTGAGGTATTCATGATCTGCAGATCGACTGCATCGGCAATAGCCTCTTGTTTTCTCAGGTAATTTACGGTAGCCTGTTTGATTTCGGCAAAGTTTGCTTTTTTCTCGTCAATTACGCTATGGTCGAAATAAACCTCGTTGTTCATGACCGTAATTACGGATTTTTGCAATTTGAACTGGCTAACCATGATGCTATCGATGCCTTTGCGCAATTTAGAGTTGCTAACCAAACCTCCTGGCAATTTGTTCTCTTTCATAAATCCAGGAACGTGCGCTACCGCGTGATCGGCTGATAGGAAAAACAAATAATTGCCTTTGCCCAGGGTTTTGTCCAAATAATTGAAGAAGTCTTCCAGGTCTTTGTCTAAGCGCAAATAGGTATCTTCAATTTCGATAGAGTTTGGACCGAATTGGTGGCCAACGTAATCGGTTGACGAACAGCTGATGGCCAAGAAGTCGGTGTTGCCGGTTTGGCCCAGTTTTTCTTCTTTGATGGCAATTTTCGACAGGTCGAAGGTCATGGTGTTGCCATAAGGCGTGCTCCTGATCAAATCGTAGTTTTTGCCGATGGCATTGTCCAATTTGTGAGGGAAAGCCGAAGTATTTTCGCCCCTGAATTTGCCTTCATAAGGCTTATCGTCGGCCGTACTTTGGATATAAGTAGCAATTGGATATAAGGTATTCCAGTTTTTGGCGTAGAAATCGTTGGCTACTTTCCTTTTGTTGTAATCAGACACCCATGTAGGCAAAGTCTGCATGTAATAGGTGCTGGTAATCCAATCGCCGGTACCGCCATCGTACCAATAGGCTGCATTGGCTGCATGGCCGGCCGGTAGGATAGAGCCCCTGTCTTTTTGCGAAATACCGATTACCTTGCTCCTGAAATTGGTTGCCAGGCGCAACTCGTCGGTAATGGTAGTCACTAACATATTTTTTGGCGACATTTCGCCTGCTCTGGTGGTGCTGCCCACTGTTTTTACGTCTCTGTCTTCCGAGCAGTAAACATCCCGGCCCAGCTCCGGATCGTACCAATTGTTGCCAATGATACCATTAATGGCAGGAACTGAACCTGTATAGATAGAGGTGTGGCCACAGGCGGTGTAGGTTGGCGTATAGGGAATGAAGGTATTTTCGGCCGAAAAACCCTCGTTGATCAGACGTTTAAATCCGCCTTTGCTGTAACGGTCGTAAAAACGGTAAAGGTAGTCCCAGCGCATCTGGTCTATTACGAGGCCCACTACCAGTTTGGGGCGGGCAACGGTTGCCGGATAGTTGGTTGTAGTTGTGCTTGGCTTAGTCCACTTTTGTGCGAAAACCTGCACATTGAGTAATGCTAAGCCCAAAATTAGGGAATATTTGAATTTCATATGAGTTAAGTTATGCCGTAAAAGTAGCAATTGATGTGTGAAGTATGAATGAATTTAAGGTAAATAATGTATCATTTGTTATATCATTTCTGCTACAACAAAGGTACTTCCGCCTACAAATACCAAGTCTTTTGGGCCTGCGTTTTGCTTGGCATCGGCCAGGGCCAGGGCAACGTTGTTATAGGCCTTTCCCTTTAAACCAAACACTGCAGCCTGTTGGGCCAGTTCGTTGGCGGCCAGCGCCCTTTCCAATTGCGGTTGGCAGAAATAATAAATGGCATCTTTTGGCAGTAGTGCCAGTACGCCCGAAATATCTTTGTCTTTTACCATCCCTATAACCAGGTGCAACCTTTGGTGAGGCGTGTTTTTGATATTTTGCATCACTTCGGTAATTCCGGCTTTGTTGTGGCCGGTATCGCAGATAACCAATGGATTTTTGCTGATGGTTTGCCACCTGCCCTGTAAGCCGGTAAGCTTTTTTACGTTTTTTAGCGCTTTGTAAACAGCAGCATCGCTTATGGTATAGCCCTGTTTTCGAAGCTGTATAACGGATTCGATAACATTGAGCACATTTTTGAGCTGATAGGTGCCCGTAAGGTCGAGCGCTAATTGGGTAAAGATAACGTTGGCGCCTTCCAGTACATCAATAACCAAGTGCTGACCTTTTTGATGGCTATTGGCTACATGAAGATGAGTATCGGCAAAATAGATAGGTGCATTTTCGGCTGTTGCTTTTTGGATGAAAACAGGTTGGGTTTCAGGGTGGCTTTCGCCGATGACAACCGGAATGTTTTTTTTGATGATCCCTGCTTTTTCGAAAGCAATTTCCGGTAGGGTATCGCCCAAGATATTGGTATGGTCTAAACTGATATTGGTAATGACCGAAAGCTCTGGGGTAATGATATTGGTCGAATCCAGTCGGCCACCCAAGCCCACCTCAATAACAGCAATGTCTACTTGCTCTTGCGCAAAATAATCGAAGGCCATGGCTACGGTTACTTCAAAGAAAGAAGGCTCGATGGTTTCGATCAGTTGCTTTTGGCTTTTTACAAAGGCTTGCACAAAGGCTTTCGAAGCCATTTTGCCATTTACCCGGATACGTTCCCTAAAATCTTTGAGGTGTGGCGAAGTATATAGGCCTGTTTTGTAGCCGGCTTCTTGCAAAACGGCCGCCAGCATGTGTGAGGTAGAACCTTTGCCGTTGGTACCTGCTATATGGAGCGTTTTATATTTGTTTTGCGGATTGTCGAGTGCATTGCATAAAGCAATTGTGTTATGCAGGTCCTTTTTAAAAGCTACAGCGCCAACGCGGGTAAACATGGGCAGTTTACTGTATAAAAAATCAAGGGTTTTTGGATAGGTCATTGTCTTGCGATGAAGAGCAAAAATAGAAATAATTTCTTTCCTGTTCCTGAAGGGGATAAAGATCAAAGTATAAAGCGCAAAGAAGACAGCTGATCTGAGTTAACGAAAAACCCTGTCCCCCTTTGGAGGGGAAGGGAGAGGTGAGATTAGCTTTTCTCCCGTCTGTGAGCTATAGGCCGAGGAACAAGAAGGGCCAACAGCCATTTCATTTACTTCACCTCTTCGATTATTTTTGAGTCGATCAGCTTTTGGTAGTGTTTGGCATAACGTTTTAGTACTTTCCAATCGCTTAGTTGGGTTTTATCCTTAAACGTTACACTGTTTACGACCATCACCTTGCGGAAAAAACTGATTTGAATTTGTGGGATGGTGTCTTTCTCGAGGACCACGTTTTTGATCAGGTAATAGTTGATGCTGTCGCGATCTTTTTTTGTAGCATTGCTATCGAGCGTAACGTTAAAGCCTCGTTTCTCCAGATTTCTAATGACGTCTGACTTGCTATTTTTAATGTGGTATATTTTACCGATCTGCACGTCGCCGCTGGGTTTGATGTAGTAGCTTAGCGGGGGCGAAGTAGCCATGAAAGCAAAGGAGGTACAGAGTAAAATCAGTTGCGAACCCAGTTTGATGGCCCGAGAATGATTGACTTTTTGATGGTCTAGTTGCCACAATAGTCTTTGTGAAAAAGGCAGGATAAGCAACGCCAGAAAATCGGAAAGATCTACAACGCGCGTAAGTGGTATCGGCGCGATTTGGTTATAAAGTTCGATAAGAGGTTGCGAAATGGGCAATTTCCAACAGACAAAGAAAAGCCCACTGATAAGCGGAGCCTTTGATCTAAGCTTCGGGAATAAAAATGCAACAAAAAGTGGCAGGATCAATAAGCCAGCAAAATCAGATAATTTTCCGGTTAGCCAATTTCCATATTGCCATTTTAGCCAATGGTCGTTAAGTATTAAAACAATGACTCCGATTCCAAAAAACGGATTAACTATGAATGATGGATTGCGATTGCTGTACATAGGGATTGCCAATGCTTAAAAATAAGCAATCTGGCCACATTAATCTGTTAATTTTTGTTAATAACCACAGTTTAATGGCTATGTTTTCGACCAGCTTAAATCCTGCATGTTATGGCAAATCGTTCTCAACTCATGGGTAAGGAAAATTGAGAAAACGTTATGAAAGGCTAGCCACAATGGCCAAAAATGGCCTACTTCACCTTAAAGTTGAAAACCACTAATGCGGTTCTTAATTCTGGACCGTTTTCGATGGCGTCAAGTCTTGCATTCATCACGGCGCTTTCACATTTGCGGAAAAGTTCGGCATCAGAAAAGGTGGTGCCTTTGGCGCCAGCAGTAGCCGAAACTACCCTGCCTTGACGGTTGACCTGAATTTTTACGACAATTTTGCCCGTTTTTTGGCCATTGTCTTCAGGGGCCACCAAATTGGTGAATTTGCTTAACGGAATAGGGGTATTGCCATTTCCAGAGCCGCCTTCGCCATAGTTGGGTGCCAAGGGATCGCCATTGATGCTGCCCTGGTTGCCTGGCGTATTGCCGGTGCCATCGCCCTGCCCGGTGCCATTGTTCTTTTTGCCGGTGTACAGCGCATTTGGATTAATGGCTGGTTTGGAAGGCTTTTCTTCCTTGGTAGCTGCGGCTACCGTGGTTTTTTCCGTTTTGGTATTCACGGCAATGGCATCTTCGGTATTTTGGGTCTGTATGTCCTTGCTGGTGGCTGTAGGCGTATTGGGTGTCACCTTGGCTTCGGGAGTTACTTTATCTGGTAGTTTTTGGTTGGCATTTGGATCCATTGAAGGCTCCTCGATACTGGTATAGTCATCGCCCATACCTTCAGCGGCTGTGCCATAGTTTACCACCATGCCGCCCATGCCAAATTCCTCTTTGGGCTGGAAGCTGCCGATTACGATAAAAAAGCTAATCAAAAGCAGAAAGCCCATGATCCCTACGGAAATGGCTATCGCTTTCGGATAATTATTTTCTTCTTTATGTACCATTATTTTTTAGGCTCAACTGCTACAACAAGCTTTAATTTCAATTTGTTTGCAATGTCGTTTACTACGAATCCATCCTGGTAGGTTACATTGCGCGCAACATATAAAAGAATGGTCAAATCAGGTGCCATTTTTTGATATTCCGCTATCACAGGCTCCAGCTGGTCGATGGTTACCGGTTTTTTCTCTACGAAATATTTTAGGTTTTCATCTATGGTTACCGTTACGGCTTTTTTGGCAGTTGATTGCTGTCCGCTAGACGATTGCGGCAAGAGCAATTTAACCACCGTTGGATTGACTACGGCAGAAGCCAATAAGAAGAACAGCATCAGGAAGAACATGATGTCGTTCAGCGCCGATGTATGTACTTCTACACTTCCTCTTGTTCTCTTGCGTAAGTTCATTATTTGCCCGGTTCTTCTAATAGGTCAATAAAATCAATGGCATCGGTTTCCATCTTCAAGATGATCTTCTCTACCATGATATTCAAAATGTGGTATAACACATAGGCAATGATACCAATGATCAAACCCGTAGCCGAGGTAATCATTTTGGTATATAAACCGCCAGAAATGGTGCCGATTTCGATAGCACCCTTGATAGATACCTGATGGAAGATGGTGATTACCCCCACAATGGTACCCACGAAACCCAGCATCGGTGCGATACCGGCTATGATGCCCAAGATGCCGATATTCTTTTCGAGCTTGGAAACCTCGAGCTTTCCGGTGTTTTCGATGGCGCCTTCAATATCCTTGATTGGCCGGCCGATACGTTTCAGGCCTTTTTCGAGCATGCGGGCCAAAGGCGATTTATTGTTTTTGCACAAGGCGATAGCTGCTTCCAGGCGCCCTTCGTGTATGTTCTGTCTGATTTGGAACAACAGGTTCGATTCGTCTTTTGACGATTTGCGGATGGTCAAATACCTTTCGGTAAAAATAACCAGCGCCAAAAAGGCCAGGAAAGCCAAGGGGATCATTACCCAGCCCCCTTTAAATAAAAGGTCGATAAAATGGAGTTCTTTTTCGGTAGGAACGGCATTGGCCGCTGTATTGTTTGCACTATCTAAAACTTTTTGTAAGGTGTCTTGTGCTGCTAGAAGCAATGTCATCATGTTACTGTTTTTCGTTTTTTAATTTGATCGACTGTGTATAAATTCCTGGGTCTTTGAGTGCCTTTTGTAAACTGTCTTCGTATTTTTTGGCCAGTACAGGATTGGTAAATGTACCTGCACTGATATTGATTCTTGTCTTGGAGAGCCTTACTTTTTTGCCTGTGATTTTTCGGGTGGCCAGGTTGGCAATAATTTTATCGGCAACCTTGTCGGTTTTTACCGAAGCAATCAGCACCTCGTAAACCATTACATTGCTATCGATGGCCACGCTGTCTTTGCCTAAGGTTACCAAGGCATTGTTTTTGGCCAAGCTATCGGCTTTTGCCGTGTCTACTTGCTTCTTTAACGTATCGAGTGGCGCACTTGGTACATTTTGGTCGTGGGCGCCTTCAAAATTCTTCTTCAAATATCGGTTAAAGAATACCGGATTGATAAAATAGGCAATCGCCCCCAAGGCTATGATAACGAGCAGTATAATTAAGATCTTCATGAAGAAAGGCATGCCTTTTTTGGGCTCTTCTTCTTCGGTATAAACTTCGGTGTGTTGGTTGGGGGCAAACTGTACTTCGGCTTGTTTATCGGCCACTTCAACGGTTTCGATTTTTGGTGCTTCATCAACCGTCACCGGCTCCCTTACCGTTTCTGTAGTTTGTTCTTCTTCCCGAATATAAGCAGGAGGCGTTACTGCTGCTATTTCCTCCTGAACGGATTGTTCGTCGCTTTCGGCTTCAATATTATTTTCTTGAACAGATGCTCCTGCTCCAACCTCGCTATCGTCAACTACGGTTTCGATATGGGCTAGGGGCTGATCTGTTGTTCCATCGCCGGGATTTTCTTCTTCCAGTCTGTTTTCTTCTTCAATCTGTGCCAGGTCATCAGCTTGGACTAGTGTTTCTGCGGGTGCAACATCCTGTTGCTTGAGGTCTGCTAGCGTGGGCAAGCCATAAAATTCAAAGCCAAAGCTGCTTTCGGCTTCCGGTTCGAAAACAATTTCACCATTCACCAGCTTCAGTTTGCCTATGGGTTCCAGATCAGCTTCCTGATGGTCGTGCAGCTTGGCCTGGAGCTGCTCGGCAAACTCGCCAATAAAGTAGTTGCTCGATTCGATGCTGATGTTTCGTCGCAGACTGATAAAATTGGCCAGTTCTTCCTGTTCCTTTAGCTCGGTGGTAAAGGCCAGCGTGTAGCTAGGAGGTATGAAAGCATGCTGGGTGGCATCGTATTTACCAGGCGTCTTCTTTTTATACAGCGTACCCAAACCCACAATGCCCACGGTTTTGCGGGTTTGTAAAAGTTCGGTAAGGTATAATAGTATATCCATTCTGGTAAAAATAGACTTTAATATTTAATTTTCAATGAATGAATGAGTGAATGACTGAATTTGAATAAGTAAAAATAATTTATCACTCCTTCGTTCTCCCATTCAACTATTCTTTCATTCAATCATTATTTAAACGAATAGCTTACGCCGCCAAAAATGTTAAAGCCATTGGTGCGGTAATATAAAAACCTGCTGTAATTGGTGTTCAAGATGTTATTGGCTTTTGCAAAAACCGACAGCCTGTTGTTGATTTTGTAATCAGCACCCACGCCAAGGTCAACAAATCCCTTTACGTTAACCACGCTTTCTTTGGCCAGATCAGGAACTGGTGGATAAGTGCCGTCCGGATTTAGCGGATTAGCGTTGTATACTTTGGCTTTGCTGTCGTCTTGGATCACCACATTGGCGTTCAAGGTAAGCTTCTTGTTAAAGGTGTAGGCAAAGTTAGAGCTGATGCGCAGCTGTGGCTTAAAATAGCTGTCCTGCTCTGTAGCTGGTTTATAGTCTTCCATGTTCAGCTTTCCTGTCCATTTGAGCTCGTCGCTCACCTGTACCGAAATTTCGCCTTCTAAGCCCAGTAGTTTCATGTTGCCAAAATCGTATATGACATCGAATTTGTTGAAGTTGGCAAAGCTGTTCACGAACAAAGGCATATCGGTTATCTTTTTGCTATAAAACCTCGCTTTGTAGCCAAAGCCTGGTCCGCCAGTACCTTTGATGCCCCCACTGATGCTCAGTTTTTCTACACTGTTGCGAATGGCGATATTTCTGTTCAGGAATGGGTTTTCGTCGCTAAAGTTTTTCAGGGTATTGCGGTTTACATCGCCTTTTACTTCTCCAAATACCTGCAAAAAGTCTGGAATTAAAGTGAAATCGGCAGTTACGGCAGGGAAGATGCGGGTATCTGAATAATCGCCAAACTCCTGTACAAAATTAATTCCGGCGGTAATCTTTACGCCTTTGGTTTGCAGTTTGATATAAGGATTTAAGCGCAACAGGTTATTCGATACGCTGGTGTTGGCGTCTTTGGTATTGCCGATTTCCGTGTTGGCGGCCAAGCCCAGGTTAAAACCGCTGATCCTTTTATTGAGGTAGCCGGTAATGCTTACTGCCTTTTCGTTGGCGTCAAACTTATCGTTTAGCAAATAGGCATTGACCTTGGCGGCATAGCTCAGGGCATTTTCGTCGCTGGTAAATTTGTTTACTACTTCGCCCTCGGCCTCGAAAAAGTTGAATACCTGTCTTTCGGGATTTGGATTTAAGCTAGGGTTGGCATTGTCGATGCCGTAGAAAAACAAACCATGCCTTTCATAGTTCAAGCGGCCACTCAAAGTAGCCTTGTCGCCAATGCTGCGGCCAAAAACGCTCAGTTGCTGGTTGTTTTCGTTTTGCTTGTTCAGTTTGCCTTCTTGACTGAAATGCCTGAAAAACGCGCCTGCCTGCAGGGCTTCATCGCGACCGATGTTGACATAGGCTTCGCCTAATAGCGTGGCCAGAGAACCTACGCCTCCTTTTACATAGCTGTTCATCAGCTCGGCCTGGCGCTCATCTGCCAGTTGTTGTGCCTGTAGCTTTTGGATATCGGAATTCAATTCCAGTTTGCGGTCGGTTAAGCTGTAGTTGAATTTGGCCTTGTAGGTTTTAACGTTGCTCAAATCTGGGCTTCTTCTCAGTTTTACCGCTTCGGCCAATACAGGTTTGTAGGGTCTGATCACTTCAATTTCTTCGCTTACTGCTTTTTCTGGTGGCTTTACATCCTGTGCCATCAAAGTCGTAGCGCTTGCCGTTAAGAGTAGTAGGGTAGTATATAGGGTTTTATATGATCTCATCTTCATCTGCTAGTTTATTTTTGCTAATTTTTCTTTGGCGGTAGGCACAATGTCGTCCTTGCCTTCGTAATTGTCAATGATGCTTAAAAGCGTGCTCTTGGCCTGTAGCTTATCTTTAAGGGCCAAATAGTTGTCGGCCAATAAAATAAACGACTTGGCTACCCAATAATCATACGATGGCATGTTATTGATCAGGTCGAAACAGGTTTTCTGCGATGTTTTGTAGTCGCCTTTGGCATATTGAACGGCAGCCAAGTTGTATTTGGCTTCGGCAGCGGCAACGGTTTTGGTTTTGGCCACTACGTTGTTGAAAGCCTTAACCGCTTGTACCGTATCGGCCTTGAGCAAGTAGGCCTTGCCGGCAAACAAATCTGAGCTGTTTTTTTCCTCTTCGGAAGCTTTATCCGCATTTTTGATGATGTCGGCATATTTGATCATATCGTCGGCCATGCCCAAAGCGTTGTAGGCTTTGATGAGGTTGTTGATGGCATAGTTGTAATGCACTTTGTAGTCGGCCGTAGTTTCGAGCCTTTTCAGGTAAACGATGGCTTCGTTGTATTTTTTCTCGTCCATCAGCACCTTCGATACGCTCATGAGCGAACGCTCGGTGTAGTCGCTGGTCCAATCGTTCAGAATGTAATCGTAATCGGCAATGGCTTCTGATGAACGGCCCAACTTAACCAGCGATTCGGCTCGGATAAATTTGGCTTCTTTGTCGTGGATCGGCTTAGGGAATTTCTCTAAATAGGCATTGATGGCTTCGTAGGTGCCCTGTGCATCGCCTTTGAGGTACCTGTTGTTGGCCGCCTGGAACATGATGTTGTCTTGTTCGCTCATCGAATAGTTGCCCAGTGGCGTAGTGGCCGCATAGGCAATAAAGCCGTTGGCATCGCCTTTGTCTACATAAATATTCTTGATCGATTCTAGCGCCTGTTTGGCCTCTGGCACGCTTGGATAGTCACGGATTACCTTTTTGAAAGATTCGAGCGCCGAATCATCCTGGTCCTGATTGTACTGTACCAAGCCAATGGTTACCAAGGCACGTGGCACGTAACTGCTTCGCGGATATTTCGCTACCAAATCAACCAAGTCCGATTTCGATTTATCGAAGTCGCCTTTGTTGAAGTAAGTATAAGCGGTTTCAAAACCGGCATCGTCGGCATAGTTCGAGTTGGGGAACTTGTTCAACAGGCTCTGCATCGTGGCGATTTTGGTATCATCTTGCTTTTGCAGGCCATAAATCATTCCTTTTTGGAACAAGGCATAATCTTCGCCGGTAAGCTTGCCGTTGATGATCTTATTGTAGTTGGCCATCGCTTCGCTGTAGTTTTTGTTCACGAAATACGAGTCGGCCAAGCGCAAGGTGGCGTCGTTAACGGTTTTGGCATCTTTATCGTTGCCTTTTAAGAAACGCTCGAAATAAGTGGCTGCCTTCGGATATTTTTCATCTTCGAAAGCGGCATAGCCCAGGGCATAATTGGCGAAATTGTATACTTCTGTTTGGTCGGCGTCGGGTAGTGTCAGGAATTTCTCGAAAGTTTTAACGGCTTCGCCAAATTTGCGCAGCTCATACATCGATTCGGCCATCCAGTATACGCTTAGGGCATAGATTTCCTTGTCTTCGTTAAAGTTGCCCGAACGCAAGAACATCGACAAGGCGTTAGGAAAGGCTCTTTCGTTATAAAACTCCAATCCACGGAAGTAAGTTACTTTTTGGTAAGCCGCTTTGGCCTCTGGAGTTTTGTTTTGGATAGGTTCCAGAATATCGATCGCGGCCTGGTAGTTCTTGCTGGTCAGTAAGATTTCGCCCAACAAGGTTTTGGCTTCGTTTATTTTTCTGGAATTGGGAAACTGTTTCAGGAAGTTTTGCGTAGCTTCTAAGGCTTGCGAGTTGAAATCCAGTTCATAGCTCAGCTTGGCATAATTGTACCAGGCTTCTTCTTGAATTACTTTGTCGAGATCCAATCGCGAAGCCCTGAAAAATGCGCTTCTGGCTTTTTCCTTGTTGTTCAGCTTTAGCGACGACTGGCCCAAGGTGTACATCCCGTTTTGCAGGTACACATCATCGGTATTGAGTTTTTCCAATACGCCTACCGATTCTTTGTATTTGCCGTTTTGAAACAAGGCATAGCCGTACTGGTAAATGAAAAGATTGTTTTTGGTTTGGTTCTTGTCTTTGGCGTAGAATTCGGCAAAATATTTTTCAGCGTTTTTGAATTCCGATTTGGCAAAATAAGAAGCAGCCACCAAGCTGAGCATTTCTGGCTCATATTGTTGCTTGGTTTTGGCCATGGCCGGAATGGCATAGTCGATTACATCGTCATAGCGCTCGTCCAAATAATACATCGAAGTGATGTAGTACGGATAGCTAGCCTCGTAAGTTGGCGAGCCTTTGAGCTTTTCGAAATTGGCCAAAGCGGTTTTATACTCCTTGTTCAGGTAGTTGATGTAGGCAAAATAGTAGGTGGCACTTTCTTTAAAAGGCGAATCTTCTTTTTTTACGGTTTCGAACAAGGGCTCAGCCTTGTCGTAGTTTTTAAGCTCAAAATACGAATAGCCTTGTTTAAACTGGTATTCGACACGTTCTTTCTGCGAGAGGGAACCAGGTTCTGTTTTTTCGAACCACTCTAGAGCTTTTGCATAGTTTTTTTGCGCGAAATAAGATTTGCCTACATGGAAATAGGCCAGTTTGGTATTCGGATTGAGCGGATATTCTCTAATGAACTCCTGAAATAAGGCTTCGGCATCGGCATTGCCCAGTTCTAAGGCACAAACGGCGGTATAAAACTTGGCATTTTCTTTCAGCAAGCTCAGTTCGGCATTGCTTACCTGTTGGGTACTGCTTTTGCTCCTTACTTGTTCTACCAGCTTAAATTGTTGGGCGGCGGCAACGTATTTTTCGTTCTGCAACAGCTCCAGGCCGGTTTGGTAGTTCTTATTGAGGCTGACTAACGGACTGATTTGGGCAAAACCGGCGCTTATGCCGCCAACTAAAAAGAGGGGAACAAAGAGAAATTTCTTCTGCATAGATTTCAAATATGGTTGCTACTAAAGTAAGGCATCTAAAAGTACATATCAACATAAGAAATTAACATCTGTTGATAACACAGGTTTAACGAATGGTTTTTTGAAATGGTATAGCTAAGGCGATGTTGTGGAAAAATTTGGGGAATTTAGAGAGGCGGAAGGAAGAGGGCGTGAAGGCTGAAGGTAGGGCTGACAATTCAACAACGAAAATCAAAGCACGGAATCAGTGGTGAGGCCAAACCCGTTTACTATTCCCTATTGCCTTTTAACTATTCCCTTACTGTAAACCGCAGGCTATGAACTAATAACTAATCCTTCTGACTAGCCAGTAAATACAGCACTGCCATACGTACCGCTACGCCGTTTTCTACCTGGTCGAGAATGATCGATTGCTTGCTGTCGGCTACGTCGCTGGTAATCTCCACGCCACGGTTAATCGGGCCGGGGTGCATTACTACGATTTCTTTGTCGAGATTGTCGAGGATTTGTTTGTTGAGCCCATACATCATTGCATATTCGCGTTGCGACGGGAAATACTTGATGTCTTGTCTTTCTAACTGGATGCGAAGCATATTGGCCACATCGCACCAATTGAGGGCTTTGATCAGGTCGTGTTCTACTTTTACGCCCAAACCCGCTATGTGTTTCGGAATTAAAGTGGTTGGTCCGCAAACCATCACTTCGGCGCCCAGCATTTGCAGGCACAAGATATTTGAAATGGCTACACGCGAGTGGAGGATATCGCCCACAATCACTACTTTTTTGCCGGCAACATCACCCAATTTCTGGCGGATGGAATAAGCATCGAGCAAGGCTTGCGTAGGATGCTCGTGTGCACCGTCGCCGGCATTTACAATTTGGGCCTTTACATGTTTGCTCAAAAACACGCCCGCACCGGCATAAGGATGGCGCATCACCACCATGTCGACCTTCATAGCCAAAATATTGTTTACGGTATCGATCAGGGTTTCGCCTTTGCTTACCGAAGAAGAAGAGGCTGCGAAATTCACCACATCGGCCGATAGCCTTTTCTCGGCCAGCTCAAACGAGAGCTTGGTACGGGTAGAGTTTTCGAAAAAGATGTTGGCAATGGTGATGTCTCTCAGCGAGGGAACTTTTTTGATGGGACGGTTAATCACATCCTTAAAATTATCTGCAGTTTCAAAAATCAATTCAATATCGTTCAGGTTAATATCTTTAATGCCTAAAAGATGTCGTGTTGATAGTTTTTCTGCTGCCATTTCTATGTTATTGCTTGTCTGATAATAAAATCACTTTGTCTTCGCCTTCGTTTTCCTTCCAGCTTACCTTTACTTTCTGCGAATCAACGCAGTCTACCTGTTGGCCAATATAGTTTGGCTCGATAGGCAGGTGTCGCGAAAACCGGCGGTCTATCAGCACCATGAGTTCTACTTTTTCAGGTCGGCCATAAGCTAAAAGCGCATCCATGGCGGCGCGAATGGTCCGGCCTGTCCATAAAACATCGTCAATTAAAATAACCTGTTTGCCTTCGATGATAAAGTCGATGGTATTGCTGCTTGCGGTAACCAATCCGTCTTTTCTCCTAAAATCGTCCCTAAAAAAGGTAATGTCCAGGTGGCCTTTTTTAATGGCATCTGTTTGAAGGATATCAGAAAGTTCTTGCTGTACGCGATCTGCAAAATAGGTGCCTCGGGGCTGGATACCAATTAAAACAGTATTCGAAAAATCGGTGTGATTCTCAATTAGCTGATGGCAGAGACGCCGAATTGTGATTTGGAATTTTTGACCGTCGAGGAGGGTTTTCTTTTGCATTGCACAAGGATTGGGCAAATATAGCAAAGATTAGGAAAAAGTAGAAAGTAGAAATTAAAAAGTGTTGGAGGGCTTTTGAGTTTGTGGAATTAAAGATGAGAAGGCCGAAACGTTTAGCATACAATTTTGCAGCTAAACCTGTTACCTAAAACTTATAACGCAGCGCTGACAACCGGCTACTGATAACTAAAAACTAAAAGGTAACTTTGGGCTATGGAAAGAGTAATCTTCTTTGATGGTTTTTGTAACCTGTGTAGCGGGGCGGTACAATTCGTGATCAAGAGAGACAGCCAAAATCTTTTCAGGTTTGCTTCTTTGCAAAGCGATTACGCCGCCAGTGCACTAAAGCAGTTTGATTTGGAGCCCGCCCAGGCCGACAGCATCGTGTTGCTGGAAAATGGCAAGGTCTATCAGCGCTCTACGGCCGCCTTAAGAGTTGCCAAAAAACTCAAGGGCTTATGGCCCTTGCTGTATGGGTTCATTATCGTGCCCCGCTTTATCCGCGATGGGGTTTACAATTTCATCGCCAAAAACCGCTACAAATGGTTCGGCAAGCAAGAGAGCTGCTGGGTGCCAACACCTGAGCTTAAACAGCGATTTTTAGCTTAATCGGCCTGTTTGGGTTTGGGGCGCCACAACCAAAGGCTCAGCACGATTAAAGGGATAACAATGCTCAGGCTAACCAAAATAAGCTGGTTCCTTTGTTTGGCAATTTCGGCGTCTGCAGTGGTAAAGATGTAATAGGTTTCCTTAAGCACATAAAGCGTAAGCAGGCTGCAAAGTATGGCAAGTATTTTTCTGGTCATTGGGCTGTTGTTAAGCTAGCTAACGAAATAAATAGTAAATAGGCAACTGGTAAAATTAAAGAGAAAATGCATAACTATGCCATACCAAAGTGTATTTTCTTTGAGCCTCATCTTGGCCAGTACCAAAGCCAGGGGCAACATCCAAAAAAACGACAGCAAGCTGAGGTGCATCAGGAAAAAAAGAAAGGAAGTGATATAAATGGCTTCTTTCTGGTCCAAGATGCCCAACAGTTTTTGCATGAGGTAGCCCCTAAAGCCAAGCTCCTCAAAAATGGCGGGGAAAACGGCAATAGAAACCACCATGATGTAATTTCCATAAGGATGGGCGCTGTACAGGCTTTCATAGGAATAATGCGCCTCTAGGATATATTCATTGAGCAGTATGACCAGAATTTGGACAATCAGCGATGCGATGGGCGTAAGTACAACAACAAGCAGCAGCTTTTTGATAGAGAAATTTGGCCACCTTAGCAGGTGCTTGTTCTCCTTCCAGGAAGCGGTAAAGAAAAGCAACGTCAAAATGGCAAAGGTTACATCGAGAAATATACTGAGTCCAAGGCTTGGTTGCTGAATGATTTGTGATAATAGGCAAAAAGCAAGGACGAAGCCTATAAAAAGAGCACCCTGTTTAAGCGATTTCTTTTTGTTTGACGAGGCAAGCTGCTCTTGGTAATTTTGGGGCTGGCCACAATACTTACAGAAATTACTTGTAGCCACAATTTCAAGTTCGCAATGTGGGCAGGTTTTAAGTTCAGTGTTTGATAGCTCCAATTATTTGATGTTTAGCTCTTTTTTGATTTTTTCCACCTCAAATATGGCCATTATGCCCTTGACCAAAAAGATGATGACAAGGATTTTAAACACAAATGCCGAAAAAATAGAGCTTGGTTGTACAATGGCATCCACCAACAGGAGAACAACGAAAAGCGAAAGGCCCGAAATGATCGCGGCGGCAGGCTTTTGCTTGCTCCATGCACCTAGCGCTAGAAATGCACCTATAATGATAACAGCCGTGAGAAAAAATACGGTAGGATCTTCTTGGGTTGGTCCTACAAAATAAAGGAAAGTAAAAGAAACCGTCAAAATACCGGCTACCCAATAGAGCGATTCGCAGGCTCTTTCTATTTTTTTGTTCAAGGCTATCAAGTCTATTTCTTTGGTTGCCCGGTTGGCTATAAAATGCTTTTGTTCTTGGGGTTTACCTTGTAGCGGATAGCCACAGGTATTGCAAAAAGCGTCGGTTGGTTGATATTGGTGGGCACAATAGGCACAGAAGTTTTGTTCTTGATTTTCCATGGAAGCGTTATCTGACCATAAATATAAAGCAAGCGACCAATCCAAACAAAATTTTTGCCCATTAAGGAAAATTAATTCTCTAGGTATTTCTTGCTGTAGGTAATGCCCATTAAATCGTAGCGCCTGTACTGGGTTTTCATGCGTCTTAAAAAATCGTTATAGTTCCTTTGTGCTTTAGGTGTCCACAGCATTTCGCTCAACGCATCCAGGCGCGGAAAGATCATGTACTCTACTTTTGCCGGATTGGCAATATACTCAGACCATAAATTACCCTGCGCACCCCAAACATAAGCCGCTTGGTCAGGCGTAAGTACCGACGGCACCGGTTCATAATTGTAAACGCTTGCCAAAGGCAGGTATTTGTTGGCCGTTAAACTGTCTTCCTGCATAAATTGTTTGTGGTTGAAATAAAGCTTTTCTTCGGGCGTCATAATAACCTTATGGCTTTGTTGCGCTGCGGCGATGCCTCCTTTTTCGCCACGCCAGCTCATCACGATGGCATTAGGAGCCAAACCGCCGTCTAAGATTTCATCCCAGCCGATAATGGTTTTGCCTTTGCGGTTTACAAATTTTTCTATCCTGTGGATGAAATAGCTCTGCAGGGCGCTTTCGTCTTTCAAGTTGTTGTCTTTCATGAGTTGTTGCGAAACCTCCGAACTTCTCCACCAAACCTTCGAGCCTTCGTCGCCACCAATGTGGATGTAGGGCGAAGGAAACAAAGCCATCACTTCGGTTAAAACGTCTTCTAAAAATTTGAACGTTTTTTCGGTAGGTTGCAGCACATTGTTGTATTTGTTCATCATGCCCCAGGTTTGCGCCACTTCGTACTTTTTGCCAGGCTCGGTGCCCAATTCGGGGTAGGCGGCCAAAAGTGCCATGCTGTGTGCCGGCATTTCAATTTCCGGGATAATGGTGACGTAGCGTTTGGCCGCATAGGCAATCACTTCCTTGATTTGCTCTTGCGTGTAAAAGCCGCCATAACGGATGCCGTCGGTTTTGATCTTGGCGTCTTTTGGCGTGATTCTGATTTCTTTTGGCAATACTTCATACTTGATGTTTTCGTTGCCCACACCTGGCCACAAGCCAATGATGCTGCCGTCTCGCCAGGCGCCGATTTCGGTCAGTTTGGGATATTTTTTGATTTCGATGCGCCAGCCATGGTCGTCGGTTAAATGCCAATGGAAATAGTTCATTTTATGCAGGGCCAGGTAATCGATGTATTTTTTGATAAAGGCTACATCGAAAAAGTGCCTGCTTACATCCAAATGCATGCCACGGTAATCGAAGCGAGGGTAATCGGTAATGGTAATAGCGGGTACTTTTATTTTGGTTTGGTCGGTTTGCGTAGGCAACAATTGTATCAATGTTTGCACTCCATAAAAAACAGCAGCATCAGAGTTCCCTGTAATGGTAATCCCTTTGCTATTGATGTCGAGCAGGTAAGTGTCTTTTTGGGGACCTAAGTTTTGGTCTAAAATCAAGTTAATCGTATTTTCCTTTTGGGGCAGATCAGGGGTGACGAGATAAAGCTTAAAATACTTTTGAAGGTAATCTTTTAAGAAAATTGAGGCATCCATTAACGATGGGCTGCTATAGGTAATTTTAGAGTTGGCATCGATCTGGTAGGGCTTACTCGACAGCTTCAGATTGGTTGAAACCGGTTTTGGAATGATACTGATTTCCTGGGCAGAAAGATGATAAGAAAAGAAAAATAGGAATAGAATGCTCGCTGTTTTCATGGGTTTTACTTTTTGCCTAGTACCTCTAAGGCCTTTTTTATATAAAGATCATTGTTTTTAGTGCTCTCTTTGGCTTCGATTTTAAACTTAGGTATAAGGCCTTTTCCGATTTCGCTATATTCGTTTTGGAGCCTGTCTATGGTATTACCTTCGGTAAGCGCGATAAAAGCACCGTCGGCCAGCTTATGTTCTTGGTTTCCAGAAGTTAGGCCAGCGGTATTTTCTCCAATGAAGCTTACGTTTTGTTGACCGGCAAATGCAATGGCCGCAAATTCGCCAGAGCTGGCTGTTCCCTTATTGATTAATATAGAAATAGGCTCTTTCAAGGCCTTTAGTCTTAGTTTATTGATGCTGAAATGGTGCATCACCTTGTTGTTCTCGTATAGTTTTCCGTTTTTATAGCCAAAATAAAGCACCTTGCCAGCTCGGTCTTTCATGCCAATTACTCTTGTATGATCAAGAAAAGGCGATATGGCCGCATACATCGGATAAAACATACCACCTTCGTTGTCTCGAAGGTCGATGATCCATCCCTTTGGCTTTCTTTGTTGCAATTTGGCCACTTTGAGGTAAAAGGTATTTACATATTCATTCCAATCGTTAAAGTTGTAAGAAGCAATAGAGGGAAGCGAAATATATGCATACCGATTAGCTAAAAAAGCGGTATCTATTACTGGAAACTTTTGTCCTGTAGCTCTGTACCCCAATAAATAAGCCTTTACCATTTCTGGTGGGAAGAATTTAGAATGCGCATCTTTTAACTGTGCCA
>NZ_JAELUC010000070.1 GCF_016429155.1 Pedobacter sp. ASV12 | reverse complement strand
CCCCCCCCCCCCCCCCCCCCCCCCCCCCCCCCCCCCCCCCCCCCCCCCCCCCATTTTAGATGTGTATAAGAGACAGCTCCAGGATTGCACGTTTAATAGAAGACAAGGCCTATAAAAGAGGCTACAAAATTATTTATTCGAGCACCGAGAACAGTGTAGAAAAAGCCCGTGAGCTTATTAACATGTTCAAATCGAGAAAGGTGGATGCCTATATCATTTCGCCGATAAAGGGCATAGAGGAAGACATCCAGATTTTGCTGAACGAGAACAAACCCGTGATTTTGTTCGACAGGAACCTGCCCGAACTCCATACCAATTATGTAGGTGCCAACCATCTTGTAGCTTCGCACCAGGCCATCGAAAGCTTTATCAAGCAAGGCAAGAAAAATATAGCCCTGGTTACAACCGATATCAATGTGCCACAGATTATTGAACGTGCCGAAGGCTATCAAAAAGCGCTGGCTGATCATGCCATTGCCTTTGATGAAGAACTGTTGCTCAAAATTCCTTTTAACCAAGCAGAATCCGATACCATTAAGCAGATCAAACAGCTTTTCAAAAACAAACAGGTAGATGCCGTGCTGTTTGCCACCAATTATTTGGCCATTAGTGGCTTAAAAGTGCTGAAAGCACTGCATAAAACCATAGGTGAGAACTTTGCGGTAATCGGCTACGACGACCACGAGGCTTTCGAGCTGCATACCCCCAGCATTTCTACCATTCAACAACCTTTGGAAGAAATTGCCGAGACCATCATCAAGCTTATCCTCAACCAACTGGCCTCTAAAAGCAAGCTTCCCGATCAGCAGGTCATTATTCCAGCCAAGTTGATTTTGCGCAAATAAGGCAACCCCAATATTTCTTTATAATTAAAAATGTATCATTAAAGTTACAAAGGTGTATTTCATCTGAGTATTTTTTTGTTTAAAATTGATTTAGTAAAACGTTTTAGCATTTTCAGCTCTAAATCGCCCTCCAAGTAGTTTTTTGTTTAAGGCCTCGCGCACATTCAACAAGATACTTACTTTTAGCTTAACTAAAACGTTTTAATAAGGCGTAACCAAAAATAAACTGTATGATGAAAAAATGTCTTCTGGCACTTTGCTGCCTGATCTTAGCCCTAACCATCAAAGCGCAGGATAAAGCACCTGCCTATCCCTTAATTACCCACGACACCTATTTTAGTATATGGTCTTTTGGCGATAAGCTTAATGGCTCGGTAACCAAGCACTGGACCGGAAGAGAGCAGTCGTTATTGGGAGTGCTCAAAGTTGATGGCCTGTTTTACCGTTTTCTAGGCGCGGCTGCCAAAAACTATAAAAGCCTATTGCCTGCAGCCGACGAGCAGGCCTACCAGGCAAGCTATACTTTTAATTCGCCAGCTAGCAATTGGATAGAGACAGGTTTTAACGAGCAGGGCTGGAGCAAAGCCGATGCACCTTTTGGCGACGATCGCACGGCCAAAACCAAATGGAATACAGATGATATCTATTTCCGCAGAACCTTTTCGATCGAAAAATTGTCGGCTGCCCCAAAATACCTGAAGTTAAACCACGACGATAATGTGATTGTGTACCTAAATGGTAAAACGATTTACCAAAAAGAAGGCTGGGTGCATGAGTACAGCTATATTCCTATAGCGACCGGAGTTTTAAAAGCCGGGGAGAACACTTTGGCCATCCATTGCAAGAATACGGCCGGTGGAAGGCATTTGGATGCAGGCCTTGTGGAGGAAATTCCTGATGGCGCTAAAGTGTTGGAGGCCGTGCAGCAAAACGTAAAGCTGACCGCTACCAGTACCGTTTATAATTTTGCCTGTGGACCGGTAAAGCTCGAAGTAAGTTTCACCTCGCCTTTGTTGCTTAATGATATCGAGTTAACTGCCAGACCCATCAGTTACATCAGCTATGCCGTTAAATCGGCCGATGCAAAACCTCATCAGGTAGACCTTTATTTCAGTGCTTCTTCTACTTTGGCCGTTAACCAGCCCAATCAGCCGGTAAATGCCTGGCAGAGCAATAGTAACGGCCTGGCCATGCAAAAAGCTGGAACGGTAGAACAGCCTATCCTGCAAAAGAGGGGCGACGATGTAAGGATAGATTGGGGCTACATGTATGTGGCTGTACCCGCACAATTTAAACCAGTTCAATACCTGGCCCCGCAAAACGAGAGCCTGCTGCAGTTTATTAGTCAGAAATATCCAACGGCCAAAGCAATAACCAACAGCAGACAACTGAATTTGGCTTCGGTCATCCCCTTCGGAAAAGTGGGCAAAGCTCCTGTTTACAAATACTTGATGCTGGGTTACGATGATGTGAAATCGGTAGAGTATTTTGGGACGCAGCTTGAACCGATCTGGAAAAAATCCGGTCGGAACTTCGAAACCCAGCTGATCAAAGCGAGTAGGGATTATGGCTCTATTAAACAAAGATGTGCACAATTTGACCAAAAGCTGTATGCCGATGCCTTGCGTGCGGGCGGCAAGGCTTATGCCGATTTGTGCAAGCTGGCCTACAGACAGAGCATAGCTGCGCATAAAATTGCTTATGCGCCAAATGGCGACCTTTTGTTCCTGTCTAAAGAAAACTTTAGCAACGGCTCTATCAATACGGTTGATATCACTTATCCCTCGGCACCTCAATATTTGGTGTATAACCCCGAATTGCTGAAAGGCATGATGAACGGCATTTTCTATTATTCCGAAAGTGGCAAATGGAAAAAACCTTTTGCCGCGCACGATTTGGGTACTTATCCATT
This sequence comes from Pedobacter sp. ASV12, assembly GCF_016429155.1. GTDB lineage: Bacteria > Bacteroidota > Bacteroidia > Sphingobacteriales > Sphingobacteriaceae > Pedobacter. The sequence continues at coordinate 20,474 of NZ_JAELUC010000070.1, read as the reverse complement.
GGCCAACGGACAAACCTACGGCGAAGACATGCCGGTTGAGGAAGCTGGCAACATGATTATCCTCACTGCGGCCATCGCCAAGGCAGAAGGCAACGCCAATTATGCCAAAAAACACTGGGAAACACTTTCTACCTGGGCCAATTACTTGTTAAAAGAAGGCTTTGATCCGGCCAACCAATTATGCACCGACGATTTTGCCGGTCATTTGGCCAGAAATGCCAACTTATCGGTTAAAGCCATTGTTGCCTTGGGCGGCTATGCGCAATTGGCCCAGGCATTGGGCAAAACCGAAGAAGCCCAAAAAGTAAGAACCGAAGCACAGGCTATGGTCAAAAAATGGATGGAGCTGGCTGCCGATGGCGACCATTATGCCCTAACCTTTAATGGCAAAGGTACCTGGAGCCAGAAATATAACCTGGTTTGGGACAAGCTTTTGCAACTGAACCTGTTCCCTAAGGCAGTGTACGAAAAGGAAATCAGCTATTACTTAACCAAGCAACAAGCGTATGGCCTTCCGCTAGACAGCCGTAAAACCTATACCAAATCAGACTGGATTTTATGGACTGCTACCTTGGCCGATCAGGAAACCGATTTTCAAAAACTCGTTAATCCGGTATTCCGCTATGCGAGCGAAACCACCAGCAGGGTGCCTCTCAGCGATTGGCACGAAACCACCAACGGCAAAATGGTTGGCTTTCAGGCCAGGAGCGTGGTAGGGGGCTACTTCATCAAATTATTGGCAGACCAGTGGAAAAATAAACGCTAAACACCGAACATCCTTGGCCTGTGAGCCACAGGCCAGGGAGATAAAACTAATCGATGTTACCGGTCTGTGGTCACAGACCGGTGAAAAAAAATAGAAAAAATAGCCTATGGAAAAATAAAAAGAGAAAAACCACATCACATAACAGCTTAAAAAAATCAATAAAAACCAACTATAAACAAAACATGATGAACAAAACATTTACTCGACTCATCAGGCGCAGGCTGATGCCGAAAGAGAGCACCCTTAGGGTTGGCGCTTTTTCAATGGCGGTTTGTTTGGCGTTCAACGCATCGGCAGATGCCAAGAATGCGCCAGCACCGCATCTCCTTAAAAACGAACTGCAGCGCTCGCTTGCAGACATAGTAATCAGAGGTATTGTTAAAGACGAAACCGGAGCGGGCATACCAGGGGTAGGCGTGAGGGTAAAAGGTGTCCTAACTACCGTAGCCACCGATGTAAACGGTAGTTTCAGCATTACCGTGCCCTCAGAAAATTCGGTGCTGGTATTTAGCTATGTAGGCTACGAAACACAGGAAATAACGGTAGGCACCCAAAAAAATATCACCATACAACTTAAGCCCAGCAGCAATGCGCTCGAAGAAGTGGCCATTGTGGGTTTTGGTACGCAACGCAAGGTATCATTGATCGGAGCCCAATCAACCGTTGATGCCAAAGAACTCAAATTGCCCGTGGCCAGTGTTACCCAATCGCTAGCCGGTAGGATTGCCGGTGTGGTTGGCGTACAAAGAAGCGGTGAACCGGGCCGTAGCGCTGCCGATATCTGGGTACGTGGTATTTCTACTTTTGGTGGCGGTTCGGCATCGCCATTGGTTTTGGTTGATGGTGTGCAGCGCAGTATTTCCAACATCGACCCAGAAGATATCGAATCGTTTACCGTATTGAAAGATGCATCTGGAACAGCGGTTTATGGCGTGAGGGGTGCCAATGGTGTAATTTTAGTGAAGACCAAAACGGGCAAGGTAGGCAAGCCCTCTATCTTTTTTGATTATAATGAAGGTTTGAGCACTTTTACGCGCCACCCCAAAGCTTTGGACGGAGTTACCTATATGAACTTGGCCAACGAAGCTTTAACCGGTAGGGGGCAGCCTGCAAAATATACCCAAGATTACATCAACAAAACGGCTTCGGGTGTCGACCCTTTGGTTTATCCAAACGTAAACTGGATGGATGAACTGTTTAAGCAATACAGCAGCGTGCGCCGGGCCAATTTGAATGCCGGAGGTGGCGTAGAAAATGCACAGTACTATGTATCGTTGGCTTACTATAACGAAAATGGCTTTTTAAAAACCGACGACTTGGCGGCTTATAATTCGGCCATGAATTATACCCGTTATAACTTTACCAGTAACTTGAACCTCAAAATTACCGGAACCACCAAATTAGACCTGGGCATACAAGGTTTCGCCGCCAATGGCAACTATCCGGGCGAGACTACCGAAAGCATCTTCGGTTCGGCCCTGGATGTGTCGCCGGTTGAATATCCCAAAATCTATCCTAATGGTTCGGTTCCGGGCCGTTCGTCAAACGGTGGTTTTCGCAACCCTTATGCCGATCTAACCCGCAGGGGCTACAGAACGGAGTTTGCCAATCAGGTGTACAGTAATTTAAGGGTAACGCAAGATATTGGCGCTCTGGTTAAAGGCTTGAGTGCTTCGGCCATGATTGCTTTCGATGCTACCAATACCAACTCCATCAAGCGATCGAAAAGGGAGAGTACTTACTTTTTAAGGGATATCAACAATCCTTACAAAGCTGATGGGAGCTTAGACCTGATTCAGACTTATACCAGCTCGCAAAATTACCTGACCTACGAACCCGCGAGAGGCGGCAACCGCAAGTTTTATACCGAGGCTTCGATCAATTACGACAGGAGCTTTGGCAAACATCGTGTAGGAGGCTTGATTTTGGGCTATTCTGAGGACAGGACAGAGCCTTTTGCCGGCGATTTTACGGCTTCTATTCCTTTCAGGCAATTGGCCGCTGCGGCAAGGGCTACCTATTCGTATGACGATCGCTACTTTGCCGAGTTCAACTTCGGCTATAACGGTTCAGAAAACTTCAATCCCAAAAAGCGTTTCGGCTCGTTCCCAGCCTTTGGTGTGGGATGGATTCCTTCTAACGAGAAGTTCTGGGGCAATATGAAAAACGTGATTTCTTTCTTAAAATTCAGGTACTCTGATGGTAAAACGGGTATCGGCGATTTGCCGGGCCGTAGGTTTGCCTACCTCACTTTGGTGGCCGATAATGCCAATGGCTATCAATTTGGCAAAAATTTTTCCAATACAGGCGGCATCAACGTAACCGACTATGGTATTGATGTGAGCTGGGCCGAATCGAGAAAGCAGGATTTGGGTGTGGAAATCAGGACCCTGAAAGACAACCTTTACCTGATCGTTGATTTATTTAAGGAATACAGAACAGGCATTTTCTTCCAGCGCCAATCTATTCCGGGCTATGTGGGTTTAACCAACCAGCCTTACGGCAACTTGGGTATTGTTGACAACAGGGGTATCGATGCCACTTTAGAATACAACACCAAACTAGGGCAGGTAGATTTGGGCTTCCGTGCTACCTTTACCTATAACAAAGATAAAATTGTAGAAGACGATCGTCCGGTACAGCCTTATCCGTGGATGAACCGTATTGGCGATAATGTATTGTCGAGGTATGGCTATGTTGCCGAGAAGCTGTTCGATTCGCAAGACGAGATCAATAACAGCGCTACGCCAGGCTCCAAAGCTTCTGTTAAACCCGGCGATATCAAGTACAAAGACCTGAACGGCGATGGTTTAATTAACGACTATGATAAAACCAGGATTGGCCGTGGCGATGTGCCGAACAAAGTCTATGGTTTTGGCGTAAATGTTTCGTACAAGGGGTTTGTCTTGAGCACCTTCTTCCAGGGGGTACACGGCGCCGATATCATGTTGGGCGGCTCGGGTATATTTCCGTTTAACGGCGGTGGTGGCTTAAGTAATGCGTATTCTATTGCTACCGATCGCTGGACACCTGGAAATCCGCGTCAGGATGCATTTTATCCACGTTTGGCCTACGGCGAAGCTGATAACACCAACAATACCCAGGAGAGTTCTTGGTGGGTAAAAGACGTGAACTTCCTGCGTTTAAAAACGGCACAGCTCAGCTATAACCTGCCTAAATCATGGGCCAGTAAAATCCATGTCAAAAACGCAGCCGTTTACCTCATCGGCACCAACCTGCTTACTTTCAGCAACTGGAAATTGTGGGACCCAGAGTTGAATACCAACGTGAACGGAAGGGCAAATGGAGCCAGGTATCCAACAACCGCAACTTTGTCTCTAGGTGTTAACCTTAAATTTTAATTCTTACGAACATGAAAAAGTATATATATCTTTCGCTTGTACTGGCTTTAACGCTGGCTACATCATGTAAAAAAGGCTTCTTAGATCAAGTGCCTAACGATAGGCTTACGCTCGACGAAACCTTTAAAACCAGGGCAACCGCCGAAAAATTCCTCAACAACGTATACAGCCAAATCCCCGACGAATTTGGACAGCGTAATCCCAATACCGGCCGTAATGCAGGTGTATGGACAGGTTCATCTGACGAGGCAGAATGGGTTTGGGGCTTTAACCAGTGTAATAATATCAATATCGGAAGCTGGGATTCCAACTCTGGTTTTGTTAACGATTATTGGAACAACTTTTATAGAGGCATCCGATCGGCTACCTTCTTTATGGCCAATATTGACAAAGTAACCCAGGATATTACGCCCCAATTGGTTACACAATATAAAAACGAAGCCAGGGCTTTGCGTGCCATGTACTATTTTTACTTGGTGCGTATGTATGGTCCGGTGGTGCTTATCGGCGAAAACGTAATAGAGCCAGATGCCCCAACCGAAAGCATCAGGTTGCCGCGCAGCAGCATGGACGAGTGCATCAACTATATTGTTGCCGAACTGGATGCCGCCGCGGCTAACCTGCCAACCAATCCGGCCAACGACAACAACTATGGCCGCATTACCAAAGGCATGGCCTTAAGCTACAAACTGCAGGCCCTGTTGTTGGCCGCAAGTCCGCTATACAATGGCAATACCGATTTGGCTAGCCTGAAAAACAAGGACGGCAAGCAATTGATCAGTCAAACCTACGATGTCAACAAATGGAAAAAAGCAGCGGATGCCTACAAGGCCTATATCACCCAATTCGTGCCGGGCACTTACAGTTTGTTTAGAAAAAACAACTCGTTGGGTGTTTTCGATCCGTATTTATCGTGTAGGGATATCTTTATTGATCGTTTCAACAGCGAAATCATCATGATGCGCGTCGAATCTTCTATCGAGGCCCGTCAGTACGAGATGACTCCTTACCACAACGGCTACAACTCGGAGGTAAGAGGTTCGGCGGGTTTGGGCGCAACCCAAAATCAGGTGGATGCCTTTTTTATGGCCAATGGCCGTAGCATCGACGATCCGCTGGGTGGCTACGTACAAACCGGAACTACTATGTATCAGGCTCCAGGCAGTCCCATTGCTACCGATACCTACAGCCAATGGGTAAACCGTGAGCCACGTTTCTACGTAAACATTACCTATCATAACAGTGTGTGGCTAAACACCAATTTTGGCAATGTGGTTACCCAGTTCAACAACAACGGCAACTCGGGCAAGGCAACTGGCGGCAACGACTATAGCGTTACCGGCTATGCGGTAAGAAAAGCCATGGGCTTGGGCAACTGGAGAGAAAGCAACCGCCCGGTAATTTTGTATCGTGTAGGTAACCTGTTTTTGGATTATGTGGAAGCGCTGAACGAATCAACTCCTGGCGACCCTGATATTTTAATTTACTTGAACCAGATTAGAAACAGGGCGGGTATTCCAGAGTATGGCAGCGGTGCAGGCCAAATACCGGCACCGGTTGGCCAGGCTGCTATGCGCGATGCCATCAGGAAAGAACGCAGGTCTGAATTGGCCTTCGAAAACGTAAGGTATTTCGACACCAGAAGATGGAAAATTGCCGAAACCACCGATAACGGTCCGATGTATGGCTTAAACATCACCAAAAACCTGCCTGATTTCTTCCAAAAAACCGTTTTCGAAACCAGGACTTTCACCAAAAGGCATTACCTGTTCCCAATTCCGGCTAAGGATGTGAATGCGGATAACCTGATGGTACAAAACCCAGGCTGGTAAATTATTCCCAAATCTTAATAATTGATCAGGTAGTGCGAGTGATCGCGCTACCTTGATTTGAATTGCTTTATCCCTACAACTCAATGCGATGAAAAAGCTAATGGGCATCTTATCCGTGATGCTGCTGATTGTATCGGCCAACGGATTTGCACAAAACAAATCGAAACAGAAAACCTCTTTTCAGGTAGCGGCCCCTTGGAGCGCCAATTACGACGTACGCTCAGACATTGCCATGGTATACGGCATTAACGACGCCGGGGGCAATTTTGAAGAAAGGGTAAAAAGTTACCGCGATAAGGGCTACGAAGTACAGTTTATGACCGGCATTGCCTGGGGCCAATACCAGGATTACTTTTTAGGCGAGTGGGATGGCAAAAACCATTTAGACGAAGGCCAGGTCATGCGCAACGGCGAAACCATTTGGCATGGCAAAAACGTACCTTACATCGTGCCGTCGGCCAATTTCCTGGCCTACATGAAAACCCATGTCAAACGTGCTATCGATGCCGGCGTAAGCGCCATTTACTTGGAAGAACCCGAGTTCTGGGCACGTGCAGGTTACGGCGAAGCCTTTAAAAAAGAATGGCAAAACTATTATGGCTCGCCTTGGATGGCTCAGCACGAATCGCCAGAAGCCACTTACCTTTCGTCAAAGCTTAAATACCAGCTTTATTTCAATGCGCTGAAAGAAGTTTTCGCTTATGTGAAAAGCTACAGCGAAAGCTTGGGCAAAAGGGTAAAATGCTATGTGCCTACTCATTCGCTCCTCAATTATTCGTCGTGGCAGATTGTAAGTCCGGAGGCCAGTTTGGCCAACCTCGAAGGTATGGATGGCTACATCGCACAGGTGTGGACAGGCACTTCGAGAGAGCCGGTTTACTACAATGGCAAAGCCAAGGAACGCGTGTTTGAAAATGCCTTTTTAGAATACGGTTCTATGGTATCGATGACCGCCCCAACCGGTCGGAAAATTTTCTTCTTAACCGACCCGATAGAAGACCGTGCCCGTAGCTGGGACGATTACAAAGTAAATTATGAAGCCACTTTTACGGCCAAGCTCTTGTACCCCATGGTTGATAATTATGAAGTGATGCCTTGGCCAAACCGCATTTACAACGGCAAATTCAGCGTAGAAGGTCAAAAAGAAAAACAGCCTATTTCAAAGGCTTATGCCACCCAAATGCAGGTGATGGTCAATTCGCTCAATCAAATGCCACTATCCGACAATAAATTGAACGGTAGTCATGGCATTGGCATTTTGTTGGCCAATTCCATGATGTTTCAGCGTTTTCCTACCCATGCAGGTTATGACGATCCTTATTTGTCGAACTTTTATGGCATGGCTATCCCTCTGCTCAAAAAAGGCATTCCGGTGGAGACTGTCCATATGGAAAACCTGGCTAATAAAAACACCCTGAAAGACATCAAAGTGCTCATTATGAGCTATGCCAACATGAAGCCTTTAGCGGCCAGTTACCACGAAGAACTGGCCAAATGGGTGAGAAACGGAGGCGTTCTTTTGTACTACGGCCGTGATAATGATCCTTTCCAAAACGTAAAAGAGTGGTGGAATACCCATGGCAATAATTTTACGGCACCTTCGCAACATTTGTTCAAATTGTTTGGCTTGGGTCCCAACGATAATCAGGCTGAATATGGCGTGGGCAAAGGCAAGGTTTTCATCATCCGCAAAGACCCCAAAGAACTGGTAATGCAAGCCAATGGCGATGCCGATTTCTTGGCCAACGTTAAAAAAGCCTACGAAAAAGATGCCCATGCGGGCGAACTACTCTTCAAAAACAATTTTATGCTCGATCGCGGACCATTTAAAATGGTTGCCGTTTTAAACGAAACCGCCAACGACGAACCCCTAACCTTAACCGGAACTTTCATCGACCTATTCGACCCTGCTTTACCTATTCTGCACCAAAAAACCGTGGCCCCAAACACCCAGGCATACCTCTACGATGTAAACAAAGCTACAGCCAAAAATAAGCCCCAAGTGTTGGCCGCTGCGGGACGTTTGGACGATGCATCTGTTAAAATCACCAAAAACAGCTATGCTTTTGTAATCAAGAGTCCATCGAATACCGTTAACGCCATGCGCATTTTGTTGCCCAAAAAGCCAAAACAGGTAGTGGCCAAGTTAAACGGTAAAAACCTCGAACTCTTTAAAAATGACTGGGACGAACCGTCTAAAACTCTTTTGTTGAGCTTCGACAATTACAGCGAAGGCGTAAATGTGAACATCAACTGGTAAATACAACAACACAAACACACCACATGAAACTCAAACTATTAGGCTTTTTAATAATTTGCACGATTGCCAACTTAACGGCGCAAGAAAGAGATTTGGTACGCTATGTCAATACTTTGCAGGGCACCAATTCCAAACACGAACTTACCCGAGGCAATACTTATCCAACCACGGCCCTGCCTTTTGGCATGCACACCTGGACACCACAAACCGGCAAAAATGGTGATGGCTGGAAATATCAATATTTTAAAGATAAGATCCGTGGCTTTCAACAGGCACATCAGTGCAGCTCTTGGACCAGGGATTATGCCGTTTTTTCGCTCATGCCCATGATTGATGAATTGGTAGTTGACGAAAACAAGCGCGAGGCCCAATTTAGCCATCAAAACGAAGTGGCCAAGCCCAATTACTACAAGGTAACCTTTAATAACCGGCTGACCACCGAAATTGCCCCAACCGAGCGTGGTGCGCACCTTAGGTTCAGCTACCCTAAAGGCAAAAAGAGCTATTTGGTGCTTGATGGCTATACCCGTTTAAGTGGTATGCAGATTTTTCCGAAGGCACAAAAAATTACGGGTTATGTTAACAATGGCGAGGGCTTTAAAAAAGGCTGGAAGAGCTATTTTGTCATCAAATTTGACCATCCCATTCAAGCCTATGGCACTTGGGATAACAAAACCAATACCGTTAAAGCCGATTCTACTACGGCCGAAGGCTTAGGCAAGGGCGCCTACATCGAGTTTAGGGCGGGCGTTAAGGTACAGGCTAAGATAGCCTCATCTTACATCAGTGCCGAGCAAGCCGAACTCAATCTGCAGCAAGAACTGGGCAATGACAAAAACCTGGAGCAGACTAAGGGCAAGGCCACTGCGGTTTGGAATGAATCGTTAGGCAAGATTTTGGTTGAAGGGGGTAGCGAAGAAGATATCGCCACTTTTTATTCATGCTTTTTTAGGGCCAGCCTATTTTCGCGCAAGTTTTACGAAATCGGCAAAGATGGCCAGCCTTATTATTTCAGCCCTTACGATGGCAAGGTGCATCCTGGTTACATGTTTACCGATACCGGATTTTGGGATACCTTTAGGGCACAATTCCCCTTAAATACCTTAATCCATCCCGAAATGCACGGCCGTTACCTGCAAGCCATGCTCGATGCCTACGAGCAATGTGGCTGGTTGCCTTCGTGGTCTTTTCCGAGCGAAGCAGGCAGTATGATTGGTAACCATGCCATCTCGCTGTTTACCGATGCCTGGGTAAAAGGCATTAAAACTTTCGATCCGAAAAAAGCCCTGCAAGCCTATGCCCACGAAGCCATGAACAAAGGCCCATGGGGGCCGGCAAATGGCCGTGATGGCTGGAAAGAATACTTTGAGCTGGGATATGTGCCCTATCCCAAGTATCGCGAAGCCACCGCCAAGACCCTCGAATATGCCTACGACGATTTTTGCGGCTACGAATTGGCCCGGTTAACCGGCAACGATTTTTACCAATCGGTGTTTGCCCGCCAAATGTATAACTACAAAAACGTGTACGATCCGGCAACACGTTTTATGCGTGGCAAAGATGCCGATGGCCAATGGACACCTAAGTTTGATCCTACAGAATGGGGAGGCCCTTTTACCGAGGGCAATGCCTGGCATTGGCAATGGTCGGTATTTCAAGATATCCAAGGCCTCATCAATTTAATGGGAGGTAATAAAAATTTTACGGCCAAGTTAGACTCTGTTTTTTCAGAGCCCAACAAGGTAAATGTGGGCACTTACGGAGGCATGATCCACGAAATGGCCGAAATGGTGATGGCCAATATGGGCCAGTATGCACACGGAAATCAACCCATTCAGCACATGGTTTATTTGTACAATTATGCCAATGAGCCATGGAAAGCGCAGTTTCATGCCCGCGAGGTCATGACAAAACTTTACAATGCCACCGAGAACGGCTATCCTGGCGACGAAGACCAGGGCCAAACCTCGTCGTGGTATGTGCTCAGTGCTTTGGGCTTTTACAGCGTAACCCCTGGCACCGGCGAATATGTATTGGGAAGTCCGCTTTTTAAAAAAATTACCCTTACTTTAGCGAATGGGAAAAAATTTGTAATTGAAGCACCGGCTAATGACGCATCTCACGTATACATTAAGTCTGCAACCCTCAATGGCAAGCCCTACACGCGCAATTACATTAGCCATGCCGATTTGGTTAGTGGAGGGACACTGAAATTAGAAATGGATAGCCAGCCAGCCAGGAACAGAGGGCTGCATAAAGAAGATAAACCCTTTTCGCTCACTAAGTAAAAGGTTTTAGTAAGCGAAAAGAAGAATATAATAAATATATAGAAATGGAAAAACCTGCTGTATTGGGTGTTGATATAGGTGGCTCGCATATTACGGCTGCACTGGTAGATTTAAAAAAAGGAACATTAATTGAAGAGTCGATAAAGCGTAACGCAGTTAATGCTAAACAAGAGAAGGAAGATATATTAAAGGCCTGGTGCCATGTAATTGAAGCTGCTTTTGCCAATGCCAATGGCAATGAAAAATACATCGGCATTGCCATGCCTGGCCCATTCGATTATGAAAATGGCATTTCGCTGATCAAGGAGCAGGATAAATTCAATGCCCTTTATTTGGCCAACATCAAAGAAGAGCTTGCCAAGCGTCTGCAGCTTAAGCCAAGTGCCATCCGCTTTATTAATGATGCAGCCGGCTTTATGCAGGGCGAAGTTTTTAGTGGCGCGGCCAAGGGCCATAGCCGGGTACTGGGCTTAACCCTAGGCACGGGATTAGGTTCGGCATTGTCTATCAATGGCATGGCTTCTGACGCCGAGTTGTGGGATTCGGCATTTTTGGATGGCATAGCCGAAGATTACCTTTCTACCCGCTGGTTTGTGGGCCGTTACAACGAATTGAGCCACAAAAGCTTGGATGGCGTAAAGGAATTGGCGGGTTTGGTAGCGACCGATGCTCTGGCCAAACAGGTATTTGTAGAATTTGGGGCTAACCTGGCTCAATTTTTAGCTCCGATAATTAAAAAACATGAGGCCGAAGTGGTAATTTTAGGAGGGAATATTGCACGGGCTTTCGATCTCTTTGCGCTAAGCTTAAATATTGGACTGGGCAAGCAGGGGCTGAACATACCCATTAAGCTAACGGAGCTGAATGAGCATGCCGCCTTAATTGGAGCAGCCAGTAATTGGAATCTGGAGACCTCTCAAACTGAAAAATAATCGATAAAAAATAAAGGCGCACGAACCACGCGCCATAAAACAAAAACCTAAGCTATGAAAAGAAGAAAGTTTATTCAAAACACAGGTTTATTGGGGGCCGGCGTGCTGGCTTCGAAGTTTTCCTTTGCTTCGGCTTTGACACCCGAATTTCCGGTAGTTAGGGTTGCGGCCGCTAAGCGACACTTTACCAGTGCATCTGTAGAAAAGGCCATTCAAACCTTTCAGGCACACGTGGCTGATAAAGAATTGGCTTGGCTGTTCGAAAACTGCTTCCCGAATACTTTAGATACCACGGTAACCTATGCGGTGAAAAACGGCAAGCCAGATACCTATGTCATTACTGGCGACATTGATGCCATGTGGATGCGCGACAGTTCGGCGCAGGTTTGGCCGTACCTGCAGTTTGTAAACGAAGATCCGAAACTGAAGGATTTGATCGCAGGGGTGATCAACCGTCAAACCCACTATGTGTTAAAAGATCCTTATGCCAATGCCTTTTACAACGATCCGAATAAAGTAGGCGAGTGGAAAAGCGACAAAACCGATATGAAGCCAGGCGTACACGAACGCAAGTGGGAAATCGATTCGCTGTGCTATCCCATCCGTTTGGCTTACCACTACTGGAAAAAAACAGGCGACAAATCGCCTTTCGATGCCGACTGGAAAAAAGCCATCGAATTGATTTATAAAACCTTTGTAGAGCAGCAACGCAAAGACAATAAAGGGCCGTATCATTTCCAGCGCGAAACCACGGCTCCAACCGATTCGTTGCCCATGGCGGGTTATGGCTTTCCGGTAAAGCCAGTCGGTTTGATCTGCTCGGCCTTCCGTCCGAGCGATGATGCCACCATTTATCCTTTCCTGATCCCGTCTAACTTTTTTGCGGTAAGCAGCTTAAGGCAAGCGGCCGAGATGCTTGTTGCCTTGTATAATGATAACGCTTTGGCCGGAAAGTTAACCGCTTTGGCCAATGAGGTTGAAACGGCTTTGAAAAAATACGCCACCAAAGACCATCCGGTTTACGGCAAAATATTCGCCTTTGAGGTCGATGGTTTTGGCAGTGCCTATTTGATGGATGATAGCAATGTGCCTAGCTTGCTGTCTATGCCTTATTTGGGAGCCATCAAAGTGGATGATCCAATTTATAAAAATACCCGCAAGTTTATCCTGTCAACCGACAATCCCTTCTTTTTTAAAGGCAAGGCGGCCGAAGGTGTGGGCGGGCCACACGTTGGTGCCGATATGATTTGGCCAATGGCGATTACTTTGCAGGGAATAACTTCGGTAAGCGACGCCGAAATCAAAAAGTGTATCGTCATGCTGAAAAGCACGCATGCAGGCAAAGGCTTTATGCACGAGAGTTTCCATAAAGACGACCCGACTAAATTTACGCGCAGCTGGTTTGCTTGGGCCAATACCCTGTTTGGCGAGTTTTTATGGAAAATTTATAACGAAAAACCAGCCTTGCTGAAATAAAATATGTTGAAGACAGTAAAAATAGGTAAACTGAAATGCGTGGCCGCTTTGGCGCTATCGCTGTTGGCTGGGCAAGGCTTGGCACAGCAGCAAGCCAGCAATTTGTCCTATGTAGATCCCACCATAGGCAGCGTAGGCCTCATTTTAGAGCCCACCCGGCCAGCGGTACATCTGCCCAATAGCATGGTGCGGGTTTTTCCGGCGCGTGCCGATCAGCTGGACGATCAAATTGCCTATTTTCCGCTCACCATTTCTTCGCATCGCCAAAATTGGCTTTTCGGGTTGATGCCTTATTCGGGGCCAATTAACGAACAGGCTTGGGGCAAGAAATTTACTTCAGACAACGAGCAGATCAGACCCGATTCCTATACTGGCCTCCTAGAAGATAACGGCACCAAAATCAGTTTTATACCAGGTGCCAAAGCCGGTTTTTTTGAATTTGCCTTTGCCGATAAGGTGGATCACTATCTGCGCCTTACTATTTTGAACAACGGTGAAATCAACCTCGAAAACCAACATGCCCTGAGTGGTATTGAAGAATTTCAGGGGATGAAAGCCTATTTCTACGCCGAAACGAACGTAACCTTGGGCGATGTCAGCTACCAAAACCAACAAGGCAAAAAACGTGCATTGATCAAAATTGAAGGTCAGGCACAAAAGGTAGCCTTTAAATATGGTATTTCCTTCATCAGCAAGGCGCAGGCCAAAGAAAACCTGAATAGGGAAATTGCCGACTGGGACAGGGCCAAACTGCAAAGCAAAGCTACAGCAGCTTGGAACAAAGTGCTGTCGCAAGTGAACGTAAAAGGAGGAACCACGGCGCAGAAACGCGTCTTTTATACCTCGCTGTACCGTTCTTACGAGCGGATGGTCGATATTAACGAGTACGGCAAATACTACAGTGCCTACGATCATCAGGTGCATCGCTCAGACCGTCCGTTTTTTGTTGACAATTGGCTGTGGGACACCTACATCGCACTTGAACCTTTGCAAACCATTTTAAATCCAAAAATGGAGGGCGACAAGCTTAACTCTTATGTGCAGATGTACGAGCAGAGTGGCTGGATGCCTTCTTTTGCGCTCGTGTTTGGCGATAACCCTTGCATGACGGGCAACCACGCCGCCGCCTGGTTCTTGGATTCGTACCAAAAAGGGGTTCGTGGCTTCGACCTTCAAAAAGCCTACGAAGGCATTAAAAAGAATTCGCTCGAAGCTACCTTATTGCCCTGGAAAAACGGCAAGGCAACTGTGCTCGATACTTTTTATGCCGAAAAAGGCTACATGCCGGCACTCAAACCCGGCGAAAAGGAAACCGTGGCCGCAGTGCATGGCTTTGAAAAAAGACAGAGCGTTTCGGTTACTTTAGAAAACAGTTTCGATGATTGGTGCCTGGCCCAACTGGCCAGCAAAAGTGGCAACGAGGCCGATAGAGCCTTGTTTTTAAAACGCGCAGCCAATTACAAAAACGTGTTCCGCGAAGACAAGGGCTTTGTATGGCCCAAAGACAGCGATGGCAATTGGATAGAACCTTTCGATCCTAAGTTTTCTGGCGGACAAGGCGGTCGCGAATACTTTACCGAAAACAATGCTTATACCTACAACTGGGATGTGAAACACGATTTAGATGGACTTTTCCAGTTAATGGGGGGCAGGGCCAAGGCCGAAGAAAAACTCGACGACTTGTTCAGGGCCAGCTTGGGCCGGAGCAAATATAACCTCTGGTACACCTTCCCGGATGCCACGGGCTTGGTGGGTCAATTTGTAATGGGTAATGAGCCGAGCTTTCATATTCCGTATCTCTACAATTATTTGGGTGCCCCATGGAAAACACAAAAACGCATCCGCATGTTGATGGACACTTGGTACACCGACAACCTGTTTGGCATTCCGGGCGACGAAGATGGGGGTGGCATGACGGCCTTTGTGGTATTCTCTATGATGGGCTTTTTCCCGGTTACGCCAGGCGTTCCGGTGTACAGCATCGGCAGTCCTACGTTTAATGAAATGAGCATCAGGCTCGATAATGGCAAAACCTTTACGGTATTGGCCAAAAACAATTCGGCAAGCAACAAGTATATCCAAAGCGCAACCTTAAACGGCAAGGTTTTGAACCGTTCGTGGTTTACACATCAAGAATTAACCAACGGCGGCGTGTTAACCTTGCAGATGGGCAGTTTGCCCAACAAAACTTGGGGCAGTACTAATTTGCCACCATCAGCCTTAAACTATAACCCCTAAACATAACAGCACAATGAACAAAACATTTTTAACAGGTTTAGCACTCGTCTTAATGGTGGTTGGCGTAAGGGCCCAAAACCCCGAAACGATAACCAGAAAAGGCTATACCTTAACTTTTTTGAGCAATTCGGCTTCTTTTGATCCGGCTTTGAAGCAGCGCATGATCGAAACTTTCTTTAAGGTTTATCCCGTATTGGCCAAAGACTTTAACAAAAATGCCGATAAAGCCGTAACTTTTAGCATCGATACCGCCTACAAAGGCGTAGCCGCTACCGGCGGCGGCCGTATTGTGTA
Source organism: Pedobacter sp. ASV12 (assembly GCF_016429155.1). Lineage (GTDB taxonomy): Bacteria > Bacteroidota > Bacteroidia > Sphingobacteriales > Sphingobacteriaceae > Pedobacter. The sequence goes on along the minus strand of NZ_JAELUC010000070.1, from coordinate 5,026 downwards.
CAATCCCGAGTGGTTTGTAAAACATCCTGGCGATATCGATGTGGTAACCCACGAGGTCATGCACGTGGTACAAAATTATGGTAATGGTGGCGGGCCAGGCTGGCTAACCGAGGGCATTGCCGATTATGTACGCTTTAAATATGGCGTTGACAATCCGGGTGCGGGTTGGACCCTAACGCCGTTTAAGCCAGAGCAGAGCTATAAAAATGCTTATCGCATTACAGCTCGTTTTTTAAACTGGCTCGAAACGCATGGCAATAAAGGCATCGTGGTAAAGCTCGACAACATTATGCGCAGCCATACCTATGCAGCAACCGTTTGGAAAGACCTGACAGGCAAAACTGTCGACGAACTTTGGGCTGCTTATGCCGCTAATCCGAATGCTTAAAATATTCTCTTATCTCAATATTTAAAAATGATCAAGAAACTACTCACCGCTACATTGGTACTTGCAGGTTTGGGGCTTTCGGCACAAACTGTGGGCAAGATTACCGATCCTGTAGAATGGATCAATCCGTTAATGGGTACCCAATCAAAGCCCGATTTGTCTAACGGCAATACCTATCCGGCCATTGCAGTGCCATGGGGCATGAATTTTTGGACCCCCCAGACCGGCAAAATGGGCAACGGCTGGGCTTATACCTACGATGCCGATAAAATACGGGGCTTTAAGCAAACGCATCAGCCATCGCCTTGGATGAACGACTATGGCCAGTTTGCCATTATGCCCGTAACCGGAAAGCTGAAGTTTACCGAAGACGACCGCGCCAGCTGGTTTACGCACAAGGCAGAGGTAGCCAAGCCTTACTACTACAGCGTGTACCTAGCCGATGCCAATGTAACCACCGAGATTACACCAACCGAAAGGGCTGCGCAGTTCAGGTTTACCTATCCGCAAACCGATAGCGCTTTTGTAGTGGTCGATGCGCTGAACAAAGGCTCGTACATCAAAATCATCCCTGAAGAACGCAAAATTATTGGCTATACCTCTAAATATGCCCGCGGACCATTGCCGAGCAATTTCAAAAACTACTTCGTTATTTATTTTGATAAAGCCTTTACCGTGGCCAAAACCTGGTCGGGCAATAAATTAAGCGCGACAGATTTAGAGCTGCAAAGCGACCATACCGGTGCGGTTATCGGCTTTAAAACCAAAAATGGCGAGAAAGTTCATGCCAAGGTAGCTTCTTCTTTCATCAGCTTTGAACAAGCCGAATTGAACCTTAAAAGAGAGTTGGCCAACGATAGCTTCGATGCCACCAAAACAAAAGCCAAAGCCATTTGGAACAAAACCCTGAGCCGCATTAGCGTAGAAGGTGGCACGGTTGACCAAACCCGTACTTTTTATTCGTCGTTTTACCGTACGCTTTTCTTCCCCAATAAATTGTACGAGATCGATGCCAACAACAAAATTGTGCACTGGAGTCCGTACAATGGCAAGATATTGCCTGGCTATATGTTTGCCGGAACCGGCTTTTGGGATACCTTTAGGGCTTTGTACCCTTTCTTAAATCTGGTTTATCCGTCTATCAATAAAGAGATGCAGGAAGGCCTCATCAACGATTATAAGGAAGGCGGTTTCTTGCCCGAGTGGAGCAGTCCAGGTTTTGCCGATATCATGATTGGCAACAATTCTGCTTCGGTAGTGGCCGATGCTTATATCAAAGGTATCCGTGGTTATGATATCGAAACCCTTTGGGATGCTGTAAAACATGGTGCCAACAATGAAGGCCCAATGACCGCTGTTGGCCGCAAAGGCGTGAAGTACTATAACGAATTGGGCTATGTGCCTTACGATGTAAAAATAAACGAAAATGCAGCCCGTACTTTGGAATATGCCTACGATGATTTTGCGATTTACCAATTGGGCAAAGCTTTAGGCAAACCTGAAAGCGAAATCGGCATTTACGCCAAAAGAGCCATGAATTATAAGAACCTGTTCGATCCGGCAAGCGGCTTGATGCGTGGCAAAAACCAGGATGGTACTTTCCAATCGCCGTTTAGTCCGTTTAAATGGGGCGATGCCTTTACCGAAGGCAACAGCTGGCACTACTCGTGGTCGGTGTTTCAGGATATTGCCGGCTTGGCCAAGCTGATGGGGGGCAAGGAGAAATTTGTACAAAAACTGGATTCGGTATTTACGCTGCCTCCAATTTTCGACGACACTTACTATGGTGGTGTAATCCACGAAATCAGGGAGATGCAGATTGCCAATATGGGCCAATATGCGCACGGTAATCAGCCCATCCAACACATGATTTACCTGTACAACTATGGTGGTGCACCTTGGAAAGCCCAATACTGGGTACGCGAAGCCATGAACAGGCTGTACCATGCTACACCAGATGGCTATTGTGGTGATGAAGATAACGGTCAAACTTCGGCTTGGTACGTGTTTTCGGCTATGGGTTTCTATCCGGTTACACCAGCGGTAGATCAGTACGTAATTGGTGCGCCTTTGTTTAAAAAGGTAACCTTGAACCTGGAGAACGGCAAAACCGTTGTCATCAACGCCCCAACAAACAGTGCCGACAATAGATACATCCAAAGCCTGAAAGTAAACGGCGTCAGCTATGATAAAAACTGGCTGAGCCATTCGGCCTTGCAAAAAGGAGCCGTGTTGGACTTTGGCATGGCGGCTACGCCAAATAAAACCAGGGGAACGAGCGAGAGTGCTTTCCCTTACTCGTTCTCAACAGCGAAATAATCAAAAAAGGCAGCATGAAAGTGCTGCCTTTTTTCTTGTGAACACTTGAGAAGTTTAAAGAACTTCGCAAGTGTTTATTAGTCCATTGGCTGATTCGAGGATTGTCATAGGCAGGGGCACGTAGTTTAACTGGTCCTATGTGCCCCTGCCTACCGGCAGGCAGGTATGTGTTTAAAAATCAGGCATCCTAAGGTTTCTGAGGTGGTGAAAAAACTATCTCTGGAGCTCTATTGCCGCCAAGAACCGCAGCAACCTTTCCAAATCGTCCAGTATGTTTTCAAAATCTACGGGCAGGCCGTTGGCATTGTAAAACAGGTAATCTATAAACAGCCTAGTAAGGCTTTGGTACATCCGGCCGGGGCGGGCATCGCCTAGCAGCTCCTCTAGCGCAGCCACGGTATTTTCGTTGGGTTTTTTCATAGGTATATTAGGTAGGTACACAAAGCAAGGCAACGGCGCAAAGGTATGCAACATGGCACGCCTGTTTTTTACCGTACTAACCTTGTAATTTATTATGGATTTCCGTATTTTACCTGCTATAAATAATCTAGATTTGCCTTATGACTAACACCGCCAACCCGAAAAACATACACCAAGGCCGCAACGTAAAGCGCTTCCGCGAAATGATGGGCCTTAAGCAAGATGCTTTGGCCTACCAGCTGGGCACCGACTGGAACCAGCAAAAGGTATCGCTCTTAGAACAGAAAGAAACCATTGAAACAGATATACTTAAACAGGTGTCGGCCATATTGAAGGTGCCTGTTGAAGCAATCCAGAATTTTGACGAGGAACAGGCTGTTAATATTATCTCCAACACGATTAACAACAACGATAATGCGACAATGCATAACCCATCATTGTTTAACTATTATCCTACTTTCAATCCCATCGATAAAATGGTTCAGCTGTATGAGCGCATGCTCCAACAGCAAAAGGAAATGATAGACAGGCTGGAAAGGCTAATAGAAAAGAGATAGCAAAAACATAAGCGGAAAGGAATTAGGTGGGGAGATCAAACGAGGTCTCCCCTTTTATATGCGCCTATATCGTCTTTCAAGCAATCGAGTAATATCGGCAATAAACCGTGTGTTTTGCCTCGCGGTGTTAACAATGGACAATTATATTTTTACAAATAAATAAAACAATAAAGCCAAATTTCATAAACCATAAATTAGTAGATGGGACACATAATCAGCAAAATCCATATCGAAAATTTTAAGTCAATTCGCTCTCACGAATTCGAACTTTCAAATTTCACCCCACTTGTAGGCTATAACAATGCCGGAAAGTCTAATATTTTAGAAGCAATTAAATGGGTACTACGAAAAACATCCCTCCCAATTAGTTGTTTTTATGACACTACTCAACCAATAGTAGTTACTGCTTCGATAGAAGGTATATCGAATGATATATTGGAGAATATAGAACCTGCACATCGAGCCAGGATTGAGCCATTCTTGAATAATGAAACTCTTGCGATTAAAAGAATTCAAGATAATCCTGGACAAACGGTGGCTCAGATCAAGTTACTGGTTTTAAACCCAAATGATGCAACTTGGCAAAATAATCCTGCAGGTATTGACAATGCCATTAAAGATCTGTTTCCAGAACCGATACAGATTGGTGCAATGGAGAATTCGGAAGAAGATATTTCAAGGTCAAGCAGTACTTCAACTATTGGAAAGCTTCTTGCAGAAATTATTGGGCCAATTGAAGTTCAGTACGGAGCACAGGTAAATCAAGCATTAAACGGCCTCAAAGATATACTTGATGTAGAGGGCGCCAATAGAGCTCCTGAATTGGAAACATTTGATGCTGAAATCAACACCAAACTTGACGCGTTTTTTCCTGACATAAGGGTAAAGGTACATATACCTACTCCGGACATAAAGGAAGTCTTTAAAAAAGGCACCATTAAGGTTTACGAGCATCTGTTTCCGACTGCAAAGGACGTAAGTTCTTTGGGGCATGGAGCCCAAAGGTCTATTCAGATGACCTTAGTAAGGCATTTGGCTGATCTAAAGCTAGCCCAACAAGAAACTAGAACTACCACTTTGCTATTGATAGACGAGCCTGAACTGTATTTGCACCCGCAAGCCATCGAGATTTTAAGGAAATCGCTAAAAATATTATCTCAGCAAGGTTATCAGGTAATCTTCACTACCCATTCTCCATTTATGATAACGCAAAATGATGTTGGGAATACAGTGTTGGTCAGGAAAAACGATGTACATGGAACGTTTAAAAGAACAACACTAAAATCAGCCATACCTCAGATCTGTCTCTTATACACATCTGACGCTGCCGACGAACCACGAC
>NZ_JAELUC010000006.1 GCF_016429155.1 Pedobacter sp. ASV12 | reverse complement strand
CCCCCCCCCCCCCCCCCCCCCCCCCCCCCCCCCCCCCCCCCCCCCCCCCCCCCCCCCCCCCCCCCCCCCCCCCCCCCCCCCCCTCTTTTCAAGCAGAAGCCGGCATACGAGATAGAGTACTGTCTCGTGGGCTCGGAGATGTGTATAAGAGACAGGTAGATACAGAAATCCCCAAACGCTCGCTGATTTCCTTATGGCTTAAACCCTCTATTTTAGACAATTGATATACCTGCCTGCTTTGTGGCGAAAGGGCTTCGATAGCCTGATTGAGGCAGGCATTTTTTTCTTTAAAGCTCAGCAGCTCTTCTGTATGGCTATAACTCTCTATGGTATTGGCAATCAGCTCCCTAGTTAGCTTTTTATCAAGTGCTACCTTTCGCAGGTAATCGTATACTTTGTTTTTGGCTATGGTAAACAAAAAAGACTTGAATGATTTTTCTACATCAATACTTTCTCTTTTTTCCCAGACCTTCAAAAAAAGGTCTTGAAGCAACTCCTTGGCCACCTCCTGGTCTTTCACCATGTGTATGATATTGCTGAGCAACATGCGGCTGTACAAATCGTAAAGCGAGCCAAAAGCGTTGCTATCCCCTTTCTTTAATTGCGAAAGAAGCAAAGAATGATCATCCCCTGTTTTTAGCGGTAAGCTCATAAACGAAACCGTTAAGCGACAATAAATATATAATTAATGGGATGATAAATTATAGGAACTAAAGTTATAAAAAATTAAGCAAGTATGAACTTCAAACCAACATTGCAAAACGGCTGGTTTGAAGGTTTGCGATATCCGTTCAACAAAAAAAGCCCCCTGCTTTACACAGGAGGCTTTTTAACCAAAGTTGTGCCCTTAGGGCACCAACATTTTTAATAGCTCAATCAGGTAGCCTTTCTATAAAAGCAATCGAAATTCCGTTAAAACAATCGTCGGCACAGTTGTTTTCTACATAGCCACAAGAAGAAATCATACCACTGTTTTTGGTTTCCAATGAAGTTTTCGCGTCTTTCCTTTTCAGGAGCCATACGGTTCTTGCCTTTTCGTATATCTGGTCTAAAGTTAGCGTTGCCGCGCCATTGGTGTGGGTATTCAGGCTGCCTTCCTCTTCAATCCATTGCTCCAGTATGGTAATTTGCGGCGTCGCACCGCCAATTACATTCTTAGCCACATAGGCACGCTTGATCACTTTTCCATTTTTTACGGTAATGATGGTTTCTGTTGAATAACCCGTCCACGAGACGGTATTAACCTGATACCGATAAGAATTATTAGTCGAGGTTTTAAAGTTAGTGTAGATTTTATAGCTGCGGGCAAGATCGCTTTCAAACGCGACATCGCTTTTTTTGCACGAAGCAAATAGCCCGGCTACAAGCAATAAAATAAAAAAGTAAGGGTTTCTTTTCATAAAGCTTAGGTTTCGTTTAAGGTTGTTTTATTCCCATACGTAAAGCAACTCGCTTTCGCTACAATTTGTCTTCCCGGAATTAAAATTAACTTTGTGCATGCTTAAAAAAGGAGAACATATTGAAGGGGTACCGGCCGAACTGCAGGCCCTTTTAAATCAGGATAGCGAAGCCCATACTTTTTTCGAAAGCCTGGCCAAGTCGTACAAACAAGGCTACTGCGATTGGGTAGGTTCGGCCAAACAAGAAGAAACCCGCAAAACAAGGGCTGCCAAGGCACTCCTTATGTTGCAGAATAAGCAAAAAACCTTAAAAACCTAATTTGCTTTGCCCGGCGAAACCAATAAACAGCTCATTCCATGTTTCCAACATTTAATGCAAGTAACTTCGAAGAAAACTGCCAAAAAGTAGCTTCCATGGATAAAGACCTGGCCCAGGTAATCAGCGAGCATGGTTATCCGCCGGTGTGGAACCGGCCCAATACTTTCGAATCGCTGGTGCATATCATTCTCGAGCAGCAAGTATCGTTGGCCTCGGCATTGGCTACCTTGAACAAGCTGCGCGGAAAAATAACCGTGATAAGTCCGGAAAACGTACTGGCTCTGAGCGACGAAGAATTAAAGGCTTGTTATTTCAGCCGACAAAAAACGGTTTATGTAAGACACTTGGCTCAAGCCTTGGTCAATGGAGCACTTAACCTAACCGAATTGGAAGGCTTGGCTGATGACGAAGTTCGGCAACGGCTATTGACGCTCAAAGGCATTGGCCATTGGACCGTAGATATATACCTGATCTTTGTGCTGAAACGCACCGACATTTTCCCCGTTGGTGATCTGGCTGCGGTAAATGCCCTAAAAAGAATCAAAAAACTAGACAAAGACACCACACGCGAAACTCTTTTGGCGCTTTCGACCCTTTGGCAGCCTTACCGCACCCTAGCCACCATGTTGTTGTGGCATTATTACCTCTCTTCGGCCAAGCCCAAGCAGGTTAATACACTTTGATTACCTTGCCTGTAACGATACCAAAAATAGATTTCTCGTAGGCCCGAGCTACTTTCCAACCCTCAACCGGAATAAACCCGGGGAAAATGTCGTGATAGCCCTTTGACTCGGCAAGCACGGTTGGGCTGATGCAATTGATCCTGATGGCTCTCGGCAATTCGTAGGCGACGGCTTTAACAAAACCTTCCACGCCACTGTTAACCAACGAAGCAACCACCCCACCCAAAATGGGCTCTTCAGACAAAATGCCCGATATCAGGGTAAAAGAACCTCCATCGGCAATATAGGGCAAGGCAGCACGTACCAAGTTGATTTGCCCCACCAGTTTGTTGCCTATCGAAAAAGCAAGTTCTTCGTCTGTAAGCTCACCAATCCCTTTAAAAGCAACCGATCCTGATGCATTAGCTACGGCATTGAAATGGCCTATTTTCGCAAAAAGCTCTTCCAGGCTTTTCTTATCCTGGATATCGGCCTGAAAATCGCCCGAGGTTCTCGATACCTCGATAACTCGGTGGCCTTGCTCGTGTATTCTCTTGACAACTTCTTGTCCAATGGTGCCGTTGGCACCAATCACCACTATGGTTAGCTTACCTTTATTGCTCATGTTCTTCTTTTTTACAAAGCTCAACAAATTTTAGGCAAATGATGTTCAGATTTATGTCAGTAATAGCTTGAGGTACCTGTTAAGTCCATATCAGACAAACGTTTGCGTTAAACATCTTATTTCAATTTGCTCTATATTTGGTTTAGGTCTCACCTAAAAACTACCGTATTGAGGTTAAAAACACAAATAAAACTACCTTTTAAATGAAGAAACCAATTTTAATCGCCTGCCTGCTTCTCCTCTCCGCCTTTGGCTTTGCACAAACCGAAATGAAACAGCTGATCGAAGAACAATTCAACTTTGCCAAGCAGCAGTATAAAGTAATGGATAAAAATATTCCACCGGGACTAACGCCACAAAGCTACGATGCTCAAAACAAAAAATTTATTGGGCAGGGCATCAAATGGTGGTGCAGCGGTTTTTACAGTGGGTCGCTCTGGTACATTTATGAACAAACCCAGGACGATGAAACCAAAAAAAATGCAGAAAAAGCACTCAAACTGTTAGAGCCAAACCAAACTTTTACCGGCAACCACGACTTGGGCTTTATGATGTTCTGTAGTTTTGGCAATGCCTATCGCCTAACTAAGAATCCAGCCTACAAAGCCATTATCGAACGCTCTGCCCAATCGTTGGCTACACGTTTCCGTCCGGCTATCGGCGCCATCCAAAGCTGGGACAAGAACAAGTACTGGCAATGTCCGGTTATCATAGACAACATGATGAATTTGGAAATGTTGAGCTGGGCCAGCGACAACGGTGGCGATCCGAAGTATAAGGAAATAGCCATCAAACATGCCAACACGACTTTAAAAAATCATTTCAGGCCAGATTTCAGCTCTTTCCATGTCATTGACTACAATCCAAGCAATGGCAAAGTGCTTAAAAAGGCAACCTGGCAAGGTGCCGCCAACTGCTCGGCCTGGGCACGCGGCCAAGGTTGGGCCCTTTATGGCTATACCATGATGTACCGCTTTACCAAAAACCCTGCTTATTTGAAACAGGCCAACGGCATTGCGCATTTTATATTGAACCATCCTAATCTGCCGGCCGATAAAATCCCTTATTGGGACTTTGATGCGGGTTTAATTCCCTATGCCAAACGCGATGCCTCGGCAGGTGCTCTCATCGCCTCGGCACTGCTAGAGCTTGGCCAATACAGCGCCAAAAATAAAACTGAATATAAAAAGGCCGCCGAAACCATGTTGCGTTCGTTGGCTAGCGATGCCTATCGAGCCAAATTGGGCGAAAACGGTGGTTTCTTGCTCATGCACAGCACCGGGGCACTGCCTTTGAACAGCGAAATAGACGTTCCTTTGGTTTACGCCGACTATTACTTTTTAGAGGCATTGGCCAGGTATAAAAAATGGTACTTATAAAATTTAGCGCAATGAAGAAATATACACTTTACCTGATGCTGCTCGTCCTTGCAGTGCCTGCTTGGGCGCAAAAAGGCAAAACAAAAGAAACCACCGGCGCACAAGACCGTGCCTTCTGGGTAAAAAGCCTTTATAAGATCTCGTATCCGGTTATCCATAACTTGGCCAACGGTACTTTAAAGGCCAACATGCCCTTAGAAAAAGGCAACAACTACAACCTCAACCTCAAGGCCGTTACCTATACCGAGGCCTTAGGCCGGACCTTGGCCGGTATTGCGCCTTGGCTCGAACTACCAGACGATGAAAGCGAGGAAGGCAAGCTGCGAAAAGCCTTCAGAGCCGAAACTTTAGCTGCCCTCAAAAATGCAGTTGACCCTCAAAATCCAGATTACCTTAACTTCAGAACCGAAGCCCAGCCCATTGTCGATGCGGCCTATGTGGCACAGGCCTTTTTAAGAGCGCCTAAAATGCTTTGGCAACAGTTAGACCCAGTCACGCAAAAAAGATACATCGAAGAGTTTAAATCGTTGCGGACAAGAACCGGCGCCTATAACAATTGGTTGCTGTTTGCCGCCATTACCGAAGGCTTTTTATGGAATATTGGCGAGCAATACGATCCGGCAAGGCTCCGTTTTGGCATCAACAAGCTCAACGAGTGGTACGAAGGCGATGGTTGGTACAGCGACGGCTCTTCTTTCAGCATGGATTACTACAATTCGTTTGTAATCCATCCCATGATGGTCGACCTGCTCAAAAGCATGATCGAAAAGAAAAGGGCCAGCGCTACCGATTACAACCGGGCTGTTGACCGCATGGCAAGGTACGCCAGTTTTCTGGAAAGAAGCATTGCACCCGATGGCACCTTTCCAGCCTTTGGCCGATCAATTACCTATCGCACCGCCGCTTTCCAGGCATTAGCTCAAACGGCTCTGATGGAGAAACTGCCCGAGGGCGTAAACCCTAGCCAGGTTCGATGCGCATTGACCAAAGTATTTCACCTCATGTATGAAGGCAACCAAAATTTTGACAAAGATGGCTGGTTGGTATTGGGCTTTAACGGGCATCAGCCTGAAGTAGCCGACGTCTATACCTCTACTGGAAGCTTGTATATGGCCACCTTGGGCTTCTTAGCCTTGGGCCTGCCTGCCGATAATAAATTCTGGACAGATCCGCCAGCACCATGGACATCTCAGAAAGCCTGGTCCGGACAAACGCTGCCAAGAGACCACCGAATTGAAAACTAACAAAAAGCCCTCCATCCAGAGGGCTTTTTCGTTTACTTTAGTTTTATCTTTAGCTTTAAATCCAGCTAATCCAATCAAAAATTTAGCCTATGACCTTTGCCGAAAAAGCCATCAATTTTAACCGTAGCCTCAGCTATACCGGCAAGACATTGCCCAAAGGGATCAGGGTGATGAACCCCTTTCTCGAATTTGAACAGACCATGGGTATTATGGAAACTTTTTACCATAAGTATTACAACGACAACCGGCAAAGGCATTTGATTTTGGGTATTAATCCCAGCAGATTAGGCGCTGGCTTAACCGGTATTCCCTTTACCGATCCTAAAAGATTGGCCAGCGAACTCCATATCAGCTACACCGGTCGCATAACGCATGAGCCTTCTTCGGTATTCATGTACGAAATGATCAATGCCTATGGCGGGCCAACGGCTTTTTATGGCGATTTTTACATCAATTCGCCCTGTCCCTTGGGTTTTACATCAGTTGACGCGCAGGGCAAAGAAAAAAACTACAATTATTACGACAGCAAAGCACTTTTGGATGCCGTAGGCGATTATACGGTTGAAACGTTGCATCGATTGATTTCATTGGGCATCAATACCGATTTATGTTTTTGTCTCGGGACCGGAAAAAACGAACAATACCTGAGCAAGCTTAACCAAAAACATGGTTTTTTCAAGAAACTGGTTGCTTTGGCGCACCCGAGGTTCATTATGCAATATAAATATCCGGCCAAGCAACAATACATTGATGATTACCTTGCCAAACTCGGCGCTATACATGAGCAATTATGAACATCAAAACCAAAAGAATTTATGAGGCCCCAAGCACAGCCGATGGCTTTCGTGTTTTGGTAGATCGGCTTTGGCCGCATGGCCTCAAGAAAGAAGATGCCCAAATTTCACTTTGGCTCAAGGCTGTGGCCCCTTCCAACGGGCTTAGAACGTGGTTTCACCACGAGGAAAGCAACTGGCCTACGTTTGTATCGCGCTATCGGGCAGAACTTCAAAACAATGAAGCCCTCCCTCAGCTAAAAGCATTGGCTGATGAGCACCAAACCGTTACCCTGCTTTATGGCGCCAAAGACGAAACACACAACCAGGCCGTTGTACTTAAACAATTGCTCGAAGGCACAATATAACAGAGGCCCCCAACATCCATCGGGGGCCTTGTTTTTTTAAGACTTTAACCTATTGTTGTGTGTTAAAATCTAGGGAGAGCTATTAAGGATAATTCTAGTTTCAATTAAATAAAGGCTAACAGGTTGATGTTCTCTTTTTTCCTTCTGTACAGTTCTTGGATCATTTCGCTTTCTTTCATTCTTACCGCCCAGGCAGGCCTTAATTCGAAATGAGGAACCGCAGTACTGTTTTTATTGGCAGAAGCACAGGTTAGCCCAATCGATTCGCCCAATTGAGCAACCTTGGCATACAAGGGCGATTGGTCTTTAAAAACGAGTTCGCCTGTCGTGTTTTTTTCAAAAATGCCCATATCAAAGGCGAGGCCGAAATTGCAGTTCGAAAAATTGCTTTGTGCATCGATAAAAATATGTTGCGATAGTTGGTGCTTTCTTTCTTTGGGTTGATCTTCCGCTTTTAATGCGTTGATCAGCCGGAGGCAGATACCCTGATCGGCTGCAATATGAATCAGCTCTTTGGCAAACGGAACCACTTCTTTAGGCATTTTCTTCAAAATGGTTTCATTGTACAAATCTTGCTGAGGCTCTTGAGCCAACGCATATTGGTACTCTTCGAGGCTTTCGGTATCGGCTTCGCTACCAAAAATTGCCACATAAGCCCTATCCAATGTTTTTGCACTCGGTTTTCCGTCGGCTTGGATTTGTAGTTTTTGTTGTATCGCCTTAATCAATGCGGCCTGACCGGTTTCTGTGGGCAGGGCATCAAACAATAGATCATAAATACCAATCCAAGTTTTAAGGCTAACAATGCCATCTACCTTAAGGCCAGCTTTGAGCTGTATGGCTTTAATTTTGTCTGAATTGTTCATTTTGGTTGAATATTTAACTCATACGATTGTCTGCTTTGGCCAACTCGCTGTTTGTGAACCAGTAAAATGGCAAACGTTTGGAGTAGCATTGCAATGCTAAGTGAGCACTTTTTTAGAAAAAATTCTAGCGTGGTTTTGCCCAAAAGGCCAATTGGGTAGATTTACTGAACAAACAGGTATTTTTACCTAGACGGGATTGACTAGTCAACAATTTAACCATTCAACAATGGCAATAATAGCAGCAATTTAATAACCCAACGATAAGAATCTGCTAACTAAAAAAATCTTCCAGGTCAATGAGGTGATGTTTGAGGGCGTAAAGTACCAGCCCGGCAGTATTGCGGCTGCCCGTTTTAAGCAACAGGTTATTGCGGTGCCCTTCCACTGTGCGGTTGCTCAAGAAAAGTTTTTCGGCAATTTCGCTGCTGCTCAGCTGTTTGCAGATCAGGCCCAGTACTTCGGTTTCGCGGGCAGTAAGCTTATTTTCCTGTTCTAAGCTCAGCACTTGAGCCTTTCTTACTACACCTTTGCGCATAATTTCAAGCATCGGCATGGTAAAATAGAAATCGTTTTTAAAAACTTCCCTAATGGCCTGCTCTACTTCTTCGGGTTCGGCATTTTTGGCCAGGTAGCCATTGGCGCCGGCTTGTATAGTCGCTAAAATGAAATTTTCGGCCTCATGCACCGTAAGGATGATGACCCTGATGCTCGGATATTTTTCCTTTAAGATCTTTAAGGTTTCCAAGCCATTCAATTCAGGCATCGAAAGATCGAGCACAATGATATCCGGTTTAACCGTTGCCTGTTCGCAAAGCTCCAAGAGCTCCCTGCCATTTTCGGCCTCAAAAAGCATGCTCATTTGGGCAAAAGAACCGATTAGTGCGGCCATTCCTTTCCTGAAAAGCTTCTGATCGTCGGCTATGGCAACATTAATATTCATTGTCGGAAATTTTAGGCTGAAAGTAGAAAAAAAAGTAGTCAAAACCCTTATTTTTTTTAATTTCGAGGAAATTAATTTATTTAAAGCTCAGTTAAATTATGAATTCTACAATTAACACCCCAACCATTCCCCTGCGCGACGCTCAACTTAGAATTGAACGTTACAGACAACAATTATCGGCCTATGTTCCTCAAGAAAATCTGCCTTGCGCCATCTTGATTCCGATCGACGATCTTTTAGCCATCATCAAACAATATGAGACGGTTGACGAGGAAGGAAACATTACCAATAAACTAAGGGGTGTTCGCGCCTATTTTGCCGTAAAAGCCAGCGACCAAGAATTACCAGACGACATTACCGCGCTGATCGTACCTGTTGACTTGCAAGGAAACGACGTGGTGGTTAACCCTGACAAACTTGGCGGCGTTGACGACACCGAGATCTACGACTTTACCAAACCATGTCCTACCGAATGCGACGTTAAGAGCCCATTGTACGACCTTCCATGATCTCAATCAAGTACCTGTTTTATACCATCATCGTTCCGGGAAGCATCTTCATACCGCTTTTGGTATTTGTGCCGAGGTACAAAACTGCAAAAAAGGAAGAGCGATTGCTCTTTTTTTACCTGATTACTGCAGGCCTGATCAATTTGGCAGCCATTATTTTAAGCTTGTACGGCAGGCCCAATCTGCCCCTGCTGCATTTGTATACCATTATGGAGGCTACATTTCTATTGGGCTATTTTCAGCTGATCTTTAAAGAACCATTCATCAAAAAAGCCATTGGCCTGATCATGGTACTATTTCCGATCATCTGCATACTCAATTTCAGTTTTTTGCAGAGCTTATATACTTTTAATACCTATACAAGACCTTTAGAAGCCATATTGATTACCTTCTTTTGTTTGTTGTATCTCTATAAAAGTGGGTTTGCCGAAGATTGGATAAAACAGCCAACAAGCTGGTTTAATGCGGGGATTTTGATATATTTCCCCGCTGCTTTTATCATTTTTATCCTTTCTAACTACATGTTGGCCAGTAAAAACGTAGCCATGAATACCATTGTATGGAATGTTCATGCCGCGTTGGTGCTGCTCATGTATATAGTTTGGGCAAGGGGCTTTAGGCTGGCTGGCAATGGGCGATAACCTGTATATTCTCATTTTTTATAGCGTAATTGGCGTTTTAGTCATCGTTACGTTTTTTCTGGTGCTCTACATACGCAACCAGAACGTAATCTGGCAACAGCGCAAACAATTTCAGGAAACTGAAATCCAGCAACAAAAGCAATTGCTAAACGCCGTTATCGAATCGCAAGAATCGGAACGCAAGCGCATTGGGCAAGACCTGCACGATGAAATTGGGGGCACCTTATCGGCCATGAAGCTGATGCTGGGTGCCCTTAAGCAACAGGGCCTCATTAGCGAAGACAACATTTTGCCTGTTAAGGAACTGATTGATAAAATGATCAAGGATGTACGCCACATTTCGCACGACCTTTCTCCTCCCGGATTGGCCATGTTTGGCTTATACACCACCATAGAAGCCTTTGTATCGCTCATCAACAACACGGGCAATATCGAAATCGAAATTGAACACGAGCCTTACGTTGAAGAAAGACTGTTGGCCGAAAGAACGGAACTGGCCTTATTCAGGGTCATAACCCAACTCATCGCCAATTCTCTCAAACACGCCGATGCCACCCACATCAGCCTTTCGTTTAAACCGAGCAATACCGCACTCGAAATTGGCTACACCGACAACGGAAAAGGCTTTGACCTGGCCATTTTAAACCAAAGAAAAGGCATAGGCATGCAAAACATAGTGAGCCGCTTGCAAATGGTTGAGGCTGTCTATACCCTCGAAACCAGTCCGGGCAAAGGCTTTAAAATGGCCATCAGTTGTCCTTTAGACAAAGAAGCCGAGACGGCAACAGCGCTATAGCCTGCCTTTTTTAAGAAAAAATCCAATTTCCCCTTCCTAAAACCTGTCCATCCAAAAACCCAAGCGCTTTTTACACAAAAAAGCACCTGATCCTTTCTTTATTTTCATATTTCGACCTAACTTACACAGCAAAACCTGTTAAAATCTCTTACATCCTACCAAAAAATGAAAAAATCTATCCTTTTTGCCTTGATGTTATTGCTCATCAAGCCCGTATTTGCCAAGGATTATGAACTCAGTTCTCCTGCTGGAAACAACCAAATCAAAATCAGCTGCGATAAAAGCATCTCTTTTGTGGTATTGAATCAAGGAAGTCCAATCTTAACCACCCAGCAAATCGCCTTAACGCTTAAAGATCTGGGCATTTTAGGTCAAGACCCAAAAGTAGCCAAGGAAATAAGAACCAAGGCCAGTACCAGCATCCGGGTTGATGTACCAGTAAAGTTCAAAACCATTACCGACGAATACAATCAGCTCGAATTGGTGTTTAAAGGCAATTACAGCATTATTTTCAGGGCGTACAATAATGGCGTGGCCTATCGTTTTGTAACGAGCCTTAAAAACGACAAGGTTTTTGTAAACAACGAAAACTTTGCCTTTCAGGTAAACGACGCCCAAAATGCCATTTGGCCTTTTGAAGGATCAAAACATGCCAATCTTTTCCTTTCCCATTTCGAATATTCGTTTAAACCGCAAAAATATACGGCTATCGATAGCGCGCAGGTTGGGTTGCCTACCTATTTTACGGCAAAAAACGGTGCCAAGATTGTTTTTACCGAATCAGACCTCTTCGATTATCCCAATCTTTTCATCAAGAAAAAAGACAATATAACAGGCGTTTTCCCGCATGTAATTTTAGAACAGCAAAAAGTGGGCGACCGCAGCATCAAAATCTTAAAAGAAGCCGATTACATTGCCGAAACCAATGGCACCCGAAACTATCCTTGGCGACTTTGGATGATCAACGATAATGATGCGGGCCTCCTTACCAACACCTTGGTTTATCAATTGGCCACGCCCTCAAAAATCAAGGATGCCAGCTGGATCAAACCGGGCAAGGTAGCCTGGGACTGGTGGAACGACAATAACATTTATGGTGTCGACTTTAAATCGGGCATCAATACCGAAACCTATAAATACTACATCGATTTTGCTTCGAAATACGGCCTCGAATACATCATGCTTGATGAAGGTTGGACCAAGACCACGCAAGATATTCTCCACTCCAATCCCAACATCGATATTCCGGAGTTGGTGGCCTACGGCAAAAAGAAAAACGTAAGCGTATTGCTTTGGGTGTTGTGGAATCCGCTGAACGAAAAAATGGACGAAGTTTTAGACCTTTATAAAAACTGGGGCGTTAAAGGCATCAAGGTCGATTTTATGGCCAGGGCCGAGCAATACATGGTAAACTTTTACACGCGCACTGCCGAAGCCTGCGCCAAAAGAAACCTCATGGTCGATTTCCATGGTGCCTATAAACCTACCGGACTGCACCGCACCTATCCTAACGTAATTTCGTACGAAGGCGTACATGGACTGGAAAACAACAAATGGGAAGCCACCGTTACACCCGAACACGATGCCTTGTTGCCTTTTACAAGGATGATGGCCGGTCCGATGGATTATACGCCAGGAGCCATGCGCAATGCCATTAAATCTAATTTTAATGCCGTGTACAGCCAGCCCATGAGCATGGGCACCCGCGCGCACCAAACGGCCTTGTACGTCTTATTCGAAAGTCCGTTGCAAATGCTAGCCGATAATCCTTCAAACTATCAGCAAGACGAAAAATATACCCGCTACCTGGCGCAGTTCCCTTCTATTTGGGAGGATACAAAGGTGCTTTACGCCGATGCGGGAAAAGCAGTAGTTTTGGCCAGAAAACTAGGCAACAAGTGGTATTTGGGTGGCATTACCAACTGGAATACTTTTGCCCAGGATTTTAAGCTCGACTTTTTGGGCAAAGGAAAATTCAACCTCGAATTGCTCGAAGACGGCATGAATGCCAATAAAATGGCCGAAGACTATAGAATTACCCAAAAACAGGTGGATGCCACCAGTGTATTGCCAGTGAAGATGGCTCAAGGCGGTGGCTTTGCTGCCGTGCTAACCCCTAGCAATTAGGCATCATTTTTTCCAAGCCCATTCAAAAGCCCTCTATTCGGGGGCTTTTTTTTGTTCCCAAACACTATAAAAAAACGATGCGTACCAAACGTATCAATCCTGATTTTGACCAAAAACCTATCTTCCATAAAATCAAGTCATTAGCCAAATAAAACCTTGAGGAACAAACGTATCAAAAAACATATAACTATTTAAATATCAATTAGTTATATTTATTTTTATTTGGATTTATAGCGATTGCTCCAGTATCTTTAGGATAAGGTAACCAAGTATTTAAGGTATGAGCAACAGACCACGCTATGCAGGCCATAGACAAGGTGTAAGGCTTTCTATAGCCATGACCTTCCCTCTTTACTTCGTTTTGACGGCAAATCATCATCCGTATATCAACTCATATCCCTATTTATTTTCACGAAACAGCTAAGCCATCGCAACTGCAGGCAACTGTCGAGGACAGGAACTTGCCCTTAAAAACTAATCGAATTGTAACCTAAAAACTAAACTAGATGAACACCAACCCTAAACTTTTAAAATTGACGGGAATCGCTATGCTCTTGCTGTCGGCAAGCTTTAGTGCATGCCAAAAAGACAAGGTAGACACCACAAACGGAACTGCCGATCCAAAGAAAGCAATAGAACTGCCAAAATCGGCAGTAGTTGAGCAGGCCTGGCCCAGCAACATCAACACGGGCTTTACCCACCCCGATGGCACTTATACCTATAGTTTGGCCAGCGCCGATTTCGGTTCGGCAACACTTGGTGGCTGGAACGACAGCCGTGCCTGGATTTCGGGCAACTGGGCTCGTGCTACGCTGATGCCCAACTCGGTATCTAATGGTTTGATTGCCGATGTAGACCTTTCTGATGGCTCGGCCTATGAAGCTACCTGGAAAGTACGCTTCCATAGCCAATTCGACTGGAGCCGCGGTGGCAAAGTAGGTTTTGGCTTTTTAATCGGCGAAGGCAATACGGGCTGCGACATTGCAACCGACGGCAACGGAGGCAGCTTGCGCCTGATGTGGTACAATACCGGAAGCAGGGTCTATTTTCAGCCTTATGTTTACCACAGGGATATGGCCGGCCCTTGTGGCGATACTTTCGGCAAAACCTATCCAACCAGCGGCAGTTTGGTAAAAGGCCAAACCTATACCGTGCACATGTACCTCAAAAGCAATACCGGTTCTAATACCAACGGCTGGGTACAGGTTAAAATTGACGGCAATACGGTACTTGACCAGGCCATCCGCTGGACCACCAACGATGCGCAAAGGCTGATCAAGAAATTGTCTTTCCACAACTTTAGAGGAGGCAAGGATGTGGCCGTTTGGGGCTCGAGCCAAACCAGCTATATTTATTTCGACGATCTGGTGGTGAACAAAATCAGTAATTAACAAATAACTTTGCAGGTCGTGTGGCGTTAAGCGTTGATTAATGGCGCCATGCGACCTGCAAAAAACTACCTGCCTGTTTTAGCAAACTCAATGGCACGGTTAAGGATGGGATCTTTCTTATTGATTACATCCTGAATGGTGTATTTTACTCGAATATCCAAACGGATGCCTCGCCTTTGTGTAGCTGTTCCATCAGGATAATAAATGCCCAAACCAGAAAAATTAATGGCATAGCCTCCAGGCAAAATGGTACGGGTAACATTACCGTCGGCTCCTGCGGTTTGTTCGCCGACCACCGTTACGTTCGAGCCGGTCTTTAAAGTCATACAAGCCCATTCAGCAGCACTCTGCGTACGGCTATCCACCAATAATATTACCTTGCCTTGATAAGGATTTGTATTGTTTTTTCCCACATACGCATAAGCTGTACCTTCATTGGCTATTTTATATTTCATCATGCCAGGTAAGGCAAAATCAGGATAGGTGTTACGCGCATAAATACTTGGCTGGACTAAAAAATAGGCTGGCAGGTCATAAATCCCAGTTCCATTGGTCGGATAATTCCTCATATCGAATATAATCGCCTTTGTATCTAGCAATTTCCCCATCACGCTGTCTATATTCTTTTTGTTGATATTACTGAAATAGACATAGCCCACTCCTTTCTCTACCATCTCCATTGCCACTGGCTTGGTCATTTCAAAAAAATCGAGATAGTCTTTTAGGAAATTGCGTTCATACTGTCCCACCACAACCTTGAACTTTCGGCGGTTCGGTTCGCTTCCGGCAAAAGAAGCTTCTTGACCTTTCGTATTGAGAATAAAACCAGCCATTGCTTTGAGCTTGCCACCATCGTTAGAAGCGGGCACAAGACCCCAATAGGCCTTGATCCTGGCCTTAAGCGACTGCCCATCAATAGTTTTGATAACGCTACCCACTTTCAGACCGTTTCTAACTAGACTACTGTCAACGACTTTGGTAACTATTGCTTTCCCATCAATTAGCTTAAAATTGAATGGTGGACTATATTTGCCAATAAGATGGGTATAGACTTCTGGCCAAAGTCCTCCGTGCGAATCGTTAACTGAAGCCGCCATTTTGGCCAATGCCTTGTAATAAGATAAGCTATCTGTTGCATGAATCATTATTGGAATCATCTCGTTTAACATTTTTTCCCAAGGCTTGCCAATCTCATATTTATATGGGTAATAATAATTGATCACGTTCCAGAACCTGAAAAGGGTCAACAGGCGATAATTCACATCAGGAAAAGCCATTTCTTGATAACGCTTTTCATTAGGCGTAAAAACAGTGCTGTCGTTATCGGGATTGGGCTGGGCATAATAATTCGTTCCAGAATAAGGGTGTTTTGCAATGTAATGAAGTGCTCGCTTTTGATCAAAACGAAGATCTGGACAATGGTCAATCCAGGAAACATCATAATTTTTGTAGCAAATGGCATTCCTATCCTTTAGTTGGTATAAACTTGCCGTATCAGGGCCGGCTATTTTCAGCATTCTGTCTATTGCCGATTGCACATTGTCCTTTGACAACAGCAATCCTTTGACACCAGCAATCAAAATGCTGTCCCAATCATGTTTTCCGGTGGCAATATTTGGGTGATAGTACTTGAGCAAACCCCATGTTTTGGCCAAGGAAGCCAACGCTGCTACCTGTTTTAGGGTCTGCGCACGAAGCTGTGACATGCACAAAAAGAGCAACACAGCGCTAATTAAAAGTTTTTTCATACCGCAAGTATGCACCTATATACCAAGCGAGGCAATTAAATTAGATAGAAAGCCAAATTGAAACGTTGAACCAGAAAAGTCCTTAGTTCGGCGAGAAAAAAGCAGGTTTCACCTAAAAAATCATTCGATATAAAAATAAACCAATTATCTTGACCCATGCGTTTTTCCTTCTCATCGCTCAGCTATCAACAAAAAAACTTTATTGCCGAGTTTGCCTATCTTTTTGTGGTTGGCGTACTTAGTCCATTTGCTGTTGGCCTACAAATATTTTCCCATTTTTCATATACGGTGAGCCTGGTGTTGCTCAATATCCTGCAGTTGCCTGTGATTGTGTTGTTTTACCGGGTCTATTTACCTAAGTTCATCGGCAAAAAAAGTTACCTACTAGCGACATTTCTTTTTCCGTTTTACCTGTTGCTCTACGAATTGAGTTCGAGACTAAGCTGCCTAGCCATTATACACATACCATTTATCCCCGAAGGTTATCGCACTGCGCTAATGGGCGCACATCCCGAAGATTTCACTAAAGGCTATTTCAGTCAATCTATCGGCTATACCTGCCTCGTACTCTTGGCGGCCACTTCACTGTATGTAGTAAAACTTCTATTCAAAAACCAACATAATCTCTATCTGTTGGAAACCGAAAAACTAAGGCTGGAGCTCCAACATCTCAAATCGCAGGTACAGCCTCACTTTTTCTTCAATACGCTCAACAATATGTATGCATTAAGCGTACAAAATTCGCCAGAAACCCCAAAAATGATTACCGACCTTTCGGCCATCATGCGTTATGTACTTTATGAAACCCAACAAGATAAAGTTCCGTTGCAACAGGAAATCGATTTCATTAAAAGCTATATCCGGTTAGAAAACTTAAGGCACGAACAAGCTAATCTGATTGATTTTTCGATCCAAGGCAAAGTAACCGATATAGTTATAGAACCCATGCTCTTTTTACCTCTGATCGAAAACACCTATAAGCATGCCCTGCAAAAGGATATGCCAAATAAATGGGTTAGACTTATTCTATCAGTTGATGAAGACGAATTGATTTTTCAGGCAGCAAACGCCAAATTGCCCAATCCCAATAAATTGCAGAGCAATAGTAAGCAAAGTGGCATAGGCCTGGCCAATGTGAGAAAAAGAGTAGCGCTGCTTTACCCTAATCGGCATGAATTGGTTATACACAATGAAGAGCGTACCTTTACAGCAACCCTAACCATTCAGCTCAAATGATAAACTGCATTGTAGTAGACGACGAGCCACTGGCCAGGCAACTCATCGAGTCGTACATAGACCAGATTCCAAGCCTCAAACACCTGGGCAGCTACCAAAGCGCGATAGAAGCCTTTGCTGCCCTACACGAACAGCAAATAGATGTTGTTTTTCTGGACATAGAAATGCCGGGGATAAACGGACTCAACTTTATCCGGTCGCTAAAAACAAGTCCAAAAGTGATATTGATCACGGCTTATGGCCACTATGCAGTCGATGCTTTTGAAATAGAAGCAGTTGATTACCTTGTTAAGCCGGTAACCTTCGAACGTTTTTTAAAAGCCATCCAAAAAATAGGCCTCCGCAAAGATGAGTCTGTTGCTACCAGTCAAGTTACAGCGCAGAGCTACATATTTTTAAAAGTAGACAAGCGCCTGATCAAGTTAGAACTTTCAGACATTGTGCATGCTGAAGGCCTAGGCGATTACCTAAAAGTTTATACCACTAGCCAAACCTACATCAGTTACATGACCTTGAGCAAGCTCGAAACCCTGCTGCCCGCCGACAAGTTTACCCGTATCCACCGCTCTACCATTGTGAATATTGCATTTATTCAGTTCATAGAGGGCAATTTTGCAAAAGTAAACAATCAGGACCTGGCCATTGGCCTAACCTTTAAAGATGCTCTTCTTGCCAAAATCAGCCAAACCTTATAAAAAGACACAAAGATTATAATGACTATTGAGTTTTGTTTAAGCTGAGCAGTATATTTGTGTACCTCATCTGTTAACAACATGTCAAAACCAATCATAAAGCTTTCCAGCCTCGCTTTTTTGAATACCATAAAAAAGAACAACGACAGAGATTGGTTTCAGGCCAACAAGGAAACCTATTTGAAGGAACTGGCCGTAATAGAAAGTTTTGCCGACCAACTATTGGCCGAACTGAATATCCACGACCTGATCGAAACCGCTTCTGGCAAAAAGAGCTTGTACCGAATTTACCGCGATACGCGTTTTTCGACCGACAAAACACCTTATAAAACACATTGGAGTGGCAGTTTTAAACGGGCTACCCAATATCGCAGGGGCGGTTATTATTTTCATATCGAACCGGGCAACAGCCTGATTGCAGGTGGCTTTTGGGGGCCAGCAACCGACGATTTGAAACGGATTAGAGAAGATATTGCTTTTGACGACGCCCCGCTGAGGAAGATTTTGAGCGACCCTACATTTGTACAGACTTTCGGCGAACTGCGGGGCGAACAACTCAAAACCGCTCCGAAAGGCTTCGATGCCGAACATCCAGCCATCGATCTGTTGCGCTACAAACAGTTTTTATTGGTCAGAAAATTTACCGACCAAGAAGTATTGGACGAAAGTTTTTTGCAACAGGCAAGCCTTACCTTCAAAAACATGCGCCCTTTTTTCGATTACATGAGCGAGGTACTAACTACCGATAGCGATGGCCTGTCGCTTTAGACTGCCCTTTCCAAATCAGCAACAAAAACAAGGCATAACTCACTAAAAGAACCAGCACCAAAACCAACATTTCAAAATTGGTTTCCGGAAACCTGGCACTTTGCGCTACAAAAGCAAGAGTGGCCAGCAACAGCACGATCAAAAGTGCAACCGATAAAATCAGCCGCTGTATAAAATTGAGGCCCAGAGGAGTACCTTTTGCCTGGCTTGGGTCAACCGGCTTGATCAATTGGTTGAGCTCCAGGTTGAGCGTGCGGCCCAAAACCTTAAGTGTATAAAGCCTGGCTTGTACTTCGGCACCTTCAATTCTTTGAACAGAGCGCAAAGCTATCCCCGAATTTTCGGCGAGTTCCTGCTGGCTCCAGCCTTTGTTTAGCCTGCCGGCTTTTACGGCATCGGCTATTTTGTTTTTATCGTATTCCATATTGGACAACGCCATTGCTGCGCCATTTGCAAATGGCGCAAGTTTCGGCCGATTAAAGATATTAGTTTTGGGCCAAACCCCCGACTTCCCCAACAAAATCTTATTCATGATTGGTATTTTTATTTTATTAGCATTGACCATCGGCATTATCCTGCTCCTGCACAAAAGCTGGAAAGACCTGCTGGGCATGATTCCATCGGGCAGAATAATAGCCTATTTTATAGCAGGCCTACTACTCATGTCTGCCTTGTGCTTAGTCAATATCGGCATAGCTACCTTCTTCAAATCGATAACGTGGCAAACAAATTCTGGTTTTTCGTGGCCCCAGCTGCGCTCGATTAGCCAATACATGTTCAAAGCTGTGCTGACTGAAGAATTGCTCTTTAGGGGAATTTTGTTCTACCTGATTTTAAGGAAACTCAAAACCAAAACCGCCTGCTTGATTTCGGCCATTGCCTTTGGCGCCTATCATTGGCTAAGTTATGGAGCCATATCTTTTAATGGGGTACAGCAGTGCTACATTTTGCTGATTACGGGCTTGGCCGGATATGCCTGGGCTTATGCCTTTGCCAAATCAAAGACCATTTGGCTACCGATCGGCCTCCATTTGGGATGGAACATCGGCAATGCCCTTTTCCATCCAGCTAAAGGTTTCGATGCCTTGCTGGTGATAGCACACCAAAAACAACTTTCGCCATGGGCAGACGCCATCCTTTCGTTTGGATTAGGCTTATTGCCAAACCTGCTTCTTTTGATTCTTTTAAAGCATTTGGTTAGTGCTTTGCAAAGGGATAAACGCTCCGCACAGCAGCCATAACACCACTCAACCTGGCCTGCTTTCAAGGATTTGAAAATAAATTTGCGCAATCAAATGATTGCATTTATATTTGCAACCATATAGTTGCATAATATGATCACACGAAGAGATGTTTTTCAGGCCATTGCCGATCCTACCCGCAGGGAGATCATCCACAGGATAGCACAGGCTCCCTTATCGCTTAACGAAGTTGCCGAAACCTTCGACATCAGCAGGCAGGCGGTATCAAAGCATATCCAAATTTTAACCGAATGTGGTTTGGTTACCATGAGGCAACAGGGGCGCGAGCGTTTTTGTGAGGCACAATTAGGCAAACTAAACGAAGTGGCCAACTGGGTTGAACAGTATAAAAAACACTGGGTTGGCCGTTTTGAGGCATTGGATAATTACCTAACCGAATTAAAAGAAAACCAAAAAGAAAATGGAACAAAGTAAAACAGAAGAAAAGGAAGTGCTGATCAGCCACCTTTTCAACGCACCGAGAGAATTGGTGTTCAAAGCATGGACAGATCCCCAATTATTGGTCAACTGGTACGCACCCGATGGCTGTACGATTGAGTTCAAAACACTTGATGTTACCCAAAATGGCGAATTCCACTCTTGTGTTCACGACCCGGTACATGGCGACTGCTGGATCAAAGGAACTTACCAGGAAGTGGTTTTTCCCGAAAAACTGGTTTTTACCATGATTTTAACCGATGAGCAGGGCAGCGCTGTAGAAGCCCTTGCTGCCGGAAAACCTGAAGACTGGCCTCAAGAAACCATCACCACGGTAACTTTCGCAGCCATTGGCGAGCAAACCAAGCTTACCCTGCACCAAACCATTCCGGAGGCACAGGCCAAAGCCACTGGCGCTTACCAAAGCTGGATCAAGATGTTCAATAAGCTGGAAGGAATTTTAGGTTAAGCATTTGGTGCTTGGTTCGATAATTAACGGCCGGGATAGAACGTCTCGGCCATTCTAATTTATCGTCCAGCTTTAGCCATCTACGCTTCCTTTAACTCCAGCTTCATCATCAGGTCTAGCTGTATTTCATCGCCAAGCTTAAATTCGTGGCTATCAAATTGCACAAAACCTATTTTCTGGTAAAAACTGATGGCCTTGTGGTTATGCTCCCATACGCCCAGCCACACGTACCGCTTACCTTCGAGTTTGGCTATTTCTATGGCCTTGTTTATCAGAAAAAGCCCTAGTTTTTGCCCCTGAAAAGCTCTCTTCAAATAAATGCGTTCTATTTCTACGGCATTTGCATCTTTTACATCGCTTTGCGCCTCGTTAAAATTGAGCTTGAGGTAACCGGCTACCTCCGAATTGACTTTGACCAAATAAAATGCCGAATCCCTACAATCCAGTTCTTTACTAAGTTTGGTTGCAGTTAGGTTATTAGCTACATATTGCGCCATGCTCCCGGCCGAATTGGTCGGCGCAAAGGTTTCTGTAAAAGTTTCGGTGCTTATGGCTACCAGTGCTTCCGTTGCCGAACTATCTATCTGTATAAATTCGATAAGCGCTTCCATTAATCAGCCTGTGGCTCTTCGTCCTTTAATTTTTTATCTACAAAAAATGGTGCAAAAGGCAATAAAGAAGCCACAAAAATAAGTACCGCCTTGCTAAATTTCCACTTGGTTTCTTGCCAGGCCATGACCAAGCAAGCGGCATAGCCCACAAATAATAAACCGTGCGCCCATCCGGTATATTTAACCGCCAAAGGTATATCGGCCAGGTATTTTAAAGGCATGGCAATAAACAGCAGCAGCAGGTAAGAAATTCCTTCGGCTACAGCTACTTTTCTGAAAATGTGTAAAGAAGTCATAAATTTAAGGGTATGCCTCAAAAGTAACCATTCAAGACTGAGCGAATGGCTCGATTTTCCTTTTTGACAATCCTTTAACCTTATTTGCTTTAACCCAACTTGGCCAGGCTTTCGGCTAACCGTTGCAGGTATTTGTTGCGGTAATACAAATCCTTGATGGCTTTGAGCTTTGTTTCTTCGTTACCTTGTTGCCGATCGAAACTTACTGTTAAGGTTTCCAGCTCTTGATGAAGCGCCTGTTCGATCTGCGCAATCTGGGCTTTTACTTCTTCCAGCTTGCCGGCCTCTGGCTCAAACTCCAGTTCCATCAAAGCTTCGTTTACATCCATCACTTCCATTAAGAAACCTTGGGGCAATACGTAATGCTCTCCATCTTGCAACTGGCCCTTTAAACTTAGCACATAATGCAGTATTTTCTGCGGGTCTTTCAACACCTGAAAAGCTTTGTTGTTAAGCGTAGAAAGCTCCAAAACCTCGTCTTGCTTGGCTTGGTCTTCGTTGATATAAAAATCGGGATGATATTTCTTGCTCAGCTCATAAAACTTTTGCCTCACCAATTGTTGGTCGGGATGAAAGCTGATAGGCAATTCGTAAAATTCGAAGTAGTCCATGGGTTGAAGGTTAAAGCTTGAAAACTAAAGTGGATGGCTAAAGGCCAGAGGCTTAAGATGATTGCTCAAGCCGCTAACCTCGTACATATTATTTGCCAAACAGTTTGAGTATATCGTTGCCGAAGGCGAAAACCATCAAGCTGAGCAGGATCACGAAACCTACAATTTGGGCACGTTCCATGAACTTATCGCTCAATGGCTTGCCTTTGATCATTTCAATAATCAAAAACACCACGTGGCCACCATCAAGTGCCGGAATAGGCAACAAGTTCATAAAAGCCAATGCAATAGAGATAAGGCCGGTTAAGCGCCAGAAGTTCTCCCAATCGAAATCGCTTCCGTAAACCTGTGCGATGCCAATCGGGCTGCTGATGTTACGCGCGCTTACTTTTCCGGTAATCATCTTCCAAATACCCTTGGCATTATCAGAAAACGTTGTCCAGGCTTTGTCTGTACCAACTGAAAACGACTCTAAAAAGCTATAATCCACATGCTTTTCAGGCAAGTCGAAAACTGCAAATCCAATTCCGATAGTACCGTCTTTGGCAACTTTAGGATTAAAATCTATGATTTTTCCTTTTCTGGATACTTGAACTGCGATTGTTTTGCCAGCCGATGCCTTGACTTCTGCAATAACCTGATCCCTGAGTGGAAGCGTTTTGCCGTTAACCGTTATGATGCTATCGCCAGTTCTAATTCCGGCATCGTATGCAGCGGTAGAATATTGTACTTGTTTATATTTGCCAAAAAGATTTTTGATTTTATCGATAAGACCTTTTGGATTGACCTTATTATCAGATGGTTTAAATACAAGGTTGATGTTTTTTACCGCAAACCTCGGTGCTACAAATTCTTTTATCCCATATTCGCTGATACTATCCAATACGGTTTCTGGCACTTTATAGTCCATGGCTTTGCCGTTCCTGGCAATGGTAAGCTTAGGACTACCCAAAAGTACCTTCGAGCTCATCAGTTCTTCGAAACGGATTACTTTTTGTCCGTTGATCGCCAAAATCTTGTCGCCGTTTTGTAGTCCCAAACTTTTGCCGATAACTCCTGGCGATACGCCATTTGTCAACTGGTCGTTAGGCGTATAGTTTTCGCCGTATTTAAAGGTAATCATCCAAAAAATGAAGATACCTACGACGATATTGACAATAATACCGCCCAGCATAACGATTAAACGCTGCCAGGCAGGTTTTGAACGGAACTCCCAAGGTTCTGCCGGCAAAGCCATTTGCTCGGTATCCATAGACTCGTCTATCATACCTGAAATCTTGACGTAGCCCCCCAAAGGCAGCCAGCCAATTCCATATTCAGTTTCGCCCACTTTGAAGCTAACCAACTTCACTCCCCAGGCATCGAAGAAAAGATAGAACTTCTCTACTTTTATGCCAAAGGCACGCGCCGCCAAAAAATGTCCTAACTCGTGTAAGATTACTAGTATTGATAAACCCAGCAAAAGCTGGCCCGCCATAATCAGTCCATTCATATCGTATTTAGTGTGTTTTTGTTTTTAGATTGGTTAAATTTTGTTTTGTTACGAGTTCGCTGGCAAATATACGTGTCTGCCGGTCGGTTTCTAAATAATTGTTGAGCGTTGGATGCGCTATAAAGCCGATGCTTTCCATACAGGTTTCGATGACATCGCTCATTTGTAA
Organism: Pedobacter sp. ASV12; assembly: GCF_016429155.1. Lineage (GTDB taxonomy): Bacteria > Bacteroidota > Bacteroidia > Sphingobacteriales > Sphingobacteriaceae > Pedobacter. Next base: position 60,919 of record NZ_JAELUC010000006.1, on the reverse strand, counting down.
AAAACCGATGTTATCCTTTAAAAAAGCATCAACTACCACTTCGTTGGCGGCATTAATGATACAGGGCATGTTCCCTCCTTTTTCCATGGCCTGATAAGCCAGGCCGAGGTTTCTGAAGGTTTGGGTATCTGCTTGTGCAAAACTCAGTTCAGGATAGTTCAAAAAGTTGAAACGCTCGAAGTTGCTAACCATGCGATGAGGATAGGCCAAAGCATAATGGATAGGCAATTTCATGTCGGGAAGCCCCATTTGCGCTTTGATAGAGCCATCGCTAAACTGTACCATCGAATGGATGATCGACTGTGGATGGACAACAACCTCAATTTGGTTGCCGGTTAATCCAAACAACCATTTGGCCTCTATAGCCTCCAAGCCTTTGTTCATCAGCGAAGCCGAGTCGATGGTGATTTTGGCTCCCATTACCCAATTGGGATGCTTTAAAGCCTGTGCCTTGGTTACATGAGCCAAGAAAGCCCTATCCTTGCCCCTGAAAGGTCCGCCAGAAGCGGTGAGCATGATTTTTTCGATGGTGTTGTTTGCTTCACCAACCAGGCATTGAAAAATAGCCGAGTGCTCCGAATCAACCGGAATGATGCTAACACCGTTTTGTTTGGCCAGCTGCATCACCAATTCGCCGGCTACCACCAGGGTTTCCTTATTCGCCAAGCCGATGTCTTTTTTAGCTTCGATCGCGGCAATGGTAGGTTTGAGCCCTACCGAACCCATAATGGCCGTTAAAACCAATTGGGTTTGGGGCAGTTGAACAGCCGCCAACAAAGCGTCTTCGCCACACAACACCTGCGTATGGGGCAAGGCATTTTTAACCGTTTGATAATGGTCTTCGCAAGTAATCACCACCAAATCTGGCTTAAATTCGAGTGCCTGTTCAATCAGCAGATCGGCATTGCGCTGCGCAGTGAGCGCATTTACGCGGTACTGCGTTGGATTGCTCCGAACCACTTCCAAAGCTTGTGTACCTATTGATCCTGTACTGCCTAGTATAGCTATATTCTTCAATTCATTCTTTTTTAAGTACCATCCATTCTGGAATTACCATAGGGATAGCAATCTACGTCTTCACATACTGCGTTAGCTCGTCGGCAATCTTTCTATCGTTGCTTAAACGAGGCACTTTGTTTTGTCCGCCAAGCTTGCCAGCAGCGCGCATATAGTTTACAAAAGCATCTTGCTGCAAGGTACGGATAATTAACGGTTGCAGGATTTTGCCTTCAATGAGGTCAAAATAGTAAATATTCTTCTTTTGCAAAGCCTTATCTACTTTAGCGGCGAAGGCTTGCGGGTCTTTCGGCTCCGTACCAAACTCTACAAACCACTCATGGTAAGGCAATTGCCCATCTGGCGCATTCACCTGCGGCGCTACAGTAAATTCTGTAATTTCTACCCCTTCCTCGTTGGCTACCGAAAGCAACGCATGCTCTACCTCCTCGCCGATAACATGCTCGCCAAAAGCCGAAATGAAATGCTTGATGCGACCGGTGACCAAAATCTTATAGGGGTTTTTCGACACAAATTTCACGGTATCGCCAATGCTATAGCCCCATAAACCGGCATTGGTGTTTAAAATCAGTGCGTAATTCTTGTCCAGCTCCACTTCGCCCAAACTTAACCGGGTTGGATTTTCATTATAGTACTCGTCGGCGGGAATAAATTCGTAAAAAATGCCGGCGTTGGCCAATAGCAAAAGTCCTTTTTCCTGTTGACTGTCCTGATAGGCAATAAAACCTTCTGATGCCGGATAGGTTTCTATCGAATCGATCTTTTTGCCAATGCTGGCCTCTATCTTGGCGCGGTAAGGTTCGTAATTAACGCCACCATAAACAAACAGGCTAAAATTTTGGAAGATATCTTTTATTTTTTTGCCACCAGACTTTACTTTGAGCCTATCAAAATACATTTGTACCCATGGCGGAATACCCGAAATCAGGGTCATATCCTGGCTGATCGTTTCGCCTACAATCGCATCAACCTTTTCCTCCCAATCTTCGATGCAATTGGTTGGGTATGAAGGCAGCCTGTTTTTTTGCAAGTATGCCGGTACCAGATGGGCTACAATGCCCGATAAACGCCCTATTTTAATGCCATGCTTTTCGGTTAAAATCGGACTACCCTGCAGGAAGATCATTTTGCCATTTACGAAATCGGCCTTGCCTGTTTCATGAATATAGGTTAACAAGGCATTACGGGCCGCCTTGATGTGTTCGGGCATCGATTCCTTTGAAATAGGAATGTATTTTACGCCAGAAGTGGTGCCCGAAGTTTTGGCAAAATAGGCTGGTTTCCCTTTCCAGAGGATATTTTTTTCGCCAGCTACAACCCTATCTACATAAGGTTTCAAGGTTTCGTAATCGCGGATGGGCACCTTCGCCTTGAAATCGGCATAGCTCTTTATGGATGCAAAATCATGGTCATGTCCAAACACCGTAGCAGAAGCCCCTTTAATCAACGATTGGAAGATGGTTTGCTGCGCTTTTACCGCATCCTTTTTCCACTTGTCAATTCCTTTTACCACCCATGCCGCAAACGGCTTGCTCAATGCTGCTTTAAATCCCATTTTTCAGTTTACAGTTACCCGTTTACAATGCTCGGTTTTCAGTTGCCAATGAAGCCATGGCTAACAAACCTGTGCACTTTAAATTAAACAATGTTATGGATAATATCCGGATGCTCGTCACCTTTGTAGTCGCCCATGATCTTGCGGTAGGCCACCGCAAAAAAAGCCGTCGTAAAAGGCACAATCACAAACGAGCTGAATATGACCACAATCAGCGAAATGTATTGGTTGATATCGGTATCGAAGAAGAAATTGATCAAGCGGAAGCCTGTGGTCACTACTACATAGAAAAAGCCAAATACAATAGCTTGTACAATGACCAAACCCAGCAAAAAAAACATGAGCTTGATAAAGTTGCCCTTGGTAGTGGCCAGGCTCAGCTTAATGGATTCGAAAGGCGGAGAATGCTTATCGATGATGAAAAAAGGAAAGAAAATGATGCGGATAAACGTAAAGAAAATACTGATCATGGCAATAACCACCGCTATGTTAACAATGATCTTGCCGGTTTCGGCATAACCGGCAATAATATGCTGACTTACCGCAAATTTGAAAACCAGGTCTAAAATATACAGCACCGGCATGAGCAGAATACCTACTAAGAAGATACTGATACCAAAATAAATGGTGCCCAACAAGAAGCGGCCTATTTCCTTTCGGGTAGGCAAGGTATCGATAATCTTGATATCGGCATTTTCATCGTCGAGCAAATGAAAAATATACTTGATCATGCAAAGCTCTATCACGCAATAGCACATGATGAAAATGAGCAGCATCACGATCTTGATGCCAATATGCAGCTCTTCCATAAAGAAGGCCATAAAGGTTGAGGTAGATGCGGTGATGAAGATCAGGAAGCAAAGCGTAGCAATAGAAAAATAATTTTCTTTGGTTACCTTCCAGGCCTGCAACACGACATCCTTAACCGCAAATGTGCTTTCCTTTAGATAATCTATCATGATTGTTTAAATATAATTCGCTTAAAAAAATCCTGTATAAAGCCTAAACCATAGGCCGTAAGTTGTATAAAAGATGCAACTACACTCAAAAATGCAATTTTTATTGATTTGTTGACCTGCCAGGCATGAAAAAATATCAACACAAAAAAGAGCAGCAAAAAGAAATTGCATACCCAGGCCAATGGCCAATAAATAAAGTTGCACAATAGGGTAATGCCCAATCCGACAACAAAAAACGCCGGAAAGAAATGCACCAATTTCAGTTCTGCTGGGAAATGTTTGTAAATATTGATCCTTGCCCGCCCAAAAAAGTGGAGCTGCTTATAAAATTGCTTAAAGCTGGTTCTTCTCTTGTGAAAAACCTTGGCGGCCGGAATCAGGCCGATTTTAAAGCCGCTTTCGTGGATACGGATGCTGTACTCGATGTCTTCGCCCAAACGGGTGAGGATAAAGCCTCCTACCTTTTCCCAAACTTCTCTTGATACGCCCATGTTAAAGCTACGCGGATGGAACTGGCCAATATGCTGTTTATTGCCGCGGATACCACCGGTAGTAAACGGCGACGTCATGGCGTAGCTGATGGCTTTTTGTACAGGCGTAAAGGTATCGTGCGCGGCATCAGGACCGCCATAGGCATCCAGCTGATGCTCGAATAAATAGTCTTTTACGATTTCGAGATAATCGGCCGGGATGAGGCAATCCGAATCGAAGATGACAAAATAGTCGCCTTTGGCGCGTTCGAAACCAAAATTGCGCGAAAAGCCTTGCCCCTCGTTGGGCTTAAAAAAATATTTTACGTCTAAGCGGTTGGCATAAGAAGCCACAATATCCTTGGCATCGTTTACCGAACCATCTTCAATAACCAGCACCTCAAACTGCGTATAGGTTTGCCTGGTTAGGGTTTCCAGCAGTTCGTCTATTTCTTGCGGACGGTTGTAAAGTGGTATGATGATAGAGAAAAACATGTGTTAAGGTAAAAGGTAAAAGGTTGAAGGTTTACGGCGTGAATATACCTTACGCCCTATGCCTTAAAGTTCCTTCTCAATTAAGTACTGGTTTCTTTCTGGAGCGTTGCGCGTGACCAGTTCGGCCACAAATCCGGTAAGGAACATTTGTGAACCGACGATAATGGCTACCAAAGCTATATAAAACAAGGGTTGGTCTGTAATTTCTCTTTTGTAAGGAATATGTGCGGCAATATGATAAAGTTTTACGCCTATCATCCACAAGGTCATGATCATGCCCACAAAAAAGCTCAATACGCCCAGCGAGCCGAAAAAATGCATGGGCCTTTTGCCAAACTTGCCCACAAAAAAGATAGAAAGCAGGTCTAAAAAGCCATTGATAAAACGACTCAGGCCAAATTTGGTTACCCCATATTTCCTGGCCCGGTGCTCTACTACCTGTTCGCCAATTTTGCTGAAACCCGCCCATTTGGCAATTACCGGAATGTAGCGGTGCATTTCGCCGTATACTTCGATGGTTTTGACTACATCTTTGCGGTAGGCTTTTAGGCCACAGTTGAAATCGTTGAGCTGTATGCCACTCATTTTGCGGGTAGCCGCGTTAAACAGCTTGGTGGGTATAGTTTTGGTAATCGGGTCGTAGCGCTTTTTTTTCCAGCCCGACACGATATCGAAGTTTTCTTCTTTGATCCTTCTGTAAAGTTCCGGCACTTCATCCGGACTATCCTGCAAGTCGGCGTCCATGGTAATGATCACATCGCCTTGCGCCACTTCAAAACCCACATTCAGGGCCGCAGATTTGCCGTAATTCCTCCTGAACTTGATGCCTTTTACGCTGCCATAACTTTCTTTGAGCTGCGTAATGACCGACCATGAAGTATCCTTGCTGCCATCATCAATAAAAATGGCTTCGTACGAGAAGTTGTTTTCGGTCATCACCTTATCTATCCAAGCGATCAGCTCAGGCAACGATTCCTCTTCGTTATAGAGTGGAATTACTATTGATATATCCATTAATTTAGAGTTGTCGTCATTGTTTCAAAAAGGGTACTCTGCAACCGGATTGCTGCCAGCCCGGTTCCTATCTGTTCTTTTGTTTGCAACAACGTACGGTTTGTATAAATTAAAACGTGCAAATTTCATCAAATTAAATGACAAAACCTGCACGTATTCGATTACTAATTATACTTAATTTTCGTTGGTATCACTTACAAACAAGGGAGGCTCTTTTTTAAAGATGGCTCCGAATATTAACGCAAACACAAACACAAAAAGTACACCGATCAGGTAGCCTTGTACAGACTGCATAACCGTACCGCTGTTTTTCTTTTTAAACTCTTCGTCTTTTTGCTTGATTACTTCATCGATTTTGGCCTTGTCTACGCCTTGTTTTTCCATCATTTTTGTTGTAGCATCCGTAATGGACGTTTGGATCTTGGCCTGCATGTCAGGCTCAACCAACTTAACGTACGCTACGTTTACTACCGAAGAAATCAGGTAGCTGGTTAGGAACATGATGAATATTCCTGAGGTAGCCCTTCTAAAATTCCAGTAGCCCCCTATTTTTTTACGAAGGTCTTTGCTGAAGAAAACCGCAATAACAATAGGAAGAATAATATTTAGGCAAACGGGATAAAGGAAGATGGCCCAAATGGAAGTCGAGTTCATAATCAGGTAAGCCGAAACAAGACCTAATACCACCATAATCAGACCTAAGCCCAAGCCGTTCTTGATTGCTTCGACCTTTAAGTCCTTATCGTTAAATTTAATTTCCATGTTAGTTTAGTTTATTTTTTATTAAAGTTAGCAATTAAGCTATAGACTGCAACATCGTAACCTTTGTTACTGCTATACTTCAACAAATCGGCTTCTACTGCTTCGCCACCGTTGGGGTGAAGGAAAAACGTCATAAAAGGCACAAACAGTTCTTCCATTTCTTCCTTCAAATCAAGGGTCTGACCATTTTTGCAGATGTCCTCTACGCTGCTTTCGGCCAACTGCTGGTTGCTGATCAGGTCTTCGTAGATATGGAACTCGTCTTGAAACTCATCTTCGTCAACCAACAGAAACTCTTTCAGGAAATCGTCTAATTCAGGGTTGATCTGCTCATCGTGGCACTCGTTGATGTACAACAGCAGGTTGAGCAACTCGGTGCCCCTATCGATCGTTTCTTCTTCAATGGCTTCCCATTCTTTGGATTCGAGATAGTTTTCTTCCAGCTTGTTCACGTCGCTGGTAAAGAAATTGATCATCAGGGTATCGAAATACACTTCGCGCAACTCGTCGAAAGCCGGATAATCGTCAAAAACCTCATCGAATTTCGCAACCTTGTCCAAAAAATTGATGTCTAATGCAAAAACATCGGCCAGTCTTTTTTCTACTTCTTTGGCATCGATTCCTTTAGCCTTTGCAAAAGCAGCCAGAGAAGCAGCCAATGCTTTTTCTATTTTGTTATTCATACGTTTCGAATTGTTTGTTGTTATAAACCAGCTGCACCTTTCCTTTCAGGGTTTTGCCCAGCAAAGGAGAGTTGGCCGCTTTTGAACGGTTATTGTTTACGTTATACTCCCATTCCTGTTGCGGGTGGTAGACCACAAAATTGGCGGTGGCTCCTATGCCGATTACCGGAACTTCGAGCTTTAGCAATTTACGCGGGTTGATAGCCAGCTTCTCGGCAATGAGGCCTGCATCTAATCCAGCCTGCAGCAATAAAGGCAAAACCGTTTGCAGGGCAATGATACCATAAGAGGCGATTTCAAACTCTACATCCTTAAACTCAATCTCGTGCGGACGGTGCTGCGAGGTCACGGCATCAATGGTGCCGTCTTTCAATCCAGCAATTAGGGCTTTATTATCGGCTTTGCTTCGCAATGGTGGCTTTACCTTGTAGTTACTGTCAAAATCGTTCAACAGGTCTTCGGTAAATACCAACTGGTGTGCCGCCACGTCGCAGGTAATTTTCAGGCCGTCTTTTTTGGCCTTTTTAATCAATGCTACCGAACCTGCCGTAGAAATCTGGCTGATGTGGATGGGTGCATTGTGGTAGGTTGCTAAATAAATATCGCGGGCTAGCTGCATTTCTTCGGCCAACGCCGGAATGCCTTTCATGCCTAAAAGCACGTTGTTTTTGCTTTCGTTTACCTGGGCCTTGCCAGCAATGGATTTATTTTCTGGATAAACCATCAACAGCCCCTCAAAACCTAAAGCATATTGCAGGGCGCGGCTCATAAAGCCATCGTCGGCAATAGCCTTGCTGCCCTCAGAAAAGGCAACAGCCCCGGCATTTTTCATGTCAAAAAGCTCGGCCAGCTCCTTGCCTTCCAAATCGTTGCTGATGGCGCCAATGGGGTGCACATCAACCAAGTTGTTTTTGGCCCTGTTCAGGATATATTCGACAGCTCCTTTTGTTTGCACCACCGGCTTGGTGGTAGGCAAAACGGCAATACCGGTAAATCCACCAGCTTTGGCCGCGGCCGTTCCGCTTTGCAGGTCTTCCTTAGTTTCGAGCCCAGGATCGCCAATCATACAATTCAGGTCGAAAAAACCTGGCGAAAGTATAGCGCCACTGGCTTCTACAACAGTTTCGTTCTTTAAAGGCGATAATTGTTTTTCGACAGCAACAATTTTTCCGCCTTCAACGCGTACATCAGCTTTTTGCTGGTTAAACTCGCTGTTAGGATCTGCAATAGTAATTCCCTTTACTAAGAGGTTCATGAATGTATATGTTATGGATTAGCTTATAATGTTTCTGTATCAATGAGCTGGTAAGCCCGGTTTTTGGGTATGATAAAATCGTACCAGTAAAATTTCAATAGCCAAGAAAACCAAGCTCAAAATTAGGCAAAGTTTCCATAATTCGGTTCCATTATTTTTGGAAGAAACGGCCGAAGCAATGCTATCGGATTTCGGGTCCAAAAACGTTAAGGGCTGTTTTCCAAATAGTTCTTTGATCTGATCGGCCGAACTGTAATGCATGTCCGATTCAGTGCGGTTATCATTAAAGGCAATAACGGCCAAGGTTGAATCTGCTTTTTTAAGCTCGTAATAACCTGCTTTTTTCACTTGGTCTGCCACGTAAAGCAAGGTTTTGCCATTGGTTTGGCGCAATTCGGGTATCACCTCGAAATTGTCGGCCACCAGCTTCAGCGTTTGATTGGCGCCCAATACTATTTTTTGGCTCTCAAGCACGTTGTTCCGACCTGCGGTATAGTAAATGGGCTGTTCTTTGGCGCTGGCAAAGGCTATTTTGTACATTAAAGGCACAAAAACTGGATGCTTGGCCAAGTTGCTATCTTCGTTGTTCAAATCGGTTGCCGCCAAATACGCCTGTCCGTTGCCCATCGGATAACGTGCAAAAAACAATTTGCCGGCAGGCAACGACAACAGGTCTTCCTTGCTGCGCTGGTTGTTTTCTACAAAGTTAAAATAATGGTTTACCTGAGGCAGGTCTATGTTTTGCGGCAAGGTTTCGAACACTTCCTTGAACAAAGGATGCTTCAGTTCAATATGGCTCACCTTGGTGGCGCTAGCATTTACATCGGCAATTGCCGGAAGGCCCAGTGACGTTAAAAACGAGGAATAAACATTTTTATCGGCTTTTACATTTGGAAAAACAACAACCGAACCGCCATTGGCGATATAGGTTTTGAGCTCCTGAGCCAATCCGCTAGCGGGATTATCGAGGCTGTTCAGCACAATCAGGCTATAGCTGGCCAAGGCCGAGTAATTGATATTGCGCTCGGGCATCTCGGTAAGCTGAAAATACGGGTCGGCACCAAACAGCGCCTTGATGTATTTCTCGGCGGTTTGTCCATTAATGCTCAATACCTTTTGGTTGGCGTTTACCCTGAAACTGAAATTGAGCTGGTCGTCAAAAGTCAAGGGAAAATCCTTGATGCTGAGGGTTCCCCTCTGCCAGCCCAAGCCCAAGCCACTGTAGGCCAAAGTATCGGTTTGGGTTTTACCGGCTGCGATATTCAAGCTACTGATGGCCTTTTGTTGTTGATTGATGGTGAGTTTGATCGGAATGTTCTTCGCATCTTCGTCGCCATAATTATGCAGCTGCACCACCAGTTTTTCGGTAGTTCCGGCCTGGTGCGTTGGCGACAGCAACCAAGCACTGTCGACCGCTACATTAGGCAAGGCATTCGAATTGAGCTTAATGAGCGAGACGTTGGTATTGGGGTTGGTTTTGATCGGCTGGTTTCCGGCAAAACCCTGCTGAAAATCGGAGATGATGTAGGCAAAACGGTTGCTGGCGCCGGTAAAAATGCTTTGTTGCCGATTGATAACCTGCTGCAGCTGTCGGCTGGCCGCAGAGATTTTCACCTCGTCAACCGCCTGGATCAGCTCGTCGGCATTGAGCAAACGCTGATGCCTGCCTTCAAAATCGTTGGTCAGCAGCTGAAAGCGGTCGTTGAGCTGGAAGGCCTTTACAATTTCCTTGGCTTTGCGCTTGGCTTCGTCTAAGAGGCTTCCCTCCTTGTTTACAGCTTCCATGCTGTACGAATTATCAATGTAAATGCTGACGATATTTCCCTTGCTTTGGTCTATCTTGCTGGTTGAGGGCAAAAACGGACGTGCAAAGGCGAACACCAAAAACACGATGGCCAAGATACGGCAACAGAGGATGAGCAGGTTTTTTAGCCTTTCTCTCGATGATTGCTGCGCTTTGATCTCCTTTAAAAAGGCGACATTGCTAAAATAGACTCTTTTAAATTTCCTGAAATTGAATAAATGGATAATGACCGGAATAGCGACCGTTAAAAGTGCAAAAAGAAAGCCCGGATAAAGGAAATTCATTAAAAACCAAAGATAGAAAAAATATGGAGATTACTAACAGTCAAAAAAAGAACTTATTTCGACGACAAACTCAAGCTCCAGGCACAAACGTTTGCGTTCAGACACCAAAGCCAGATGTAAGGAATTTGTGCTATCATTAGGTATCGGTTGAGCAAGAAAACCAGCATTAACCTTATCTTCAACCTCCATAGCCATGCTTATTTGTAATTGCCATGAACAAATTACTGCCTTCTCTCCTGATCTTCCTACTGACAGCGGCCTGTTGCCTAAGTTGCAACGTGCCTGCAAGAGTCGAGAATGGTTATTCCTACATCCAGAAAGATGGAAGAGCCGGCAAAGACTGGAAACTGGTTTGGTTCGACGATTTTAATGCAACTTCGCTCGACACCACCAAATGGACAAAAATACCTGCCAATACTGCCGATTGGGGCAAACACATGAGCAGCAACCCCTTGTGCTACAAACTCCAGGATGGCCAGTTGTTTTTGAAAGGCATCAAAAATCCGGATACCGCCTCAGATAAGCGTCCCTTTTTAACCGGTGGCATTTACAGCAAGGGGAAATTCGCCTTTCAATATGGCAAAATAGAAATCCGCGCCAAATTGGGCTGCGCACAGGGCGCCTGGCCGGCCATGTGGATGTTGGCCGAACACAACAAGTACGGAAAATACCCCAGAAATGGAGAGATAGACATCATGGAGCATCTTAATTTCGACAAGATCATCTATCAAACCACCCATTCATACTACACTTTGGAACTTAAGCAAAAAGACAAACCCCCACATTCTGGAACCGCCAAGCTAGATCCTAATCAGTTCAATATTTTTGGCTTGCAGTGGTATCCCGACAAATTGATATTTACCCTAAACGGGAAAGAAACCTTTCGCTATCCCCGCATAAACGGCGTAGACCCGAGCCAATGGCCTTACGACCAGCCTTTTTACGTTCTTATCGATCAGCAGCTAGGTGGCAGTTGGGTAGGAAAGATCAATCCCGACAACCTGCCTGTACAAATGGAAATAGACTGGGTTAAGGTTTATCAATAAAGAATTGGCATTTCTTGTGCTATTACTGGCAATTCGGTTCATTCCCGAACATTTCTTTATTTCTTGTCCTGCTTCTTTTGGGTTAATTCAGCTTTTCCCTTTGGCTGATGTTGTCGTATAAACAACGACACAACCCTGCTTTTATAGAATAAAAATCATTTTTAATAAATAAATTATGAATATTATTCTTTTAATAACTAGATTTACTGAACTAAAATCAGCATATGAACTTAGATAAAATAGACCTGTCCATTTTGAGGCTCATGCAGGAAAATGCGCGGATCTCGAACGTTGACATGGCCAAGGAACTGGAAATGGCCCCATCGGCAGTGCTAGAGCGGGTAAAGAAACTGGAACAGCGAAAGGTAATTACGCAGTACACCACCAAAATAGATCCCGCCGCCATTGACATGAGCCTGCTGGCCTTCATTTCGATGAAAACGTCGAATACTGTGGGCTGCACCACTACTGCCGATGAGCTTTCGAAGATCAAAGAAGTACAGGAAGTACACATTATTGCCGGCGAAGACTGCTACCTGGTGAAGGTAAGAACCCGCGACTCGGCCTCGCTCATGGCTTTGATGCGCGATGAATTCAGCAAAATATCAAACATTCTTTCGGTGCGCACCACCATTGTGCTCGAAACCGTAAAAGAAAACCAACAATTAATCATCCCAGACATCAACACTAAATAATATCATGATGGCAAATGTAAAAAAAACAGCGCCCCTCCTTTTCGTCTACCTCGCTTTTGCCATTGTTTACATTGTGTGGGGCTCCACTTATTTTTTCATCCAAAAGGCCCTGGCGGGCTTTCCGCCCTTTATCCTCGGTTCCTTTAGGTTTATCCTGGCCGGTTTGCTCCTCATTACCTGGTGCGCATTTACCGGACAGCCCATCTTCAACAAACGCCTCATCAAACACGCCGCCATTGCCGGCATCTTAATGCTGGGCATAGGCAATGGCATTGTTATTTGGGTCGAACAGTTTATTCCAAGCGGGTTGGTAGCCATTATGGTTGCCTCGGCCGCCATCTGGTTCGTTATTTTAGACAAGCCCAAATGGAAGGAGAATTTCGGCAGCACCTCAACCGTTGCGGGACTAATTGTTGGCTTTATCGGTGTAATTCTGCTGTTTGGCGAACAACTGATCCAAATTTTGGGCACCAGCCAAAGTCCAACCCAAATTGCCGGCATGATCCTTTTGGTGCTGGGCCCTGTGGCCTGGGCAGCAGGTTCGCTTTATGCCAAACACCAATCCAATCCCGACGATTCGGTTGCTGTTGGTACGGCCTGGCAAATGCTGGCCGCCGGTATGGCATTTATCCCAGGTGGTTTGTTTACTGGCGAGTTTAAGACTTTTAACTGGACGACCATTCCGCTTGACGCCTGGCTTTCGGTAGGTTATTTGATCATATTTGGCTCTATCGCAGCCTTTAGCGCCTATGTTTGGCTGTTAAAGGTACGTCCGGCAACACAGGTAAGCACCTACGCCTACGTAAATCCGGTAGTGGCCGTACTGTTAAGCCTCTGTTTTACCAATGAAAAGATCAGTCTGCTGCAAATAGCTGGGCTGGTGGTTATTTTAGGAAGTGTATTGCTCATTAACCTGAGCAAATACCGAAACAACAAGAAAGCCGCCCAACAGCCAAAACTGGAACCTGCCCTTACCCAGCAGGATTAGTTCTTGGCTACTTCACGCTCCAACAAACTGGCAATTGCGTCTTCTTCGCTGACCACATTAACCAATAGGCCTTTTTTATCGATTAAAAAATGGGTCGGATAAGCATTGACCAGCAGTTTTTCGGCCATGTAATGCTCCTGATTGGGAACCGTGGCATAATCGAACTTGGTTTTAGCTAAAAACGCCTGCAATTCGGGCTTGGCATCTATAGCCAGGCTTACAAACAGGATATCGTTACGGTCTTTATATTGTTGAACCAGCTCATTCAGGGCGGGCATTTCCTGTACACAGGCTACACAGCCGATAAACCAACATTTAAAGAGTACGATTTTGCCTTTGGTATTGGCCGAGGTATACAGTTTGCCGTCCACATCCTTAAAACTGAAAGCCGGAATGGGCTTGCCCTTCATCTGACCATACTTCAGCTCGTCGGCGGCAAACTGCCTCATGTAGGTACCTATGTTCGGGTCTGCGCCTTGGGGTATGCGGAACAACTGGTAATGCGGATCAGGTTCTGCCGAAGCGAGCAACATCGGCAGGTAATGTTCCGTTTTCATTTGTTTCAGGAAAGCCTCCTTATCCATTACCTTACCGTTTACATCATGGGCTACAAAGTTTTCGTAAAGCTTTATGTTACTGGTGTAGTAGTTCCAAAATCCATTAAAATCTAAAGGCGCTTTAACCGCAATCAGCTCCGATTTTGCAACGCTAGCGACAGGCGCCTGTTTAGCTACCGAATCGGTTTTCTTTGCCACAGCGGCTTGCGGCGTCTTATCATTTGCCGACTGACAGGCAGCCAAAAAGCTGGCAGACAACGCACATACAAACAAACTGTTTTTAAAATCCATAAGGTTCATTGTTAGCGCAAGTTAAGCTTTTGAGCTATTGAACACAAGTTGTTGCAATAATGGAAATGAGGAGATTTGGGCACAAGCGCGTCTACATGTATTTTTTAATGGCTTCCCACAAAGTTTCGTCGTAATCGTAAACATCGGGTCTGAACTGAACCTTGCCGTTTTCGGCCCAAGCGGTAAAATAGCCAATTACCACGGCCACGTTTTTCCGAGTAGCGAACCAGCTTGGCTTCAATTGGAAGGTATTGAGCGTATCGGTTCTTTTAGCCAGTTTTTTCTGATACTGCTTCATCCTGGTGGTATCAACCGGCGGCAGGTTCACCTCCATGCGCAACTGGTCGTACTGGTATTTGTCTCTCACCATCAGCTGTGCAAACTCGAGCGGCTTTTCAATACGCACACAACCATGGCTGATTGCCCTGTTGGCCAGCCTAAAACCATTTTTGTTGTTGGTATCGTGAAGGTAAATGCTTGAACTGTTGTCGAAAATGAATTTGAACTTGCCCAAGGCATTGCCTTCGCCTGAGCCTTGCTTAAATTGAAAAGGCAATTTCTCGCGCGAGTATTTATTCCATTGGATGGTATCCGGATCATTTACCAGTTTGCCTTTCAGGTATACCTTAATGTTGTTGTTAGACAGGTAATAAGGGTCTCTAACCGCCTGCCAATAAATTTCGCTCTGCGCAATGCTTACCGGAATATTCCAAACCGGATTTACCTGTATGGCATTAAATACGCTCACCAGTTGTGGCGTTTCGTGGTTTTTGGGCTTGTCGTCTAAATTTTTAGACTTTAAGTAAGCCTTCATTTTATCGGCATAGCCTTCTTCGCGCTTACCGCCAACACATACGTTCATGTGCGTTAAGGTATCTTGGCCCTTAAACCAGGTTAGCGAGAAATCGGGGATATTGACCAACACGGTTTCCTCGGTTTTGACCGGCAGTTGCCAACGCATGCGCTCCATGTTGAGCTTGATGGCTTTGATGGCCGGATTTTCGTCGGTACCCAAGCTGTCGCGGTAAAGCGCCAAGGCCCTTTTCAGGTCGAGGTAATTTTTTGAAGTCTGCTGCGCATCTTTCAATATAGCAACCAGATCCGTGGTATTCAACATCGAATCGAGCTTCAGGCTATCTGGTCGTTTACTGGCAATGTAATAGCGGTTAAACAGCTTCCTGGGATTTACGCTGCCGTATTTGATGAAGGTGCTGTACTTTAAAAGGGCATCGGCAGCCTTGATTTCCAGATCGGCTATTAAAGGATAAACCTCGCTTATCTTTTTGAATTTGTTCGCATCAAGGGTTTGCAAAAGGGTTTCCAGTTCATTTACCCTGAATATTTCGGGATTAAACCCATCGGCTTTGCTTCGCTGGATGTAACTTTTCAAGGTATCCAGTGCACCGTTTACATAAAAACGCGTAACCAGCAACGGCCGGTCTTGGTGATGCGCGTAATATGCCTTGATTACTTTGGGGTTGGACAATTTACTGCTCAGTTCGTCCATTTTTTTGACGAATACCGAATCATAAGCAACCGTATCAAAATCATTGTATAGTTTATTGTCGAAATGTTTAGACAAAACAACGGCAATCTCAGGCTTGGTGCGAAACCAGCTGCAAGAGCTCAAAAACAAACATACGGCTACAAATAGGAGCGTTTTTTTCAATTTTCTGTGAGGTTTAAGTATCATTTGGCCTGCGGGCCTGGCACTTACATGGCAAATAAAATGCCATATTTTTTTGATTTCACATTTACAAAGTTATATTTGCAACATCTTCTGGCCAAAATTACGGAAAGAAAGTAATATATGATCCAAGTTTTAAACCATTATGCACATTTACATCATCATCGCCATTACGGCGATAGATAGATAAATGTTTTGTACGCAAAACGGTTTTTAACAATAGACTCCATATTTCTTATTCCTAATTTTATAACAAGTGAAAACACTTAAAATCGCTATCCAAAAATCGGGTAGGCTCAACGAAAAATCAGTAGAAATCCTTAAAAATTGTGGTTTATCTTTCGAAAACTACAAAAGTTCCCTCATCTCAACAGTCACTAATTTTCCTTTGGAAATCCTTTTCCTGAGAGACGACGATATTCCAGAATATGTGCAGGACGGCATTGCCGATTTGGGCATTGTGGGTGAAAATGTAATTGTAGAAGCAGGTGCCGACGTTTGTTACCTGCAGAAGCTCGGCTTTGGCAAATGCACCCTAAAAATCGCCGTGCAGAGCACGAGCGACATCACCGAACTGGCCCAATTAAACGGCAAGGCAATCGCCACTTCTTATCCGGTAATTCTCGAAAAATACCTGAAGGCCAACAACGTTGATGCGCAGATCAGAAACATTTCGGGCTCGGTAGAAATTGGTCCGGGCTTGGGCTTGAGCGATGCCATTTTCGACATCGTTTCTACTGGTGGAACTTTAAAGAGCAACGGCCTGAAACCCTTCAAGGACGTGATGAATTCGGAGGCTGTTTTGATTGGCAACAAAGAGATCGAATTCAATGCCGAAGTGAAAGAATTGGTGCAGCGGATCCAATCGGTGCTGCGCGCCAAAGCCACCAAATATGTGGTGCTCAACGTGAGCAAAGAAAACCTGCAAGCCGTTGTAGATTTATTGCCAGGCGTAAAAAGTCCTACCGTTGTTCCCTTGTTTGAAGAAGGCTGGGTAGCTGTTCATTCGGTTATTGCCGAGCAGGATTTTTGGGAAAAGATCAACAGCCTCAAAGCGGCAGGTGCACAAGGCATCGTGGTAATGCCCATCGAGAAAATCATAACGTAAATTCGACGTTCTCCGTTGAAAATTACTTAAAAAACATATTAACTAATAGTTAAATCAAAAACATAATAAATTGAAAATCTATAGTTATAGAGATTTATCTCAACAAAAAATAGAAGAAATTTGTTCCAGGCAGATTGCCGACGATCAGTTGGTCGAAACACGCGTAAAAGACATTATAGCTACGGTAAAAAACGAAGGTGATAATGCCCTGAAGGCCTTTGCTTCGCAATTCGACAAAGTAAAGCTGGAACAACTTTACATCGGTAAGGAGGAACTCGATACCTTGGCAAAAGCCATTCCCCAACCGGTAAAAAATGCCATTGACGTCGCTTACCAAAACATCTACAAATTTCACCAGGCCCAACTCAAAACCGAAGCCAAAATAGAAACCATGCCTGGCGTAAACTGCTGGCGAGAAGCCCGCCCTATTGAGCGTGTTGGTCTGTATATTCCGGGTGGAACAGCAGTATTGCCGAGTACTTTTTTAATGCTGGGCATCCCTGCAAAAATTGCCGGATGCCACGAAATTATTGTATGCTCGCCACCACAAAACGACGGCAAGGTAAATACCTATCTGGCCTATGTGGCCATGCGCTTGGGCATTGAAAAAATCTACTTGGCCGGAGGCGCGCAAGCCGTGGCCGCCATGGCTTATGGCACGGCGAGCATACCCAAAGTGAGCAAGATCTTCGGACCTGGAAATCGCTATGTAACCGAAGCCAAAAAGCAACTGCAAAACCTAGTGGCTATCGACATGCCTGCCGGACCATCGGAGGTTTTGGTGATTGCCGATGAAACGGCCAACTCCAGCTTTGTGGCGGCCGATCTGCTGGCACAGGCCGAGCATGGCCCCGATAGCCAGGCGATATTGGTGAGCACCTCGAAAGACCTGATCAATGCAACGTTAATCGCCATCGAACAGCAGCTGGCCGATTTGCCTCGTCGGGATATTGCCACACAAGCCATCGCCAATTCCTATGCAGTTCTTGCAGAGACCTTGGAGGAAGCCATGGCTTTTAGCAATGCCTACGCACCGGAGCACCTGATTTTGGCCACAGAAAACTTCGAAGCGCTGATTCCATTAATCGTTAATGCAGGTTCGGTATTTTTGGGCAACCTAACACCCGAAAGTGCAGGCGATTATGCCTCAGGCACTAATCACACCTTGCCAACAAGCGGTTTTGCCAAAGCTTTTTCCGGTGTTTCGGTCGATACTTTCCTCAAAAAAATCACTTTCCAGCACCTGAGCCAACAAGGCTTGGCTAACATCGGCCAAACGGTAGAAAGCCTGGCCGAAGCCGAAGGCCTGCAGGCCCATAAAAACGCCGTTACCATCAGGTTAGAAAAAATTAAGAATCCATAAACATCAACTTTTGTGCTTGCGAAACCTTTGCTTCGCAGTTAACTCCAACAAAAAATGGACATTAAAGACTTACAACGAGAAAACATAAAAACACTTCGCCCCTACTCTACAGCCAGGGACGAATTTAAGGGCCAGGCCAGCGTATTTTTAGATGCCAACGAAAACAGTTTTGGTTCGCCCCTACCGGCCAACTACAACCGTTACCCCGACCCTTTGCAACTGGATCTGAAGGAAGCCATCAGCAAAATCAAAGGCGTTCCGATAGAAAACACTTTTTTGGGCAATGGCAGCGACGAGGCCATCGACTTGTTGTTCAGGGCTTTTTGCAATCCTGGCAAGGACAATGTCATTATCCTGCCTCCAACCTATGGCATGTACGAAGTATCGGCCAACATTAACGATGTAGAGGTAAGAAAGGTAAACTTGCTCCCTAACTTCCAGCTCGATTTGGAGAAGATTGCAGAAACCATCGATGCCAATACCAAAATGATCTTCATCTGCTCGCCTAACAACCCTACCGGCAATTCGCTTAATAGAACCGATATCGAAACCATTTTAGCCAACTTTAAAGGCTTGGTGGTGATTGACGAGGCCTACATCAACTTTGCCAAGCAAAAAACATTTATCCAGGAACTGACCGAATACGTAAACCTGGTGGTCTTGCAAACTTTTTCTAAAGCTTGGGGCCTGGCCGCCTTGCGTTTGGGCATGGCCTTTTCGTCGCGTCCGGTTATCGACATCCTGAACAAGGTAAAACCGCCCTACAACATCAACCAGGCTACCCAGGATTTGGCTTTGGCCGCTTTGGAAAATATCCAGCAGGTGAACGAATGGATTAAAATTACCGTTGCCGAAAGGGAAAGACTGAGTGCCGAACTGGCTAAAATACCGATGGTGAAAAAAGTCTACCCATCGGATGCCAATTTTATACTGGCCGAAATAGCGAATGCCGTTGATGTTTACAACAAGTTGGTAGATCAAGGGGTTATTGTGCGCGACCGTTCCAAGGTTACGCTTTGCGAAGGCTGCTTAAGGATCACCATCGGCACCGCCTCGGAAAACGATCAATTAATAGATTTATTGAGAAAAATGAATGAATGAAAGAGTGAGTGAATTTTGAATGCATGAATAATTGCATGTATACATTCGACCACCATTCAGTCGTTCAATCATTCAGTCATTCAGTCATTCAGTCATTCAATCATTCTATCACGCCATCATTCAAAATTAAATTGAACTATGAAAAACGTATTATTTATAGACCGCGACGGCACTTTGGCCCTGGAGCCTGAAGATGAACAGGTAGACAGCTTTGCCAAGTTGCAGTTTTACCCAAAATCGCTGTATTACCTGGCTAAAATTGCCCATGAACTCGATTTCGAACTGGTAATGGTTACCAACCAGGACGGTTTGGGCACTTCGTCCCATCCGGAAGAGAATTTCTGGCCGGTGCATAATTTCCTGATCAACACTTTTGCAGGCGAAGGCGTAGTGTTTAGCGACGTGGTCATCGACCGCACCTTTGCCAGAGACAACGCCCCTACCCGTAAGCCAGGCACGGCTTTGTTGGGCAAATACCTGACTGGCGATTACGACCTCGCAAACTCTTACGTCATCGGCGATAGGCTCAATGATGTATTGTTGGCCAAAAACCTGGGCGCTAAAGCTATTTACTTGCGCCAAAACGATGCCTTGGGTGCCAACGAAGGAATGGACAAACTGGAAAGCTTGGCTGATGTGATTGCCCTGGAAACCAAAAACTGGGAAGACATCTATACCTTTTTAAGGGCTGGGGCAAGAAAAGTAAGCCACCAACGCAAAACCAACGAAACCGACATCAACATTGAGCTTGATTTAGATGGCACCGGAAAGGCAAACATCCATACCGGGTTGCACTTTTTCGACCACATGTTAGATCAAATTGCCCGCCACGGAGGCATGGACCTCGAAATTAGTGCCAAAGGCGACCTGCATATTGACGAGCACCACACCATTGAAGACACCGGAATTGCACTGGGTGAGGCTTTTGCAAAGGCCATTGGCAATAAATTGGGAATTGAACGTTATGGATTCTGTTTGCCGATGGACGATTGCCTGGCCCAGGTGGCCATTGATTTTGGCGGGCGCAGCTGGATGGTTTGGGAAGCTGATTTTAAACGCGAAAAAGTGGGCGACATGCCAACGGAAATGTTCTTCCATTTTTTCAAATCTTTCAGCGATGCCGCCAAATGCAATTTGAACATTAAGGCCGAAGGCGATAACGAGCACCATAAAATAGAGGCTATTTTTAAGGCTTTTGCCAAGGCAATTAAAATGGCCATTAAACGCGATGCCGAAAAAATGGTCTTACCAAGCACTAAAGGCGTATTGTAGTTATGAGTTGACAGTTGTGGGGTTTGAATTCATGATCCCCAACTGGAAAACAGATAACTAATAACTGACAACTGAAACAATGATCGGAATAATCAACTATGGAGCAGGCAACATCTTCTCGCTTACCGCAGCCTTAGAACGGCAACAAATTGCCTACGGCATGGTTAATAGCGAAGCAGATTTAGCCCAGTACACGCATATCATCATCCCGGGAGTAGGCCATGCGGGCACGGCCATGCACAAACTCGAGCAAACCGGCATGGTCAAAGCGATTAAAGCATTACGAAAACCCGTGCTTGGCATTTGCGTAGGCATGCAACTACTTACCGCACATTCTGAAGAAGGGGATGCCAAACTACTCGACATCGTGCCTTTGGAAACCAAGCTTTTCGACAAAAACTTGGGTATCAAAATTCCGCACATGGGTTGGAATACGGTAGATTTTAAAAACAATTTATTATTTGAGAATGTTCCTAGTGGAACACAGTTTTACTTTGTACATTCTTATTTTATTGAATATAACCCTATTTTTGATATCGCCTCTGTAAATTATGGAAACAAATTTTCGGCAGCTATACAAAAAGACAATTTCTTTGGTGTTCAGTTTCACCCCGAAAAATCGGGCGAAGCCGGAGAACGCCTATTAAAAAATTTCTCAAATTTAAGATCCTAGCATGTACATTATCCCAGCAATCGATATTTTAGACGGAAAAGTTGTCCGCTTGCGCGAAGGCGACTATAATCAGAAAACAGAATACGATGTCTCTATCGAAGAAATGATCGAACGTTACCGTTCAAACGGTACAGATTTCATCCACATCATCGATCTAAATGGTGCAAAAGGCGATTTCAGCAACCAGCAAACCCTGTTCAGCATCATCAAAAAAACCGAAATGCGCGTACAATATGGCGGCGGCATCAGAACCATTGAACAGGTTACCAATTTGTTGGATGCAGGCATACACCGGGTCATTGTGGGCACGCAAGCCGTAAGCAATCCCGATTTCCTGCCAAATCTAAGCGCTGCTTTTGCCAAAAAAGACGATTATGCCAACCGCATTGTCATTGCTATCGACGTACTGGACGAAATCATCAAATATTCTGGCTGGATGGAAAGCTCGCCAATCAAATTGATGGATTACGTAGACAAGTGTCTGCAATTGGGCTTTTTCAGGTTTTTGTGCACCGACATCAACAAAGATGGCAAGCTAGGCGGCACGGCCATCGATTTATACAGAAAACTGCTCGACCACTCCCCTTTCATTAAGTTGATTGCTTCGGGTGGCGTAAGTTCGATGGACGACATTAAGGAACTGGCCCAGCTCGACATCAGGAGCGTGGTGGTGGGCAAAGCCATTTACGAAGGCCATATCAGCATCGAAGAAATCAAGGAGTGGAACCTAAAAGCACTTAGTTCTATCTAAATGTCATCGAAAGAAAAGAAGCAATCTAATTTTACGCCTTTATGAAGTTCATCAATCTGCTAACAATAGGAATATTTATCGCGCTTTTGGGTATTGCAATGTTCTTTTGGGGAGCCTATATGTTTACTTATCAAGGAAATTGTACCCAGCTGATGTCTGTTACAGGTCAATATGCTTTCTTTTTATGGCTTCCTACTATCCTAATTGGACTAATTTTAACAGGCCTTGGTATCGGAAAAAGGATAAAACCTTCCATTAAACAACAATATTTTGATTAAGCAATCAACAAAACTCCCTCTAACAAGTGGCGGCTTATCCAAAAGAATAATCCCCTGTCTTGATGTAAAGGATGGACGTACCGTAAAGGGAGTCAACTTCGTAGACCTGCGCGATGCGGGCGACCCCGTTGAACTGGCCGCGCAATATGCCCAGCAAGGTGCTGATGAACTGGTTTTCCTAGACATTACCGCAACCCACGAAAGGCGCAAAACCATGATCGAAATGGTAAAAGCCGTGGCTAGGCAACTGAACATCCCCTTTACCATTGGTGGTGGCATCAGCGAAATTGCCGATGCGGAGGCCTTGCTCAATGCTGGCGCCGATAAAATCAGCATCAATTCGGCCGCCGTGCGCAACCCCCAGCTGATTGAAGATTTGGCCAAGGCCTTTGGCGTTCAGTTTGTAGTTTTGGCGGTAGACACCAAACACATCGACGGCAAAAACCGCGTGCACTTAAATGGAGGCCGGTTAATGACCGAACTCGAAACCGAAGACTGGATTAAAAGAGCGGAGAATTTGGGCGCTGGCGAAATCCTACTAACTTCGATGGACCACGATGGCACCAAGCAAGGCTTCGACTGCGATTTGTTGGACAAAATCAACAAAATGATCAACATCCCCATCATTGCCTCGGGTGGCGCCGGAAAAATCGAGCACTTTACAACGGTTTTTCAACAAGCGGGCGTAGATGCAGCCTTGGCGGCTTCGGTTTTTCATTACGGAGAGATTTTGATCCCAGATCTTAAACAAGAATTAAAAAAACACGATATTCCGGTAAGGTTATAAGCCTAGATTGTGAAGATGGCCTCATACCTCGAAACGACAAACAAAATGACAGACAACATAACTTCCCTCGACTGGGGAAAAACAAATGGATTAATCCCTGTAGTGATCCAGGATGAGCAAACTTTAGAAGTGCTGATGCTGGGCTACATGAATGCCGAAGCTTTAGCCAAAACACAGGCCGAAGGCAAGGTTACTTTCTTTTCGCGCAGCAAAAACCGTTTGTGGACCAAGGGCGAAGAGAGTGGCAATTTTCTTTTCGTCAAATCCATTGCTTCCGATTGCGATCAAGACACCTTGCTGATTAAGGCAAGTCCGGTTGGGCCAACCTGCCACACCGGAACCCGCAGCTGTTTCAATACCGCCTACAACCAGAACTTTATTTTCGAGCTGGAAAACATCATCAAAGACCGTTTTGAAAACCCAAGCGCCGAATCTTATGTAAACAAGCTTCGCCAAAAAGGCCTTAACAAAATTGCCCAAAAAGTTGGCGAAGAGGGTGTAGAAACGGTTATCGCCGCCTTAAACGAAACCGACGAAGATTTCATAAACGAGGCCTCCGACCTGGTATTTCATCTCCTGGTTTTACTAAAAGCCAAAGGAAAAACACTCGCAGACATCGGGCTTAACCTGGAAAAGAGACATAAGTAGCGCGTAAAGACTAAAGCAAAACGCGAAAGGCCTCAGCCCCTATACTTTCGCCTTATACTTTATTCCATCAAAACTCAAATGACTGTAATCAACGCTGATATTTTTAACGTATACATCAGGAGCTCGGTCTCTACGAATCGCTATGTGAAGGTATTGTTTACACTTTTCAATTTAGGCGCATTTGTGACGCTACTGTGGTTGGCCATTTCGATGCAAAAAGACGGTCCCGCTCCACTTATTTTTTTATTGCCGCTTATTTATTTTTTTAGCCTAGGAAAATACCTGATCTGGAATATTTTTGGAGAGGAGATCATCATAGTTAATGTTACCCACGTATCCTATCAGCATTCATATGGCCTTTGGAAAACCAAACTTAAAACGGAAAAGTACAGCTTGATAGAAGCATGGCCCGTTGACGAAACCCAAACCGAAGAGGATGTGAAACTATGGTTTGGCTCTTATCAAAAAGAAACCAAGCTCCGAGAAACTGTGTTTCAAAGTACAATCGCCATTAAAGCCAGTGAATGGCTCTCGGTATATAATTTATTAAGCGAAATCCAGCTTGACGAATTCAGCGTCGAAAAAGGATTCCCAAAGATATATAGCAACTAATCTATAATCGCAATACCCTATATGCTCAAACACCTCCGCACGCTTTCAGGCCACCAAAATCCGGTATATGCTTTAGCCAATTCGGGCAAGGAAGGCCTATTTTTTAGCGCAGGCAATGATAAAGGCGTGGTAGAATGGTCGCTTGAAAAATTGGCTTTCATCATGGTTAAATTGCCGGTTCAGAGTTCGGTTTACTGCCTACACTATTACAACGACCAGCTGTTTATTGGCGAACGGAGTGGTGCTTTTAGTGTATTCGATTTTGTAAAGCAGGAAGTTGTGGCGCGAATCAATGCCCATACCAAGCCTATTTTCAACATCCAAACCGTAAAAAGCAAAAACGAATTGCTTACAGCCGGCGAAGATGGCACGGTTGCCGTATGGTCGCTGGCCGATTTGAAGGAAATTTACCGCGTTCAGGTGGCTAAAGAAACCGTCCGGGCCATCGCCATTTCGCCCAACGAAACCGAAGTGGCTTTTGCCTGCAAAGACGGCTTCATCCGCATTTATAATTTGGCCGATTACAGTCCGAAGCACGAATTGGATGGCCATACCCTACCAGCTACTTCATTGGCTTATCACCCTGAGGGAAAATACCTGATTACCGGTGGCCGCGATGCCCAGCTGCGCATTTGGAGCCTACCCGATTACGAACTGAAACAAACCATTCCAGCCCATCTGTTTGCCATTTACGATATCATTTTCCACCCTAAGCTTCCTTATTTTGCCACAGGAAGCCAAGACAAGAGCATCAAGCTTTGGGATGCCGAAAACTTTAAGCTCTATAAAATCCTCAATATCGACAAAGTGGGCATTGGCCATACGCACTCCATCAATAAGATCATCTGGTCAAAAACCGGTGAACACCTGATCTCTACCGGCGATGATAAAAAAATTATGGTTTGGGACTTCAATGATGTTTAACAAACGGCCTTTTGATAAAGTTCCAGACGCGTTTGGGAAAAGAAGGTTTTTTCACCTGGATCAATACAGCTCCGCCTAAAACCAGTCTTTTTTGCTCTTCGGGCATACCCAACTCTATTTTCAGGTTTTCAGTTTCTCCAGGATTTAAAACAAGTTCTTTGGTTCGATATCCTACATAATCGAAAAACAACACAACTTTGCCTTCTTTTTTAACTTTGGCCTCTAAGCAGAATCTTCCATAAGCATCGGTCACTGTTTTTTGCCCGCTTAATGTCCACACTTTTACATTTAGCAAATCTATTTTATCATTAAAATCTTTCACTCGCCCACTAATCGTCACTAAAGTATCTGTTTCTGAATCTTTAACTGTAAAATTAGATTTGGATGCTTTGTTTTCTTCATATACGGTTGCTAATGCTTGTTTTGAATACGCTTTTGAGCTAGCAAATAAGGTAAGACAAGAGGCTACAAATACACCTTTGACCAAGCTCCAGCGCGATTTTTTGACAGGCGGACTACCCACAGTGATTTGTTCCTGAAAAAACAAGCCACATGTTGTTCCTTTATCATTGAAGAACCAATCTTTCAGTTCTTCGCTTGTCCAATTTCTAAAATCGACGACCTCTTTCTCACATGAGTTGCAATAGCGCCCCTTTTCGGCTGGGCTCATACTTGCCCAGTTTTGGGTGCAGGGCTCGGGTATAGAAATTTTAAGTGGCGACATAAGCATTAATTCTTAATAGGATGCATTTAGTATAGTTTCCATAAGCTCAATTAATTTATTCCAACCTTTTTCATCCCTTCCCTACCAAAGAATACTGGAAAATACATCATTTCGGCCTTTGCCGGATTAAGCACATAACTACCCGAATAGCGTGGCATCAGGTCGATGTTAAAAGTATACTTGCCCTGTTTGAGCTTAGTACAGAAGATTGCCGTTTTTTCCCTAAAATATTCGCGGTGTGTTTCAACGCCCCAAAACGACTGTAATTTGTTTTCGTAAGAACAGCCTGCAGGAATAGGGATTTCAATCATCACATAATCCGCATCGGCCCTTACCTCTACTTCTACGCTGAGCGTAGCCAAAGTTCCGGCTTTGAGCTGTTTTACCTTGGCTCCTTTTTGCATAAAAGTTGAACTCACTGTAAAATCCTTGCCCAATTTTTCGGGTTTAGGATTTTGGAATTGTTGATAAGCCGTAAAATATATAGGCGTTCCTCCTTTTTTTGTCAAGCTAAACCCGCTTGCATTGCCAAGCGTTTTGCTAAAAGGAAAAGTGCTAACGGTTTCTTGGCCGATGGTTATGCTAGCCGGTGTTCCTTTTGGATTTGTGGCAAGCATTTCGGGCAATATGGTTTCTAAAATTAGTGACGATTCGTAGGTGTTGCGCCATTGTCCGTTTTTACGTTGCTCTAAAAAGTAAAGCTGTATTTTCTCGAGTTCGTTGGTATGGCCACCATCGGCCTTCAAAATCTGGTAGGCCAACAAGGTATTCTGGATGCTGTTGTTCCAGAAACGATGATTTTCTTCGCCCCAATAAAAATTGCCAAACATGGTTTGTTTCTTCAGCAACAGCAACGAATCGACATTTGCCTGCAAACCGGCCATTTGCTTGAGGTGCATCAGCTGCAGGTTGCTGTACAGCGATGGCTTTTCGGTTGTTTTGGCTTTTGCAATGGCCAATACCCAATCTTTAATATAGTTCTTATTATCCAGCAGATAAAGCAGTTTCACTGTTGGCAATTGGCTCAGGTCTGCATTTACAGCCAGTTTATTAACCAAATAGGCGTAAAGCACTTTTTTGTCGAGCACAATTGGATAGCCGTCCTTTTCGGCCATTAATAGGGCTTCTACAACGTGCAGACTGATCCACATTTCTTCGCTGCTGTTTGTCCACCAGCCCCAAGTGCCTTCGGGTCTTCTGTTCTGCCTAAGCTTTTTAAGAATAAATGCAATGTCTTTTTCGTGCGTAAAAGGCTCATCGAGGTATTTTCTTACTTTCTTTTCGAGGAGCAGGGCTTTGAGTTTGGAGGCCAACTGCTCATTGCAGAGGTATTCATAGTTGCGCAGCTTGGTCATTTCATCGAGCAACGACGGAAAAACTGAAGCTTCAGCCTTTAGGGTAATATTGCCCAGTTTCTTATCAAATTCATAATTAACGGTTGTATCGCGCAAGAAAGCAGCAAAATAACCTTTGGTTTCTTTTACACCTGCCTCAACCACAGGCACTTTCCTGGTTTCTCCATCAAAATAACCATTGCTTTGTTTCAATGTGTATTCAAAGCTCAAGCTGTCTTTTCCATATACCGCAATAGCCATCGTATCAATGTGGGCATTTTTAAAACCTACTTCTCCATTGAGCAGCTCTTTTCCGTTATAGACAAACCTGCGGTTCATTTTTTCTTCCAAGGGCGTATAATTCATCAGTTTGCCCA
This sequence comes from Pedobacter sp. ASV12, assembly GCF_016429155.1. Classification (GTDB taxonomy): domain Bacteria; phylum Bacteroidota; class Bacteroidia; order Sphingobacteriales; family Sphingobacteriaceae; genus Pedobacter. Next base: position 33,405 of record NZ_JAELUC010000006.1, on the reverse strand, counting down.
GCACCCTAATGCTATCGCCATTAACGGCAAACAAAGGCGAAACAAAATTGGCGCTTAATGTTTTAAATGATTTGATAGCTGTTTCGACATAACCACTCTGTTTATTGCCGTTCATGGCAATTACCCTGGTTTTCCAATTGGTAATATCGTCTGGAAACTTAACGCTAAAGCTGGCATTTCCATTTTCGTCGGTAAACAATTGGGGCTGCCAAAAGCCAACATCTGAGAAATTGTGACGCATGGTCTGTTGCTGCGCCACCAGCTCTCCCGTTTCGGCAAGTGCTGTATTTCCTTTTTTGGTTTTAATCAAAATGACGCCATTGGCCGCCATAGCTCCATAAATGGCAGTTGCATCGTTACCGCTAAGCATGCTCAGGTTGTCTATTTCTTCGGGGCTCAGCTTGCTGATCATTTCATAAGGCACTACCACCCCATCGAGCACCACCATGGCTTTGTTATTATCGGGCAAGCTTCTGTTTCCCCTCAATACCAAACGCACCTGATCACTGTTTAAGCTAAGTCCTGCCACACGTCCTGATAGCTCATTGGCAGCAAGCGTAGTTGATGCCATCGCTAAACTGCGCTTGGCCGAGTAGCCATAGCCCGTTACCACAACCTCATTCAACTGGTTTTTACTATCCTCAAGTGCAATAGTTCCGATGTTTCCATTGGTTATAGGTATTTCCTTGCTTGCGAAACCTAAGGCTGCAATAATGATCTTTCCGTTTGCCGGAACAGCGATGCTGAACTGCCCATCGGCACCTGTTACGGTACCTTGTTCAAATCCAACTACCCTAACCGAGGCTCCAGGCAAAGCCAACTGGTCGCTTGCGGCAATCACTTTTCCATACATCTGGTTAACGAGCAGGCTTTTGCCAATATTGATACTGTTGTAATTGTAAAGCACTTTATCGTCGATGGCATTGTAAGCACCGCTTTTGGCCGCTTTGATATAAGCATCAAGCTCTTTGCTCAACCGATCGGCTGCCATAATCTTAAAAGTTTTCCACTCATGGTAGTTCTGTCCATTAGCCTTAATATTAACATCGTCGGCCATGAAATAGCGATTATCTTTGAGCAAGAACAGCATCCGGTAGCTTCCTTCGTCGAAATAGGGAAAAACAGTGGTATTACCAGGGTAAATATGAATAAAATCGGGTTGGTTATTTTTATAGACCACGATGTTTTTGATATACGGCAATCTATTTTTAAAGGCTGTATCTATGGCGATGACCAAACTTCCCTTCATCTTGTTCGTGGTTCTTTCATTACTGAACAATAAAGTTGTATAGCTTCTCAAATTCAGGTATTCGTTCCAAATGCTATCGATTTCGCCTTTTTTTAAGGCATATTGGCTAAAATTATCGTTACCATTTTGGGCTACATTGGCTAAAGCCACGGCTGAAGAAGATACAGGTACTGCCGGTTTTTTCGGTTGATTGTATACGCGTTTTACATAATTGGGTACCTGTAGGCTTTCGTAGGATTTTTGCTTGATCAATCCTGGCAAAAAAGTATAGGTATAGCCTGGTTCCTTAATAAAATTGTGTGAAAAATCTTTGGTTTCAAAGCCGAGGATATTTTCTTTAAACGGCCCAACCAATAGCTCTTTCGAACGCGAAACCATGGGTGGAGGATTTAACAAAACCCATGTGGTATCTGCCCGGAGCTGCGTTTTCTCCGACTGGAAATTATCGGTGATTTTGATCATGAACCGCTCCAAATACGAAGCCTCGTCTGGTGTCAATACATTTTTCTGCAGCGTTACCTCCGCCTTGGTATTGGCTACATTGGCTTCCACGCTAATCACTTTTTTGCTTCCCTTGGCTACTTCTACCTCGCGCAGGTAAATCATTTTGGTAGCTGTACGCATCCTGATGGAGTGTACGCCTGGCTTTACTACAAAAGCGTAGCGTTGCAATTGTTCTGCCTGACTAAAATACACAGGTACTTCGTCTATATACACAATGCTTACCGGATCAATGTTGCCTTTTTCGATTACAAAAGGAGCTAACTGCGCCAATTCGCCTTTGATTTGCTCCACATAGGTGTAGATTTCTCTAGGGTGGATGAATTTGTAATATTCAATGGTATCCAAGCCCAAAGCCCTGCCCCATTTTGGCCAATCCATCTGAAGCGCACCATTGGCGCTTACTTCTTCTATTTCCAATAAACTTTTCCTTTTTCGGGCAAAATAACGCTTTGAGAAATTGGGCAACGAGGGAGAGGAAACATTTCCAAACTTAGCAGTAAAAGCCTGTGCAGTAACATCGGCACCAGCCACTGGCTTATTGTCAATGTCGGTAACTTTAACCAGCATTTTTACATTTTGTCCCGGATAAACTACAGGTGGCGCCATAAATTTGACGTTAAGGTAATTTGGACTATAAGCGGCACTTACTTCTTGGCTTTTTTCTTGCTCGTTCCAAAAGTAATTGATGCGGATATGCGCAGCCTTGCTGGTGCCATGCTTCAAGGCAGTATCCAGCCGGTTGGCATAGCCTTGCAACAAAATACGGTCGCCAGAAAAGATGGTGTACCAAAAAGGCACTTTGTTTTCATTATTGACCAGCACTTTTAACGAGTCTTTGGTCTGCAGCGCACCAATGTTCAGCGTAGGCGAAAAATTGCGAAGATAAATCGAATCGCTAAAGCCGTTCAACAGCTTCACTTTATAGTATTCGGCATGGTAATTGGCTTTTAAGGCAGCAGGCAAGGCTAGCTGCATCGAATCGAGCTGTACACCCGATGCCGCATAAGCAACTATGCTGGCCTGTTGTGGCAGCTGCTGATCGTTTTCCCTGTAGGCAATCAGCAGGCTGTCTTTTTGCAGAGTTCCTTTAATTTCTTGCAGTTTTTGTTCTTTTTGGTATCTATAGGAAAGCGATTGCTCCTGTCTTCGCACTTCGTTGTTGCTGTTTCGCAAAACAATTGCTAACCTAAAATCGATAGTTGCCTTTGGAAAAATACTGTCGGGTAATATCAATTTGGTTTCGCCAACCGGATCAAGCCTCATTTCCTTCTTCCAAAGCGTATCTGGAACAAATACTTTCTGATCGAAATAACCGCTAACCCTGCTGGTAACGGCCACTATTTCTACGCGACCATCAGGCACAGCCAATTCGTTTTCGTCGGTTGCCTTCATAAAAACAGCAAGCGGCGAGCCTATTTGATGTACGGTTTTGTCGGTTCTTACCTTAAAATCCAATGATTTGAGCTCGTAGTCTTCATACCTAAAGTTCGAGCGCACAAGTTTGCTTTTTTTGCCGTTGTTGGCTACCAAATCGATGATGTAATCCCTATCCAACACCAACTGCAGGCTATCGGTCAGTACAAAGCTAAAATCATAGCCCCCTTCACGATAAGGGTTAATCGTACCCATCTTTCTTTCTCGGCCTTGGCCATAAAGGAGCACATCAGCCGCTATGTTTTTGATGGCTCCGCCTTTGGCATCCACTACATAGGCCTTAAACTTAACCGTATCTAAGGGTTTGTATTTAGGTTTGCTAAAAACCATATAGCCCTGATAGTGCAGTTCTTCTTTCCGGTATCTGTATTTCTTTTTGAACAAGTTTTTAAAGGGTTGCCAAATGTATCTGATTGGAAAAGAATAGGCAATTTTCCTAAAAAAGGGCCAATCTTCGCGTGGGTTATTGATTTCGAAGCTAAAAAAATTACTCACGCCCTGATAGCTTACCTTAACCACCTGACTTTTTTTGCTATAGCTACACTGATAAAGATGCGTCTGCCGATTATAGACTACCTTTTGCCCATTGGCCAGCTCTACCTTGGCATCAGATACTAGATTACCTTTGAGGTCTGTTATATAAAACTGCAGGTTATATTGATTATTGACAATGACCAGGTTTGCATTGCGCTTGTCGACCAGACTATAATTCAGCTTATTTTTTATGGGGCTTACATAAAGATAATTACCATAAGAAAGCTTGTCTTCGTATTTTTTATCGATTTTGAAGCTATCGATCAGCGTATGCAAAAAACCATCGTTGATAACCGATTTACCTTCTCCTGCCAAACTGAACATTTCCTTATCGGTTAATTTATAGATGTAGGTGTAAAGTCCTATCTGGCGACTATTATTTAGCCTAGACTGTGCCGCAACGAAGCTGGAAAGAAAGAAAAGAAACAAAAAAAGTAAGCGTATCTTCATAAATGGGGGTTTATTACAAGATACTTTTTGCACTGCGATTCCATATCGGACGATCAAATTTTATGCAGTTTCTTAAATATTTTGCCGAATTGCCCTATATTTAGCCATGTACACACCAAAATCGCTACCTATACTCAATGCCGAACAGATCAGGGTGCTTGGCGCCTTGATGGAAAAATGCAAAACAACGCCAGATTATTACCCGATGACCCTAAACGGTTTGGCCGCTGCCTGCAACCAAAAAACCTCGCGAAAGCCGGTGGTGCAATATGATGAGTCGACCATTGTAACAGCACTCAATTCTCTAAAAATCGCCGGACTGATTGCCACGGCTACCGGAGGATCAATCAGAAACATCAAATACAAGCATAATTTTGCCATTGTTTATCCTTTGGTTCCAGCCGAAGTGGCGGTTATGTGTCTCCTATTTTTACGCGGCCCGCAACCCCCCGGCGAAATCAACACCAATTCGGGCAGGCTATACGAATTCGAAACTTTGGAAGAGGTACAAAGCGTTTTAGAAAAACTGGCCAACGAAGAACCGCCCTACATCAAGCAGTTGCCACGCCGACCCGGACAAAAAGAGCAACGCTACATGCATTTGTTTGCCGGCGACATTGAAACTTTTGAAGAAGAATACATCAATGCAGAAGAACCTTCAGGCAGATCGAATAGCGAATTGGAAGAACGTTTAGCCAAAGTAGAAACCGAACTTGCCGAGCTTAAAACCAAACTAGAGGAACTGATGAAGGAACTGGGTGTTTAGCTGATTAGCGGGTTGAACCTAAAAAAAAACACATGCGCCTGCAACAAGAAGCTAAGACGACCTAAGATTTTTTAATCGGTAAATTTCGCAAATTAAACGCTAAAAAAATCTTTTGACGATTCGCAGTTTGTGCGTATAACGCCCCTGCTCGGGGTTAAAAATACCTTGGTCGTCTATCGGATCGATACGCACCTTACCTGCCGCATGGATAATTTTGTCGTTGCCCAGCATCATGCCCACATGGGTAATTTGGCCTGCTTCATTATCAAAAAAAGCCAAATCGCCAACGGTTGCACCTGATAGGAAATCGACCAGCTCGCCCTGCTCTGCCTGCTGCGAAGCATCTCGTTTTAGCTGTAGGCCATGAAGCCTGAAAACAGTTTGCACAAAACCCGAACAATCGATGCCAAACAAGGTTCTGCCGCCCCATAAATAAGGCGCATTTTCGAAGAATTTTGCCGTTGCTTCGAGTTCGCTGGCAATGGTTTGACGACTTGGCATCCAGGCATCGAACTTTAATTCGAATTTTTCTTCACCCAAAAAGCAAAAACCGTCTGCATAAAATGGCAATGTACAGCCTGCTGGCACGTAATAAGCACTTCCATTGGCCGCAATCAGGGTATTGTTTACCGCCGCTGGTGCCAAGTAGGTATAGGAACGCTTATCTAAATATTGCGCCTCGCCAAGTCTGGTCAGCTGCTTAAAATCCATCCAGCCTTGGTAATCGTCGTCAAAATTCTGGACCAACCACCATTTTTCGGTCTGTTCAATTACTTTGACCCGATCGCCAAATAACAACTGCGATACGATTTCACTACGGTCTGACGGTTCTTTTCTGAGTGGCGCGATGGCAACCCTGCAAATTTGGTAATTTTCCATGCTTTAAATGCGAGCCCTAAAATAAGTTAAAAACTGCATTGTCAAACTTTTATGGCCAAAAATTGTTATTTTTAACAAACAAAACCCAAATGCTGAAATCATGAACTACAAAAAAATCCTCATTGCTGTTGACAACAGTACTTGTTCTGAAAAAGCAGCCAAAACGGGCTATGAGATGGCCAGTAAATTCGATGCCGAAATTGCATTGCTCAACATTATCGAACCAGCTCCGGCTACAGCTAACCCCGACTTTACCTTGGCCCCGGTTTTTATGGAAATGTACGACAACAGCGAAGAAAACAGCCAAGAGCTGCTCAAGGAAATCGAAAAAAAATTCAGCAATAACGTTAAAACCACTTATCTCACCAGTTTAGACACGGCCAGCCACGGGATTTTAAAACAGGCTGAAGAATGGGGTGCCGACCTGATTGTAATCGGTACGCATGGCCGAACCGGCCTCTATCATTTTTTTATGGGCAGCGTGGCCGAACATGTGGCCAGAAAGGCACCTTGCCCGGTACTGGTGGTACCTAATCGTAGCGAGGTATAACTCATTGAAAACCAAACCATTAGCCATAAAAAAAGGGACCCGATTACCGCGTGCCTCTATTTATTTTTAAGCTTGATTTAGCCTTCTTGGTGCAACCAGGCTTTTTTGGCCAATAATTCTTCTTCAGTTTCGCGGACATCTTCATCGTCAACACAACAATCTACCGGACAAACCGCTGCACATTGTGGCTCATCGTGAAAACCTTTACACTCTGTACATTTGTCAGAAACAATATAATAAACCTCGTCAGAAAGAGCTTCCTGCGAAGCGCCAGCATCAATCTGCTGGTCACCAAAATCGATGATGCCATCTAAATTGGTACCATCCGAAAATCTCCAGGCCGTGCCTGCATCGTAAATTGCATTATTTGGGCATTCTGGCTCACATGCGCCACAATTAATACACTCGTCTGTTATTTTAATTGCCATGTCTTCGTCTATATCTATTGCTAAGCTTAACTTTGCAGTGCAAATATAACACATAATCATTTATAATAATTCTAAATATGTCATCACTTAGCAAAGAAAGCCTTATTCGTGCCTTTGAAAAACTCGGCGAATGGATGGCCAATCCCGGCCAAACGTTCGAAGCGGCTATCCAAGCGGCAAGCAGGCATAATGCCTGGTTTACCGAACAAGAGGTAAAAAAAGCACTTTCATCTCTAAGCAAGATGCTCAATACCAAAGATTTGCAAATATGGATGGAACCGATCAGCCTCAGCACCAACCCTAAAAAAGTGGGACTGATTTTAGCCGGAAACATCCCTTTGGTAGGCTTTCATGATGTGCTTTGCGTGTTGGCAACCGGAAATATCGCCTTGATTAAAATGTCGTCGTCTGACGATAAATTATTGCCTGCCCTACTTCAAAAACTGACCGAACTAGTGCCTGCGCTGAACGACCGGATTATTTTTGCAGAAAGGTTGCAGGATTTCGACGCCATTATTGCCACGGGCAGCAACAATACCTCCCGTTATTTTGAATTCTATTTCGGAAATGTACCCAATATCATCCGCAAAAACAGAAACAGCGTGGCTGTACTGAGCGGCAAAGAAAGCGAAGCCGAACTGCAAAGCCTGGGCCACGATATTTTCGACTATTTCGGCATGGGATGCAGAAATGTTTCTAAAATTTACGTCCCTAAACATTACAAGATGGATCATTTGTTTGAGGCCATCGAGTCCTACAGCGACATTATCAACCATTTTAAATACAACAACAACTACGATTACAACAAATCAGTTTACCTCGTAAATTTGGTGAAGCACCTCGACAATGGTTTTTTGTTGGTAAAGGAAGATGAAGCATTGACCTCGCCTTTGGCCGTTCTTTTTTACGAAAGCTATGAAGACGCGGCCAAACTGGCTGAGCAGCTGAAGCAAAAGGAAGAACAGATTCAATGCGTAGTATCGCATGTAGATATGCCTTTAAATTATGCGCCCGTAGCCTTTGGCCAAAGCCAAAACCCAAAGCTTTGGGACTATGCCGACAATGTAAATACAATTGATTTCCTGCAGGCTTTGTAGCCTATAAATTTATCGCTATTTTGTAGGCACTTTATCCCCAAATGCTCATTTGAAAGCGATTAGAAGTTTGCTTTGGTCTTTGTTTGCGTTGCTTTTTTCCATTGCCGGATTAAAGGCCCAGGTTTGTACGGGCTCATTGGGCGATCCGGTTATCAATATTGATTTTGGAAGAGGTACAGATGCCTTCGGACCACAATTAAGCGGTACGCTTACCAATTACACCTATATGGCTGGCACCCCCAACGATGGACAATACACCATTGCACAAAGCACCAACGGCATGCACAATAGCCCGGGCAACGGTTGGTTTCAAATTAATAACCATACCCCTAATGACCCCAATGGTTATATGATGGTGGTTAATGCCTCAACTACGCCAGGTATCTTTTACCAGTCGACCATTTCGGGACTTTGCCCCGGCACTACCTACGAATTTGCTGCCTGGATCATCAACATCCTGAATTATTCTGGCAACAAGCCCAATGTCACCTTTACCATCGAAACTACCACTGGCATCATACTTAAAAGCTACAATACCGGCGATATCCTGGAAACGGCCCAGCCCACCTGGAAGCAGTATGCCATGACCTTTACCACCACCAGCAATGCGGCCATTGTACTTAAAATGATCAATAACGGACCTGGCGGGGTTGGAAACGATATTGCATTGGACGACATTACTTTTAGGCCTTGTGGCCCAACGGTAAACCCTACCATCAATGGCGTTACCAGTCAGCTTACCTACGCCTGCGAGGGCGATACCAAGAGTTTTTTGCTTTCGGCCAATATTGGTACGGGATTTAATCAGCTGAACTACCAATGGCAGCAGCTGATTAACGGTACCTGGACCGACATTGCCGGAGCAACAGGCAGCCAGTACCAAGTTAACTTCAATAATGCTACTAAAAACAATTATCAGTACCGGTTGGCAGTTGCCGACGGCAATAACATCAGCAGTATAAATTGCAGGGTCGTCTCTGCGCCTATTACCCTGAGCGTAGTTTCGCCCACTACAGTAACCAGTTACCCCAGCAACAAGGTATGCCTGGGCCAACCTATTGTGCTAAAAGTTGAGGCAGGCACCAGTTATTTGTGGACTGGCCCCAATAATTTTACTTCTACCCAGCAAAACCCTGTCATTAACAACGCCTCGCACAACATGGAAGGCACCTATACCGTAGTGGTTAGTAACGAAGGTGGCTGCAAAAGTACGGCTACCACGGTGGTTACAGTTAACGATCCTCCGGTAGCAAGCGTAACAGCAAGCTCGAATACCATTTGCGAAGGCGACCAAACGGTTTTAACCGCAGCTGGTGGCACCACTTATACCTGGTTGCCAGCTGATGGGCTTTCTGCGACCGATATTCCCAACCCTACGGCTTCGCCAACCGAAACCACAACTTATCAGGTAACTGTAGCCAACGGCGCTTGTGAGGCCACTTTGCCTATTACCATCAACGTAATCAAAAAAGTAACCGCCTCAGCCGGCGAAGACAAGAGGGTGCTCAAAGACAACCCCATACAGCTCGACGGCAAAGCCACAGGCCCTTACACCAAATATTACTGGACACCAAGCGATTACCTGGACGACCCCAACAAGCTCAACCCGATAGCTACGCCACCACAAGACATGACCTACACCCTGCACGTAGAAAATAGCGGTGGTTGTGCCAGCAGCGAAGACGAAGTTTTGGTAAAGGTTTATGAAAACCTTAACGTACCGAATACTTTTAGTACGAATGGCGATGGACAAAACGATGTATGGAAAATTGCTCCCCTTGGCCCCTATCCCAATGTCATCATCAAGGTTATGAACCGCTCGGGCGAAACCGTTTATCAAGCTACCGGCAACACCAGTCAGCCTTGGGATGGCAAATACAAGGGCAAAGCCGTTCCGGTGGGCGTTTATTATTACCTCATTCAGTTAGAACCCGAGTTAAAAGCCATTAGCGGCTGGGTAATGCTGGTGAGGTAGGAAGAATGAAATCATGTTGCTTTCGTGCCTCGTTTTTCGGCTAGAAATGTTATTTTTGGGCAAATGTATATCATTAAAGTAAAAGGCATCGCCAAAATACCTGATTACGTGCAGCTAAGGGACGAAAAATTTACGCTCTTGGCCTACTTCAGGGTAGACAGGCCCGATAAATCTTTAGAGAAACTGGGGTTTGGCGATAAGCTCGACGAAATTATGAACGTTATTAACGACCTTCCCTTCGGACAGGTTACCAAATTAGATATCTGAACATGACACAAAGCGCAGTAATCAACTTACAGAACGTAGACGTTTTTCAGCAAAAGCACCTGGTTTTATCCAATGTTAACCTCGATATAGCCAAAGGCGAATTTGTTTTCCTGATTGGCCAAACCGGTTCTGGAAAAAGCAGCTTGCTAAAAATCATTTACGGCGACTTGCATATCGGCAATGGCAACGGCAGCGTAGCCGGCTTCAACCTTAAAAACCTGACCGATAAGGAAGTGCCTTTTTTACGCAGGAAACTGGGCATTGTTTTTCAGGATTTTCAGCTATTGAGCGATAGAACCATCGAACAAAATTTGGATTTTGTATTGAAAGCTACCGGCTGGAACGACAAAAACCTTATCAACGAGCGCATTAAAGATGTATTGGAAAAAGTAGGCCTGCGTTCTAAAATCAAGAAAATGCCTCACGAGCTTTCGGGTGGCGAACAGCAGCGCGTGGTTATTGCACGTGCCTTGCTCAACAATCCGGAAATTATATTGGCTGACGAGCCAACGGGCAACTTAGACCCCGATACTTCAGAAGAAATCGTATTGCTATTGAAACAGATCAGCCAAAGCGGCACCGCGGTTTTAATGGCCACCCACGACTATCATATCATCCGTACCTTTCCTTCGCGCATCATCAAGTGCGAAAACGGAATTGTACACGAAGATGCCCAGATTGCCTAGTGCAATGCTGACAAAAAATTAGATTTCAGCCATTCTGTTCGGTAGCAAGCAATTAAAACTGACAGCATGGCTGTTTTTTTATGATTGGCAAAACTTTTGAGTTCGAACACAAAAACACGAGTAGACAACATGTTTAATAAGAAGAAAAAGGAAGAAGAACCGATTACTGAAAATCAGGCGGAACAAGAAGTTCAAGATACGCAGGCGGGTGAAACACAAACCGAGGATAAAGTGACAGAACCGGTTGCAGCACTTTCTGCAGAAGAAAAACTGCAACAGGAAAATGCTGCCCTTAACGATAAATACCTTCGTCTGTTTGCCGAATTCGACAATTATAAGCGCCGTACCCAAAAAGAACGCATAGAGTTGTTGCAAACTGCAGGAAAAGACGTAGTAGTTTCCTTGCTCCCTGTATTAGACGACTTTGAGCGTGCTATCAAAGCCACCGAAAACGCTACAGAAGTAAGCGCCATTCGCGAAGGCATTTTGTTGGTACAAGCCAAGCTTAAAAGTATTTTGAGTCAAAAAGGCTTAAAGGAAATAGAAAGCATTCACACCGTTTTCGATACAGACAAACACGAAGCCATTACCAATATTCCTGCCCCTAGCGACGATTTAAAAGGCAAGGTGGTTGACGAACTGGAAAAAGGTTATACCCTAAACGATAAAGTAATCCGCTTCGCCAAAGTAGTAGTAGGAGCATAATATAAATTAGTGAATTTTAGCATGAGTATGTGCATGGATTAAATAACCATTCAAAGTACAATCATCCAAAATTCCATCATTAAAGCAATGAGCAAGAGAGATTATTACGACATACTTGGCGTAGCCAAAGGCGCTTCGGCGGAGGAAATTAAAAAAGCCTACCGCAAATTGGCTATCAAGTATCACCCTGATAAAAACCCCGACGACAAATCGGCAGAAGAAAAATTCAAGGAAGCAGCAGAAGCTTACGAAGTATTAAGCAGTCCAGAGAAAAAGCAGCGTTACGACCAATATGGCCATGCAGGCGTTGGTGGCGCGGCGGGTGGCTTTGGCGGAGGCGGCATGAACATGGAAGATATTTTTAGCCAGTTTGGCGATATTTTCGGTGGTGGCGGCAGCCCTTTCGATAGCTTTTTTGGCGGTGGCGGTGGCCAATCGCGTGGGGGTCGCAGGGTAGCTAAAGGAAGCAACCTGCGCATCAAGGTTAAATTAACCTTAGAAGAAATTGCCAACGGTGCAGAGAAAAAGATCAAGGTTAACAAACAGATTACCTGTAAAACCTGTGATGGCACGGGGGCTAAAGACAAATCGTCGGTAAGCACTTGTAAAACCTGTGGCGGCAGCGGTGCAGTGCGCAGGGTAACCAATACCATTTTGGGCCAGATGCAAACCACAGCAACCTGCCCTACCTGTCATGGCAGCGGCCAACAAATTACGGCCAAATGTAATGCCTGCCATGGCGAAGGTACTGTACGTGGCGAAGAAACCATTACCATCAACATTCCGGCTGGCGTAAGCGAAGGTATGCAACTGAGCATGGCTGGCAAAGGAAACGCTGCGCCAAACGGCGGCATTCCGGGCGATTTAATCATCCTGATCGAAGAACTGCCACACGAAACGCTTAAACGCGAAGGCAACAACATTGTTTATGATTTGCATGTCAGCATTATCGATGCGGCCATAGGTGCCAGCGTGGAAGTGCCAACCATTGATGGCAAAGCCAAAATTAAGATTGATCCTGGAACCCAAAGCGGCAAACTGTTGCGTTTAAAGGGCAAGGGTATTCCTGAAGTGAATTCTTACCACCGTGGCGATGAGATTATCCATGTGAACATCTGGACTCCAAAAGCGCTAAGCAGCGAAGAAAGAGCCCTGCTAGAAAAACTGCGCGAATCTCCAAACTTTAAGCCACAGCCCGGCAAAAACGATAAAAGCTTTTTCGATAAAATGAAAGAGTATTTCGAATAACAAAAAAGCGCCGAAAATTCGGTGCTTTTTTTATGCTTTTTGCGTTGGTCTACAAACTGATGGCATATACGTTGGCAAACTTGGCAATATAATCGCTAACTACAGGCACTTCTTGCTTGTCAATCAACAATTTGCCAATCATTCTTTTGTCTTGCTGTATGGTCATGCTGATTTCTAACGGTGCTCTGTTTCCCAGTTTCAGGTAAAAGACCTGATTGGCATTTTGGCTTGCCAAAGAAATGACCTGAGCAGATTCGATCTGATAATAGCCAAACTTTTCGTTGCCAGCATTAAAAGGCTCTCTAATCCTAAACTGGATCTGCTTCATGTTTCCAACATTGTCTTTTTGATACAGCTGGATTTGGCCTTCGCTATAAGAACCACTTACCGTGGTATTGAGCAAATCCTTTCCTTCTGCGCCTTTGACAGCCAATTGCAAAGTTGGAGCAGCTAATAATGAGCAGGCACAAAGCTTATCGCCTCCAACATTTTCTTTTTTACAGGCAACGCTTACCGTAAAAAGGAGAAAACAAACGATTAAAAATTTTTTCATCTTGATTTTGAATATCCGGTTAACCCAAATATAATTAATTTGAGCAGTGGTATATCTTTAAAATGCAAAATTAACTGACGTGGATACAAGCAAAACTTTTGGGATCGAACTGGCAAAAACAACGAAATAGCGCCTATGGGCCACTGAAAGCACTGGGCGCACATTAACAGATTTTTAGCGAAGCCGCCTTAAATATATTTCTGCAAATCAGAGGTTAAATACGCTATTTGCTTTTTTTCAGCTTGTCTTTATTTTGGTCTTCGTTTTTTAAGGCCAAAGCAATCCTGTCTTCAAAAGGCTTTAAATCAAGGTTCATCTTACTTACTGACAGCGGAATTTGATTGGCAGTTTTTAGCGTAGGCGTATAGCCGCCAGATGCCATGTAAAAACGATCTGGATATTTTGGCGAAACGCCTTGTTCAAAATCTACCCGCTGCCCTTCCTTGCCATCGGTATTCGAAAACCTCACTTTGTTAAAGTTTACCCATTTGCCGGTTGCCTCTTCCTTGCCCCAGGCGTTGTAATAGTAAGCTTCCCTACGCACCTGTCCATTGGTATAACCATAGTTTTCGATAAACGAATAAAAGCCATCGAACAAGCGTTGCTCTTTGGGAGCACGCCACGAAGCTACATATTGCCAGTCTTGCCCCTCCAGTTTGTACCAAGCCGAAAGCACCACCGAATTATTGGCCTGCCTGCTGATGTTCATCAAGAACTTAACCGGCTTCCCGGTTTGCCAATTGGCGGTTTTCACGTACGATTGGCCACCGGTACCCTCGCCCCCAAAACTGTTTACGGTAGTGGCCTCGCCCTTGTCAACCAACGAAACATAATCGTGTTGGGTAATGGTTTTATCATGCTCTGCATCCTTGCTATCCCAAACCGAAAACAGCACCCTGCGTTCGGTTTCGCTATTGGTTTGAATGCCCATATAACCTCTAAAAAACCCGAGGCTCATGTAATAGGTAGCCAAAGGATCGCCGCCCTCAGGCACCAAGATCTCTTCGTAAATCCAGTTATAGGCCTTGGTTGTCTGGTCGGTTGTACTAAACGATAGGTGCACCGAAGGCGACGATTGATAGTCGGTTTGGTTCACTTGTCCGCTCGGTTTTAACGACTTGAAAGTCAATGTTGCTATTTTAATGGCCGATTCTGGATCTGAAATCGGTTTCAGTTCATACCTGAAATAGCCTGTTTGCGGCACATCAACTTTCGTGGCAAACAAACTATCGGCCTGGCCTGTACCTTTAAAGGTTATTTTTTTGGTAAAGCCCTTAAAGCCGCTATTGGCATAGGTGGCGCTTACCTTCAATTCGAATTGCAGGTTTTTGCCCTGTTCAACCGTGTGGTTGAAAGAAAGCTCATAGCTTCCCGGTTTTTGATACAGGTACCATACCACGCTTTTGTTTTTATCGCGCCAGTTAGCCACGATGCCTTTGCTTTCGGGGTAGCCAACAGGTACAGAAACGCCTGGCCTGCCTGGGCTAAAAGGCTCTACATAGCCTTTGTTAGCTGGTATTTTAAACAATTGGGCAACAGGCTGTTGGGCAAGTGCAATGTTACAAGCCAAAATGGCCAGACACAATAAGATCTTTTTCGGTTTCATGAGGTTAAATGGTTGTCTATAACAAATAACCCTATTTTAAAGCGAAATTCGAAAATCCATTTCACACAAACGTTTGTGTGCTCAAATCTTGTAAAAAAACTGTGGCAATCTGATCAAATCAGTTGTTTTCTCTGATCATCTTAAAAAAGTCGTCGCGATAGGTTTCGCCTATGGGCAAAGCCTGGTCTTTGATAAAAACCGTATTCCCATCTATCATTTTAATATGACCAGCCCCTACGATATAAGATTTATGGATGCGGTAAAAAGACTGTTTGGGCAATATGTTTTCGAGTTCGCGCAGGGTTTGGTAGGTAATGAGGCGTTGCTCTCCCGTAAAAATAGACACATAATTTTTCAGTCCTTCGATGTAGAGAATATCGCTGTATTTGATTTTGATGAACTTGTTTTTGGTATCGCCCTTAATAAAGATGAAATCTGTGGTATTGGCCGGTGCAGGTACCTCTGGCTGAACTGGCGCTGCCGCAGGAGGACTCAGCAATTGCTGTACCTTTAAAGCCGCTTTGTAAAAACGCTCGTAAGAGACTGGTTTTAACAAATAATCCACCACATCCAATTCAAAACCTTCCAAGGCATATTCTGGATAGGCAGTGGTCAAAATCACTTTGCATTTGCCTCCACAGATCTTCAAAAACTGAATACCGGTGAGCTCGGGCATCTGGATATCCAAAAAAATAAGGTCAACCTTGCCTTCCTGAACCAAGTTCAATGCTTCAAAGGCATTGGTCGTAGTACCCAAAAGCGCTAAAAAAGGTGTCTTTTTAATGTAGGCAGCAATAATTTCTGAAGCATAAGCTTCGTCGTCAACAGCGAGGCAACGGATCATGGCAATTGTCTTTAGTTAATTTCCCTGCCCACAGCAGGAATGAAACCATTAAAATAGAGGTTCTTGTTAGGGTAATTTCCCAGCCTGACAATAATAACATTATTATCAGGATTTACGTACACAATCTGGCCTAAAATTCCTTCGGCTCTATAATCGTTAGACTTGGTCTGAAAATAATAGGTGCCATTTTTCATTTTCTTGATCGGTACTTTCAAATTCAGCTTGGCCAACTTTTGACTGGCGCTGAGCGAATCCTTGAAATAGCTGATGTTGCTACAGGCCCACCATTGATTTTTGTAGCCTCTTTTGCCCAAAGAATCCGGATTAACCGTACCATTTATCCAACGGTTCGAAACGATTTGTGTTCCTTCCCAATTTCCTTTTTTGAGGTAAAGCCTGCCCAATTTTGCAAAATCGGTAGCGGTAGCATTGAGGCAGCAGAATGCTTTAACGGTTTTACGACCATCGAGGCTCCAAATGGCATCAGACTCTGCCCCCAAAGGCTGCCACAGGTATTTGGCCATTAAACTTTCTATCTTTTCGCCACTGGCACGTTCTAACAAAGCAGCCAATAGCTGGGTATTGATGCTTTGGTATTCGAAAGATTGTCCCGGTTCTTTTTTCATTTTGAGTTGGGCCACCTGGTTTTTGAGCGAATTGCCATAGTAGAGCTTCGCGATGCTGCCAAAAGGGCTTGTACTGTCTTCGTCGAAATCAAAACCACTTTGCATGTCTAACACGTGCTGAATGGTGAGTTTGCGGAAACGCCTATCGTTCTTTTCGAGTTCGGGCATGTATTTGATCACCAAATCATTAGTCGATGCGATTATCCCATTGTCGATAGCCATGCCGATTAGCGTGCCGATATAGGATTTGGCAACCGAAAAACTGGGATGCAAAGTACCGTAGTTAACGTTTTGGGCAAAGTTCTCATAAATGATGCTGTCGTTTTTGATGACCAAAAAAGCATGGGTATTGGTTTGCTGCAAGGCGCTGTCCAGGTACTTCTTCATTTTGGCATAACGAGGCTGTCCAACGGCCGGCACAAACCTGAACGGCGTTTGGTTCGCTTGCAGCCTGGCGTACTTAAATTTTGAACTGTCGTTAAGATCGGGTTCGCGCCAACGCGCAGCCCGCATGGGCGCACAGCCATACCAAACACAGAGGATTAAAGCGGCTAAACCAATCCAATGGGTCTGTCGTGGAATAGGGAATTTCATCAGATTTATAAATTAATAATCAGTGTACTTTTATAGGTATTGCCATTATTAGAAACCAACAGTTCGTGCCGGTCTGGGTAGATGAGGTCTAGCCTGCGATACACGTTAACCAAGCCCACGCCGCTCGAGTGGTCTTTTTGGCTATGGTTAATCTTGTTGCTCACTTCAAAAACAAGCCTTCTGTTTGGCTGTACTTTCAAAACAATGCGCACCGGATGCTTTTCATCGTTGACCACGCCATGCTTAAAGGCATTTTCGACAAAAGGAATCAGCACAAGCGAAGCAATCTGCTGCTCGTCGTCGAGCCCTTCGGTTTTAAAATCGACATAAAACCGGGGTTCAAAACGCATCTTGAACAAGGCGATATAGCTTTCGAGATACTCAACCTCCTTGCCCAGCTTTACTTTTCCGTCGGCACTATCGTTCAAAGTATAGCGCATCAAATCAGAAAGGCGTAAAATGGCATCGGCCAGCTTTTCTGAAACTGGAATGGCCAACGAGTAAACATAATTGAGCGAATTATACAGAAAATGCGGATTGATCTGCGATTTGAGAAAGGCCAATTCGGCTTTGACCACTTCGTCTTTCAGCTTACGCTGGGTAAGTTGTCCTTTGTAATTTTCCTGTACCGAATAAATGCCGAGGGCAATAAAAACATAGGAAATGCTATAGTAGATATTATCAAGGATGTAATAAGAAAAGGTAACGCCATCGGCATAGTTATGGAAGCCAAAAAAATGCAGGTAGATGATTTCTTCTATCAAATACCTGCCTCCTATAAATACGCCCATCGACAACAGAATGCCACCAATAAGCTGCACTGTTTTTCCTTGCTTTAAAAAACGCGGGTAAACCCACAGAAAACAGATGTAAAATTCTACGAGCTGTAAAATCGTCATCGAAACATCGAAGGCCGCATCGTAAAAACTGTTGATTTTTAAAAGATAAGCTCCATAGCGGTAAATCAGTACCAATAGCCAACAACCGATATGGATCAGGATCATTTGGGTTCTTTTCATGCAATAAAACTATAAAAAGCTTTGCCAACGCCATAGTTTCTTATGCCAATCTGGCTATAAATTATCCCAACACCTGCTTTTTAAGGACAAACCCGCTGAATGGCGAAAAATCGGGTTGGGATAATATTTTAAGGGGTTCGTATCATTTAATTGAGCATAAAGGCAGTTTTATCAACCTTTGGACAACAAAAAAGACACGCAATTTCAACATCATGAGTACATTTCTTAAATCAATCCTCGCATTATCCATATTCTTCGCCTTTAACCAGGCCAAGGCACAAACCTTTAAAGTAAGCGGCACCGTGTTAGACCAAAGC
Source organism: Pedobacter sp. ASV12 (assembly GCF_016429155.1). GTDB lineage: Bacteria > Bacteroidota > Bacteroidia > Sphingobacteriales > Sphingobacteriaceae > Pedobacter. The sequence goes on along the minus strand of NZ_JAELUC010000006.1, from coordinate 15,074 downwards.
AAAAAGCAGGCTTTGGATTATGCTTCGGTTACGCTGATCCACCTGCCCGATTCGGTTGCCCTGCTTCAGGCCACCAACCCGCAAGGTGCATATGAGTTTAAATCGGTTAAACCGGGAAGTTATGTGGTGAAAGCTTTGATGATGGGCTTTGACAAAACTTCTTCGGCTGTTTTTGAAGTAAAAGATGCCGATGTCAAACTGCCCAACATCCTACTGGCCCACCGTACACAAAACCTTAAGGAAATTAACATCGTATCGAAAATGCCGGTTATCGACCAAAAAGCCGACCGAACCATTGTAAACGTCGAAAAGATGAATACCGCTGGCGACAATGCCCTCGAAGTACTGAGCCGTGCCCCAGGCATTAAGCTCGACAAAGATGAAAACCTCATTTTAAAGGGCAAACAAAACGTAACTGTTATGATTGATGGCAAGCTAAGCTATATGAGCGGCAGCGAACTGAATACCTACCTCAAATCGCTGCCCGGCGAAGTCATCAGCAAGATAGAGCTTATTTCTAATCCTCCAGCTTCTTTTGATGCGGCCGGCACAGGTGGTTTCATCAACATTAAACTGAAAAGAAACAGGATGCAGGGCATGAACGGAAGCTTGTCGTTGGGTGGTGGCTACGGCAAATACGAAAAAATAAACGGAGGCCTCAACCTCAACTACAACATCGGAAAAATAAGCAGCTATGCCCGCTTTAACGCAGGTCGATACAACTCGTTTAACCGCCTGACCCTTAACCGTACCATTGGCAACGAGCAATATAACCAGGTAAATTACTGGCACCCGATAACCGACAGCAGAAACTACGCGGCCGGTACCGATTACTTTATTAACGATAAGCATACGGTTGGTGTCATGTTTAAAGGCTTCAGCTCGCCAGACGAAACCGACGTTACCAGCAATTCGCCCAACTACAATGCCCAAGGTGTTAAGTTAGGTTCGGTGGCCATGCACAGTCCGCAAAAGAACAAAACCGGCAATTATGCCCTCAATTTCAATTACCGTTTTAAAATAGACACCGTGGGAAAGGAATTGGGTTTTGATGCCGACTACGTGCATTACAACAGCAACCAGGCCCAAAGTTTTCAAAACAGTTACTACAACGCCACCGACCAGCTCATAGGCGTACCCATCAATTTGCGCAACGCCAGCGATGGCGACATCTCGATCTATGCCTTAAAAATGGATTATGTTCATCCATTTAACAAAACCCTGAAAATGGAGGCTGGATGGAAAAGCAGCTGGGTTGATGCCAGCAGCAATGTGCGCTTCGATTCGCTTAAAACAGCCGGGTGGATCAACGACCCAAAGCGCACCAATCTTTTCCAATACAAAGAAAATATCAATGCGGCCTATGTTTCGCTCAACCAATCGTTCAGTAAAATAGACCTTAAAGTAGGGTTTAGGGTAGAACAGACTTTGGGTGATGGAGTTTCTACGGGCACAAATGTCCTCATCGATCGCAAATATTGGAAATTATTCCCCAACGTAGCGGCTTCGATCAAAGCCACCGAAAACAACCAGCTTGTACTGTCGTATCGCAAAAGCATCAATCGCCCGTCATACAACAGCCTTAATCCTTTTACCTTTTATTCTGATCCTTACACGGCCTTGCAAGGCAATCCGTTGCTGCAGCCTTCTTATTCGAACAATTTCGAATTCAATTACAGCTTTAAAAACATGCGCCTGCTCACCGTGAGCTATGCCACTACCAAAGGTGCGGTTTCTGAAGTGATCTATCAGAACAGCACTACAAAAGAAAGCATTACCCGTGGCGAAAACCTGAACAACCAAACCAGTTGGTACTTTGCAACCGGCTCGCCTTTTGATGTGGTGAAGTGGTGGAACAACAATACCGAAATTTCGGCTTCGTTTGACAAAACGACCTCGCAGGTACAAGGTACGGGCTTTGACGCTGCGAAATGGAGCTGGGCGGTAAGTTCAGACAACAACTTTACCCTGCCCAAAGACTATGTGATCGGCATTTATGCCTATTACCAATCGCCATCGGTGTCTGGTCTTTTCCGCAACCTCGAAGCTTATGCGATTAACGTGGGGGTAAAGAAAACTTTTTGGCGAAAAAACGCTACACTTTCGCTCAAGCTAAACGATGTTTTCGCCACCGGAAAATTCAGGGCTTTGCTACAGTACAACAATGTAAACACCTATTGGCAAAACGAATGGGAAAACCGCAAATTATCATTGAATTTCAGCTACAAATTTGGCAATATGAAGATCAAAACAGCCCGCAGCCGTAAAACCGGAACCAGCGAAGAAGAAGGACGCGTAGGTAACTAATCGATTATATATAACTCCCTCAATCCTCTTTATTTAACCATAAAGGGGATTTTTTGCTTTGTGCCACTGGAAAACGACCGAAAATCGCTAATAGCTTAAAATCTTGGTATAGATATTGAATTAGGCTAACCAGATCAATACTACCTATGTTACAGGAACAACTCCAATCGGCAAACTATAGCGAAGCATTAGCGGCTTTGGCCAATGGCGAAAAACTGTCCAACACGTTACAGGATTTCCAGAAACAACAACTCATCGATCAGTTGCTGAGCGACAGGCAGTTTGACATTTTGCTTTGCCTGGTTAAAGACAATACCCTGGAAAAAGACATTTACGAGTACAGCAGCTTTAACCGGAGTATTTTTGAAAGCATGGTACGCTACCTGCCTGATGATGAAGCTTCGATGGCATTTTTTGAAGTGTTTTGCACGCAACTCGATAACCTTAACGACGAGATAGAAGCTCAAACCCTGTTGGGCTATTTCTTCGAAAACAGGGCTTCCATTGCCAAAATAAAGGTGCTTTTGGCCACTGGAGCTGATATCAATTTCAAGAATAACGCCACAGAAAACTTCATTCATCAGGTCGTAAAAACGTACGCCACAAATCCAGCGCTTTCTTTGGCCTACCTCGAGCTTTTAATAGCCGAGGGCGTAGATGTAGATGCGCCGAACATCGTACAAAAAACACCGCTTATTACTGCTATCGAGTTTAACCGACCGCAGTACATCGATTTGTTGCTAGCAAACGGTGCCGATGTAAACCAGCTCGACAAAGACGGCAACAGCTCTTTTTATTATGCCGTAGCGCAACAGTTTAACCTCGAGCTTTACCAAAAGCTGCGCAACTACGGGATGCCGCAATTCGACATCCTGAATAAAAAAGGGGTATCGCTTTTGTTCGAGTACATCAATATGCTTAATCATCCCTCCACAAAAGAGACTGAACTATTGGCCCAACTCATTGCCGATGGAGCAGACTTATACCAAAACAGTATTTATTATGGTTCGGAAACCAGCCCAGCAGACCTGCTTGCCGCAAAAAGCACAGAACTGCTGCAAACCGTGCTCAACAGTGGCGCCCTGCAGGTAAACCGGCAAGACGAAAACGGCAATACTTTGCTGCACAAGGTCTGCGCCTATAACGTTAATTATGAAACGGAAAAGGCAAAAGACACCTACAGAAAAGCTAAACTATTGCTCGAGCATGGTGCAGATGCAAGTTTGACCAACAACAAAGACCAAACGGCGCTCATGCTGGCTACCGACGATAACCTTAAAATAAAGACTGTTGAGTTACTCATGAAGTTAACCATTTAATTTTTGACCCCATGTCAATGTCATTTATTCTCGCTTGCGAGGGAGGAAAAAGAAAAATAGCCGAGCTTTTATTGGCTAACAACGAAGTAGAGGTTGCCTATACCGATGAAAAAGGCAGAACCGGCTTGCATTATGCCGCCCATCACGGTTTTTTAGACCTCGTTAAAGCATTGATTGCCGCTGGTGCCGACCTCGATTATGAAGACCATGCCGGCGAAACACCATTTTATTTTGCCTGTCTGCAAAAGCAAAAACAAACCGCCCTGCATTTGTTGGCCCAAGGCGCCAAAACCGATATTAAAGATTACAACGGCAATAGCCTGTTGCATCTTACCGCCCAAACCGGACAAATAGAAATCTTCGAAAAGCTTTTAGAAGCTGGTTTAGATGGCAATGCCGAAAACAACGACGCCGAAACGCCTTTAATGATTGCCACCAATTGGCGCAACAAGCCAATTGTAGAACTGTTGCTGCACAACGGTGCCAATGTAAACGCAACCAACCAACAGGGCAATTCGCCTTTGCTATACGCCGTTAAAGCGAAAAACATGCCGTTGGTGGAGTTGTTGCTCAACAATGGAGCCGAGGTAAACCAGGTAAACCATGCGGGTGTATCGGCCCTGCTCATTGCCTGCTACGACATGAACCGCATGCTGACCAAACTACTGGTAGACCATGGTGCCGATGTATTTACTGCTGCAAAAGATGGCCTCTCGCCTATTTGGTACGCCTGTGCCCATAACCAAAAGGATGTGGTAGAGCTGTTCTTGAACCATGGCATAGACGTCAATTATGCCAAACCATTAACCGGAGCCGACAGTGGCATGGGTACTTATCTCAGTTGGGTAGAAACGGCCAGCAACCTTTCGGCCGCCAACAATTTTGTGTTCGATTACAGCTATGGCGGCGAAAGACTATTGCACGTGGCTTCAAAAAACGGACACCTCAGTATGGTTAAGCTATTGCTAAACCAACAGGCCGATATCAATGCACAAGACGAAAGCGGCAACACCGCTTTGCACTATGCCGCGGCGAATGGCAAAAAAGATATTGTAAAATACCTGCTCGAGAACAATGCCGATGCTTCGCTCATTAACGTGAAAGAGCAAAAAGCCATTGATTATTCGAACATCAAAGGCCTGAACGAGATTACCGAATTGCTCATCAAATTCGGGCCAGCCCATGCAAGCAACAACATAAGCAACAGTTTTACGCCACCAGTGCCTCTTGCCGATCTGGCCACGATGGGGGCAAAGAAACAAGCTTTGCTTAATTTGAAGGAATTATTAGATGCCGGCATCTTGTCGCAGGCCGAGTTTGACGAAGAAAAAACCAAAATTCTAAAAAGTAGCTAAGCCACCAACCGAACTTTCTGCGCCGTGAGCTGTTTAAATGGTATGGATTGGCGCATTGGCTGTTCGGGTTTTTACTACAAGGAGTGGAAAGAAATTTTCTACACCAAAGGCTTGGCGCAAAAAAATTGGTTTCCTTTTTATGGTAGGCATTTCAACACCATAGAAATCAATTCTACTTTTTACAGAATGCCTACCGCCCATGCCTTTGCCAAATGGTATGTTGAAAGTCCACCCGATTTCCTGTTTACCATTAAAGCGCCTCGCTTAATTACGCACTATAAACAATTAAACGACTGCCAATCGCTATTAAACGATTTTTACGAAGCCGTACATCAAGGCCTAAAAGAAAAACTGGGTTGCGTGCTTTTTCAATTTCCTCCAAAATTCGATTTTACCGAACAGCGTTTGTTGCTTTTGCTCGAGCTGCTGCACCCCGCTTTTACCAACGTAGTCGAATTTAGGCATGCCTCTTGGTGGCAAGCCACCGTGTATGAGCAATTGGCCAGCAGATCGATTATTTTTAGCGGACAGAGCTACCCCAGCCAACTTCCCGAAGAGCTGGTCAAAAACAATGCGATCCTTTACTACCGTTTTCATGGCAAGCCCATATTATACAAATCAACCTATCCCCTAACGGCAATCGAAAAGCTGGTTGAACAAATGCCGCCAACAACCGAACGGGCATTTATCTATTTTAACAATACCTGGGGCAACGGGGCCTTAACCAATGCCAAGCAATTGCAAAAGCTAACCCATTCATTGCCAACTTTAGCTATTTCTTAGCTGATTTTCTTCAGCTCGTAACATTTCTTGGCATTCTTCATCTTATATTTACTAAAAACTAAACATCGAAAATGCTAAGCGTAAAAAATATTGTTAAACAATATGCCACGCACCGCGCCCTAGACCATGTAAGCCTTGAAATAGAACGGGGCAAAATATTTGGTCTGCTAGGCCCTAATGGTGCAGGAAAAACATCACTCATCAGGATTATTACCCAAATAACCGCGCCAGACAGTGGCGAAGTGCTTTTTAATGGCCAGCGTTTAAATGCCGACCATATTGCACAGATCGGCTATTTGCCCGAAGAACGTGGCCTCTATAAAAAAATGGAGATTGGCGAGCAGGTATTGTACCTCTCGAAATTAAAGGGCCTGAGCACCGCCGAGGCCACCAAGCGGATCAAATTTTGGTTCGAAAAACTGGATATGGCCAGCTGGTGGAACAAAAAAGTGGAAGATTTGAGCAAGGGCATGCAACAAAAGGTGCAATTTGTGGCAACGGTATTGCACCAGCCCGAGTTGATTATCCTCGACGAGCCCTTCTCTGGTTTCGACCCGGTAAATGCCGACATCATCAAAAACGAAATCCTCGAACTGAACAAACAAGGCGCTACCTTTATCTTCTCTACGCACCGCATGGAAAGCGTAGAAGAACTGTGCGACAACATTGCACTGATCCACCGCTCGCAAAAAATATTGGACGGCGCGGTTGACGAAATCAAGAGCAGCTACCGCAACAATACTTATTGGGTTGAATACGAAGGCGATTACGATGCCTCAAATGCCAAGAATATATTCGAGGTACTGCAAACCGAAACCGTAAAAAACAAAACCCTGATCAAGGTACAGTTGCAAAAAGACAGGACTGCCAACGAGGTTTTGGCTACCCTGTTGCCTCATGTTTCCATTAGTCGACTGGATGAGGTTATCCCAACCATGAATGATATTTTTATTGAAAAAGTGAAAGGAAAAGCACATGAATAAGGTTCTACTCATCATACGCAGAGAATATTTGTCGAGGGTAAAGAAAAAGTCGTTCATCCTCATGACCTTTCTCACTCCCCTGCTTATTGCAGGCATTTATGGCCTCATCGGTTATTTTACGTATAAAGGCATCAGCGATACACATGATAAAGTTGCCGTTATCAGCCAAAACAAAACACTGACCGAGAAACTGGCGAGCGACAAAAACATTAGCTATGTGTACGAGAACAAGTCGCTGGAACAGATGAAGAAATCGCTCAAAAACTCAGACTACGACTATATCCTCTACCTGCCCGAATTTAGCTTAAAAGAGCCAAAGAACATCGAACTGTTTGGCGCCAAGCAAGCGGGTTTATCGTTAAGCAACCGCATTTCGGGCGATATCGAAGAATTGATACGCAACCAGAAACTGAAAGAATCGGGCATTGCGCAAAGCGATTTAGACCAGCTGAAAACTTCTGTTGATATTTCGACCAAAAAAATCGCCGAAACCGGCCAAGAAGAAGAATCAAGCGCCGGCGCGAGCACGGTTATTGCCTTTATTGCCGGCGTGCTCATGTTCATGTTCATTATGCTTTATGGCGTGCAGGTAATGCGTGGCGTAATTGAAGAAAAAACCAGCAGAATTATCGAAGTCATGATTTCGTCGGTTAAGCCTTTTCAGCTCATGATGGGCAAGATTGTCGGCATTGCCTTGGTAGGCCTTACGCAGTTTGTTTTATGGATCGTACTTACTTTTACCATCAGTACCATTGCCGTAAGCGTTTTTGTAAACAAGGAAGATGTAAAAAAAATCGCAGCCTCTGCACAAAGCAATAGCCAGATTTCTACAGGTACGCAAGCCGCCAGCGTGGCGGCCGCACAAGGGCCAATGGCCGACGTACAGAAAAGCCTGGCAGGACTTGATTTTGGCAAGATTGTATCGGTATTCATTTTCTTCTTTTTGGGAGGCTACCTGTTTTACAGCGCGCTCTACGCCGCTATTGGCTCGGCTGTAGACAGCGAAACCGAAACCCAGCAGTTTATGATGCCCGTCATGCTGCCCCTGCTCTTGGGCTACGCCCTTTCACTGAGCGTAGTTACCAACGATCCCTACGGCAACGTGGCTTTCTGGCTTTCGATGATTCCATTTACCTCGCCTATTGCCATGGTAGTACGCATGCCTTATGGCGTATCGAATTGGGAGCTTATCCTGTCGATGGCTATTTTGGTGGTAGGATTTATAGGCACCGTTTGGATAGCCAGCCGGATTTATCGCGTAGGTATTTTAATGTATGGCAAAAAAACCACCTTTAAGGAAATGTTCAAGTGGTTTACCTATAGAAACTAAGCCCATTCGTTTGGTTTGCAGAGAGCGCCGGTTCAAAGAATCGGCGCTCTTTGTTTTTATGCCTTTAGCCATCGAAATTGCCGGCACATATTGTTAAATTAGCCCAATATTGCTGTGTAGATGAAAATAGCCGTTATCGACCTGGGTACAAACACCTTCCATTTGATCATTGCCGAGAACAACGGCAACCGACCGGAAGTTGTTTTCAAAACCAATAAGCCTGTTAAATTAGGCGAAGACATTACCAAAGCCAACCTGATTATTCCGGCCGCTTTTGAAAGGGGCATTGCCTGTTTAAAAGAGTTCAAGGCTATAGCCGATCAGTTTGAGGTAAGCCAGATCAAGGCCGTGGCTACTTCTGGCGTCCGCAGTGCCCAAAACGGAGCCGAATTTGTAAACGAAGCCAGAATAAAGGCAGGCATCCACATCGAAATCATTGACGGTGAACAGGAAGCCGCCTACATTTATGAAGGGGTAAAGTGGAGCGGAGCCATCGCAGGCAAATCGTTGGTTATGGATATTGGCGGTGGCAGTACCGAATTCATCCTCTGCAATAATGAAGAGGTCATCTGGAAAAAGAGCTACAATATTGGCGCCGCCCGCCTCATGCAACGTTTCTTTAAATCAGATCCCATTAACGAACACGACAAGCAGCTTATTTTAGTCCATTTAGCCGATAAACTTGGGGAGCTGAAAGCCATTTGCCAAGCGCACAACCCCCAAACCCTGATTGGTTCGGCAGGTGCCTTCGAAACCTTCGCAGGCATGATCGATCCGGCAATTGACATCGATCAAACGGCAACGGCAACCATTTCTTTGGAAGCCTACCGTAAGCTTGCGAATCAGCTTATTGGAGCAACGCACCAAGAAAGAGCCGATATGCCAGGGCTGATCCCTTTGCGGGTAGATATGATCGTGATGGCCTGTATATTGACCAATTATGTGATAGACGAGCTAGGCATTGCGAATCTGAAGCTATCAACCTATGATTTAAAAATGGGCGTTTTAGCTTCCTTATCGAATCAATAGCCTTAATAGGCTCGTGCTTTTTAATCGCATTGCTTTTTGCCTATGATCAATACTGGTTTCTCTACTGCCTAAACTCCCAATTTGGCTAACTCCCGGTAGAGTTTCTCTGTAGGCAACCCCATTACATTAGTGTATGATCCTTCAATTCGTTGTACCACAGCCACGCCATACCAATCTTGGATGCCATAGCTCCCGGCCTTGTCGAAGGGTTTAAAATTATCGATATAGAAATCGATTTCTTCGCTGGTGCTTTGCCGGCAATAAACTTCGGTAAGGTCGTAAAAAGACTGCAGGCCCTTTTCGCTGATGATGCTGACACCGGTATACACCTCGTGTCTTGAACCAGACAGTTTTTGCAACATTTCCTGAGCCTGTGCACGATCCTTGGGCTTGCCCAAAATCTCGCCGTTAATGGCTACGATGGTATCTGCTGTTACGACGATCTGGCCGGGCACCGCACCAAAGGCATTGGCTTTTTGTGTAGCAATGTAAACAGCAATTTCGGCCGGACTTAGCTCGGCTGGATAGCTTTCGTCAACCTCCTTAAGTTCTACGGTAAAATCGAGGCCCATCAAGTGCATCAGCTCTTGCCTGCGTGGCGATTTGGAAGCCAGAATGATCTTTTGCTGCTGTTTGTACATCTGCGGTAAATTTGCGCTAAAATAGCAAAATACATGGCCATTAAACAACAAAAGCGGCCATTATGCCGCTTTTGTTGTTGTAAATACTGTGGTTCAATTATTTACCGCCACCACCTTGCTGTCTTTCTTTCATCATTTTCTCTCTGGCTGCTTTAACTTCGTCTTGCCAAGCTTTGTAAGCTTTTTTCTGATCTTCGGTTAAGAATGCATTGATTTTGGTATCGGTTTCGGCAGTCATTTTTTGCATTTTTTCCATCATGGCTTGTCTGTCGCCGCCACCTTGCATTTCTTCGCGCATTTTTTTCTGAGCCTCTAAAGCTTCGGTATAAACAGCAGTAGCTTTTGTTTTTTGGTCGTCGGTTAATTTAACTTTCTCGTCCAATTGTTTTACCCTGTCTTCTGGGGTAGCCATCATACGTCTTTGACCACCCTGTCCTCCGCCTTGTTGTGCCTGAGCAAAAGTTACTACACTGAATAATAACCCGCAAATCATTACTAATTTTTTCATGTTTTTGTTTTTGTTTTAATTGTTTTGGGGCTATTGATCAGCCCATATGTTGTTTATGCTTTGTTAGAACATAAATCTATTACAAAGTTTAATCGCAATGCAGTAACTTAATTGTTGCAAATTCAACTCCTTAAAACACAAAGAAATAAAATTTTATTTGCTCGAATCGGAAGCCGAAGGTTTGGGGCCATGCCAATTGTGCTGTACTTTCAGCACTTTTTCAATAACATCCCTTACGGCAGCTTCGCCTCCCTTTTTGGGAGAGATGTAATGCGAGATTTGTTTGATTTCGTCTACGGCATCTATGGGGCAGGTAGCAATGCCCACCAGCTGCATCACTTCATGATCGGGCATGTCATCGCCCATGTACAGCACTTGTTCGGGTTTAATGCAATGCTGCTTTAAGTAATTCTGGAATACTTCTACCTTGTCGCCCACCCCCAAAAACACTTCGGCTACGCCCAAGCCTTCAAAACGTTGCTGCATAGCCAGACCTTTGCCTCCAGAGATGATGCAGATCTTATAGCCTTTTTTAGCTGCCAATTGCAGCGCATAGCCATCTTTGATGTTAAAAGAACGCAAAAGCTCACCCGATTCGGTGGCAATTACGGTTCCATCGGTCAAAACGCCATCAACATCAAAAACAAAGGTGGTGATATTTTTAAGGTTCTCTAGAAACATTTGAGTTGTAGGTTGTGAGTTATAGGTTATGAGTTTTGGGTCATAAGTTGTAAGGGCCATCATATCTTAAAGTACCTGCAACTGAAAACTCGTAACTGAGCATTTAATTACTGGTTATCTCTCCACTCGTAAACCCAGGCCGACTGGATCTGCTCCAAATGTCCTTCGTTGCATTCTTCGCGGGTTCCTTTAAAGTTGGGCAATTCCAATACCCATTCGATCAATTCGGTAAAACGGATACGGTAAATCCTGGCTTCGCCAAATTCATCGCCAAATTTCTCATAAAGCTCTTGGGCTATGTCTTCGTGGTCTTTCCAGTATATGGGCAATGCAAATTTATCGCTGTTCATAGTTATAGTCGTAAATATTAATGTTGGAAGCTTAAATCTTCAATCGTTAGTCTGTAATTATTAGTCGCTTAGTGTCCCAAAAATCCTGATTGGTCGGGGATGGTAATTTCTAGATCGCCGTCAATCACCACGCATTGGCAAGCCAATCTCGATGTAATTTTTGGCCTAACTGCCCTATCAATAAAGTCTTCCTCCTTGTCTGAAATTTCCTGGATGTTGTCCATGCCCTTGTTTACGTAGATATGGCAGGTGCTGCAGCCACAAACGCCGCCGCAGTTATGCTGCAGCTCTATTCCATTGTCGAGCACAACATCTAAAACGTCTTCTCCGGTTGCGATAGGCAATTCAACTGGTTCTTTGCCTTCTTCTTCAAAATTTATCTTTAATTTAAAAATACTCATAATTTAATTGCAAAAGTAAGGAGCTGAAACCGCAATCGCGCTATGATTTTGTTTTTTTAATGCTCTCACTTAATGTTCTATAGATTGCTAACAAATGTGGATGTTGCACCAGGAGCTCCTGATGCGCTTTTAAGGTCTGTTCGTCGTTTCTGATGGCAGGCCCGGTTTGTACGGCCAAAGGCGAAGCATGCTGCACCTTGGCGGCTGTTTCATTAATTAACGGACGCAGGATATCAAACTCCAATCCGTTGGCTTCCAAAAGCTGTTCGCCCAAGGCATAAAGATGGTTGGTAAAATTGCAGGCAAAAACGGCAGCCAAATGCAGGATTTTTCGCTTATCGCTGCCTACCTCCAATACACGCTTGCTCAGTTTAACGGCTACCTGCTTCAACAGTTGCATCGAAGCTTCGCTATTGGCTTCGAGACATAACGGAATATCGGCAAAATTTAAAGTCTTGCTTTTTGAGAAGGTCTGTAAAGGATAAAATACGCCGTAGCTTGAAAATTTGCCGGCGAATACGTCCATCGGCACCGCTCCGCAGGTATGGGCAACCAGTCCCTTAAAACCGGCCAGCTGCTCGGCAATGCCTGCTACGGCATCGTCTTTAACAGCGATTAAGCAAAGCGCAGCTTGTGGATCAACTTCGTCGAGCTTGGCAATGGGTTGCGCATTTACTAGATGGGCCAATTGAACGGCATTGGTGTAATGATAAGACCAAACCTGAGCCACATGCAGGCCGACCTCTTTTAAAGCGATGGCCAGGTGCGTAGCAACATTTCCGGAACCTATAATTACAATTTTCATGCAGCTCGTTTTAAAAAGTATCATGAGCTGCATGATGACTACAATTGCAAACCCATGATGGTGGTTGTTAGTTGGCTTTCAGCTCCTTCTTTCTCCTAAAGATAGAAATCAGGAAGCCGATGACCATGACGATGGTACCTACCCAGTACAAATTGATGTAAGGGAATTCGATTGATTTGAATACCAGCCAATCTTTGGCCTGTTGCGGTTTTTCGTAAACCATCAGTTCGAACTTGCCTTGGTCTGGCAATACTTTGGTAAACCTGAACCTCAAGCCCAATTCGTCTACTTTTCTGGCAAAATCGAACGTATTGTTGCCTTTCACCATAAACAACGGCTCGGTTTTATACACTTTGCCACTTACATTAATTTCTAAAGGCAGGCCAATAGCCAAATCGCCAGGGGCAATGGTCAGGTCTTTGACTACCGGATTACTGTTGATTGGTTTTACGGTAAGTATAGCACCATTGATATGTAGCGTATCGTTAACGCCCAAGGTTACAATGCGGGGCGCCTTGTAGTTTTCGTCTTCAGAATGGCCTTCGTGTTCGCCATGCTCTGATTTCTTCTCGGCGGCACTGGTAATGTGCGTATAAATGTCGGTGGTCAGGTAATGCTTGGTATCTGGCGAAGCAACCATTCCCATCTTGCCATTCTCTTGGATATTCGGGTTCAAATCGAAATCTTCTTTAACCTTTCCGGTTTTTTCGTCGATTTTTTTGAAGTTAATTCTATAATAGGTATTAGGCGCTATGGTCGTATCGCTGATGTAAGTAACGGTGTATTCGCCCATTTTCTTAGGCTCGTTCTTATACAGCATGATGTTTTCACCTGGCTTCTGGTTTTTTTCAAAATCCCTAACCGGAATAAACTTAGCTTCATTAACCGAAATCGGCTTACTGGTAGCCGCGGCCACCAACGCACCCAATAGCAAAATGGCAAAGCCAATATGCGCAATGGCCGAACCGATAAGCTTGCTGCCTTTGCCTACAAATGCGCCGGATAAAATCCTGGCATTGGAAAGCACGGCAAAAACACAGCTAAAGGTAAGCAACACATACATCAAGTTGGTATAAACATGGGTTAGCCACACAAAGCCTCCGGTAATGACCAAAGAAAATACAAATGATGAAATTAAACTACTGTAAAATTTGCGGGGATCGGTACGTTTGTATTTTAAGAACTGCGAAAAGCCCGAAATCAGGGTAATCAATACGGCAAAAGGTGCCTGCCATTGATTATAATATTGGATAGCTCCAACTTTAGGCGGTGCAAAATTGGTTCCGAAAGCCCTGTTAAATACAGGTACTGAGGTGGTAAAAATAATCTGCAAACAGGCAACGGTAAGCACCAATGCACCGATGAACATCCAAAACTCGCGAGAATAGGTTTCTTCGTCTTTATGCGTAATTGGCAATTCTTTCCAGCGGGTAACCACAAAATAAACTGCGATAACCAAGAAAATGACATTGTAGGCAATCAGGTGGCCAAACATGCCCAGATCGGTAAACGAGTGTACCGAAGTATCGCCCAAAATGCCACTACGGGTTAAGAACGAGGCGTAGAGCACCAGCAAGAAACTCACCAAAATCAATACCATGGCCGTAAAAAAGGCATGTCCGGTATTTTTATAGGCAATGAGTACGTGCACGCCTGCAATCAAGGTTAGCCAAGGAATGATAGAAGCATTTTCTACCGGATCCCAAGCCCAAAAACCACCAAAATTGAGTGCCTCATAAGCCCAGAATGACCCCATAATGATACCTGTTCCCAAAATCATAACGGCAAACAAAGTCCATGGCAATACGGGTTTAACCCATTCTTTATAGCGTCTTTGCCAAAGGGCAGCAATGCCATAGGCGAAAGGAACCACCATACTGGCAAAGCCTAAGAACAAGGTTGGCGGGTGGATCACCATCCAATAGTTCTGCAACAACGGATTTAAGCCGTTGCCGTCGGTGATAAACTTCAAATAGTTTTTATAGTTTTCTGGATCGTTGAAAACCATTGGCGCAAATTCCTTCAGGTTTTTGGCCTCTCTCAGCAAGATAAAAGGCGAACTGCCAAAGCGTTGTCCAAAAACCTCTACGCCCAACAGCATAGATGTTAATAAGGCCTGCGAAAAAGCCACCACGGTCATTACGCCATTTTCCCAGGTTCTGGCCTTCCAAATCAGGATGGCACCCAAAATAGACTGCCAAAAAGCCCAAAGCCAGAAACTGCCCTCCTGTCCTTCCCAGAATGCCGAGATGATGTAATAAACCGGCAGGGTTTTAGAAGAGTGCTGATAAACGTAATTATACTCGTAGTAATGATTTAAAATCAGGTAGAATAAAATCGAACCGATGCCGATTATGCTCACCAAGTTGGTTAAGAAAGCAATACGGCCTATTTTGGCCCAAGATTTGTCCTGAAGGTCCTTGTTTTTAACCGCAAAGAAATATGCAATTGCAGAGAGCAACGAAGAGGCAAACGCCAGCACAATAAAAAATTGGCCGATTTTGCCAGGCAGGAGATTCTCTCCAATAAATTGTATGTCCATTAAGATTTCTTGTATTGTTTTACCTGACCGTCCTTATTCA
>NZ_JAELUC010000069.1 GCF_016429155.1 Pedobacter sp. ASV12 | reverse complement strand
CCCCCCCCCCCCCCCCCCCCCCCCCCCCCCCCCCCCCCCCCCCCCCCCCCCCCCCCCCCCCCCCCCCCCCCCCCCCCCCCCCCCCCCCCCCCCCCCCCCCCCCCCCCCCCCCCCACCACCTTTTTTTTGTCGTGGTTCGTCGGCAGCGTCAGATGTGTATAAGAGACAGCATTAAACGCCCTGTGGTTGAGCAAAATGGCAAAGCCATTTTAATTGGTTTTAGCGAAGAAGCCTACCAGGCGCTGCTGAAATAACGAGCCAGGCCTGAACAAAATGAAGATTTGATGAATTTTTTGTTCATTGACCACAAGTTTTTTGGATTATAACCTACTTTGTTCGTAGGTTTATGGCAAAGAAATTTTTAAATCATCCTAACCGTCAGCAGTTATCGGGTAACATAAGGGTAGCCCATGGCTTTTTGACTAGGCAACTATCATTAAAATCAATATTATGAAAAAATTAATCGTTCTATTTGCTGCTGTAGCAAGTTTCGTCGGAGTAACCGCCATGAAAGACGTACAGCCCGAATTCAAATTTGAAAAAGAAACCCACGATTTCGGCAAAATCCCACAAGGAAAACCGGTTAACGTAACCTTAAAGTTTAAAAATGTTGGCGATCAGCCTTTGATCATTTCGGCGGTAGAGCCAGCTTGTGGCTGTACGGTGGCCAAATACACCCAAACGCCGGTTAAAAAAGGCGAAAGCGGTTTTGTAGAGTTAACCTACAATGCGGCTGCAGTTGGCGTGTTTACCAAAGCAACCACGATTAAATCGAACTCGAAAGAGCCTGTAAAAACAATCATCATCAAGGGCGAAGTCGTAGCTGCGGCTACTTCAAAATAATTGATGTGCACCAATACAAAGAGGGGATAAGTAATTATTCCCTTTTTTTGTTTTCTTTGTGCACAATTGTCGGCCAGGTGTTTTCAAAAACTAAAATCAGTTTTCTGTTAAATTTTGTTAAATACAAGAGCTTACCTAAAAAGAGCTTTAAATTTGAGTATGCTTAAAAAGTTAACCTTAATGCTGTTGCTGGCCTTTCCACTGCAATTATTGGCGCAGAATAATACCCTTACCGGTAATATTTTCGATAACGACAACCGGACTACGCCAATGGAAAATGCCACGATCAGAAACCTGAGCACCAAAGCATTGACCTTAACCGATAAGGATGGCCATTTTGCGATTGCAGCCAAAATTGGCGACCTTATTTCTTTTGGCATGGCCGGCTTCCAAACCGATACGGTATACCTCACTAATCTTTTTCCCAAAAACATTTATTTGAGGCAGGTGGTCAACAACCTTAAGCCTGTTGACATTACCACAGCCAAGATATCGCCTTTTTTGGATGCGCGCGATCCCGATGCCAAACCTGCCCGACAGGTTGATATGAGCAAGGAAAGAGGAGGCGTAAGGCTAAACCTCGGCTTTGGCAAATACCGCAGGCAACAGGCCAAGATTGCCGAACTTGAAGAAAACGACCGCTACAATGAAGAAATATCGAAAAATTTTAACCCTGCCTATATCAGAAGCGTAGTTAAATTTGAGGGCAACGACGAAGATATGAAGAACTTTATGGGTTTGTACAGGCCTACGGTTGATCAAATCAAGGCCGAACGCCCTTTTAACTATGCCTATTACACGGTAAGGGCTTATCATACCTGGAGCAAACTGCCTCCAGAGCAACGCAAACTTCCTTCTCTCCCTAAATTAAAGGCCAATAATCCCTAACACGGCGTAACAATATTGAGTATCTGTTTGAATTTATTCAATTAGCTTTTACCTTTAACAAAAAACAAGAACTGGCTAAAAAAACCGCTCTTGTTGGCAAAAAATATAACAAACCAATAACCACTATGCTTAAATTTCTAACCAAACATGCTGCACTTGCAGCGGTGGTTTGCTTGTTTGGCCTCACGAGCTATGCACAACAAACCACGCCGCCGGCAACCAATTATGTCCCGGCCGATGCCTTTGGCCCACTGTTCTATACCCAAAACGGAAACGAATTCCGTTCGGCCAATGGAGCTCCAGGTGCCAAATATTGGCAAAACCGCGTTGATTACAACATTTCGGTAAGCCTTGACGAAACCAAGAACATGGTAAGCGGCACCGTAACGCTTACCTACAAAAACAACAGTCCGGATAAGCTGCCTTATTTATGGCTGCAGCTAGACCAGAATACTTTTAAAGAAACTTCGCGTGGTTATGCCGTAACACCTGCACGTAGCCGTTATGGCGCGCAAGGCGAGAAGTTTGAGGGCGGCTATACCATCCGCAACATCAAGGTAACGCAAAAGGCGGCCCCTGTAAAGTTTACCTCTATGGTTGAAGATACCCGTATGCAGATCCGTTTAGACCAACCGATGGCACCTAACGGCGACCTGATAACCATCAGCATGGATTATTCTTACATCGTGCCTAAAGAAGGATCTGACAGAACCGGTCACCTGACTACCAAAAACGGCGAAATTTATGCCATTGCACAATGGTTTCCACGCATGTGCGTTTACGACGACGTAATTGGCTGGAATACTTTGCCTTATTGGGGCGGTGGCGAGTTCTATTGCGAATACGGCGATATTACTTTTTCGGTTAATGCGCCTGCAAGCCACATCGTAATGGGCTCTGGCGAGTTGCTGAACCCGCAGGAAGTATTTACTGCAGAACAACTGAAAAGATGGAATGCCGCTAAGCTGAGCGATGCAACCGTACATATCCGTTCTGAGGCTGAAGTAACCGACCCAAAATCGCGCCCGGCAAAAGACAGACTGACCTGGAAATTCAAAATTACCAATGCCCGCGATGCGGCTTGGGCCTCGTCAAAATCGTTTGTGCTCGATGCCGCGCGCATCAACCTGCCAAGTGGCAAAAAATCGTTGGCTGTATCTGCACAACCGGTAGAAAGCAATGGCATGGATGCTTATGGCCGTGGCGTTGAATACGTAAAAAGCACTATCGAGCATTACTCGAAAATGTGGTACGAATATCCTTATCCAATGGCAGTTAACGTAGCAACCAATATTGGTGGTATGGAATATCCAGGTATCGTTTTTTGTGGCTGGAATGCCAAAAAAGGCAGTGCCTGGGGCGTAATCGACCACGAGTTTGGTCACACTTGGTTCCCGATGATTGTAGGTTCGAACGAGCGTAAATACGGTTGGATGGACGAAGGTTTCAATACTTTTATCAATGGTATTTCTTCGCAAAACTTCAACAACGGCGAGTACAAACAACGTCAGCCAAACATGAATGCCATCGGCAAATCGAGCATTGGCAATCCGCGTTACGAAAACATTATGCAAATGCCTGATGGCATGGCCGAAGCCAATATCGGTATCAACCTTTACAGCAAACCAGGATGGGGACTTAACATTTTGAGAGATCAGATTTTGGGCAAAGACCGCTTCGATTATGCATTCAGGCAATACATCAAAAACTGGGCTTACAAACATCCAACGCCTTTCGATTTCTTCCGTTCGATGGAAAATGGCAGTGGCGAAGACCTGGCTTGGTTCTGGAGAAGCTGGTTCTTGAACAGCTGGAAAATGGATCAAGGCTTAGGCGAGGTGAAAGAGGTAATGAAAGATGGCAAGCTAACCGGTTACACCATCCGCGTAAACAACCTCGAAAAGATGCCGATGCCGATTATCCTCCAAATCAAAACCAAGAGCGGCAAAACAGATGTCGTAAAAGTACCGGTTGATGTTTGGATGAAAAACACCACCTGGTTGGTGCGCTATCCAACCACCGAAGAAATTACCGAAGTACAACTAGATCCAGAAAGAGTGTTGCCAGATAGCAATCCAGACAACAATAAATGGACGGCTAGCGGTACATCAACTGCTTCGGTTGCACCAGCAAATTTAGACGCGTATTTGGGCACCTATGCCGCCCAGGGCGTAGGCATTAAAATCATCATCAGCAAAGTGGATGGCAAATTAATGGCACAGGCAGGTACGCAACCAGCTTTTGGGTTGATGTTTGTAAGCGGCAATAAGTTTACGAATGAAGAGGGAGGCTTAGAGGTAGAATTTAACCCTGCCAAAAACGAAATGAAAGTTAGCGAAAATGGTAACGACTATACGTTTACCAAAGAAAAATAAGCTTAAAGCTTAAAGCGATCAGAAAGCCCGGCAACTTTGGTTGGCCGGGCTTTTTGATTCGCAAAAATCTTGATGTCGAAGACCAGTTCTGGTCAGCCAGTTTGCTCTTGGCCTTTTGGCCGGCTGCGACTTTATGCAAAAACCACTTTTTCAATTTTTTTTGCCAAAAACTGTCACACTTGGTTTTTTATGGTGTCTTATGGATGGCAAGCTTGAAAATAAAAGCCTGCATTTTCCAAACAAACAACATGAAAACGACTTTAAAAACCATCCTGATGCTCTTGCTGTGCAGTTTATGTACGAAAGTCTTCGCACAAGAAGTGGCCACGGTAACCGGCAAATTGTTTAGTGCCAAAAGTGGCGAGGCTATTCCTTACGCGGCAGCAGTGCTTACCGAAACCGCCGATTCGACCAAACGAACTGGCGTAATTACCAATTTTTCGGGCGAGTTCAGTTTTAAAGACCTGAAAAGGACCGAGTACCTGCTCAAGCTATCGGCCTTAGGCTATAAAACCATTCGCATGAAAGTAGCCGCCAATAGCGGTATAGTTAACCTGGGCACCTTAAAAATGGAAGAAGATGCCATTAGCCTCAAAGAAGTAAATGTAACCGGGCAGCAGGCCAATATGAAGGTGAAAAAAGATACGCTCGAATTTAATGCGGGCGCCTTTAAAACCAAGCCCAATGCCGCGGTAGAAGAGCTGCTTAAAAAACTGCCAGGTGTCGAAATCGATAAAGATGGCAATATCTTGGTGCAAGGGCAGAAAGTATCGAGGCTAACCGTTGACGGGAAGGACTTTTTCGGAACCGATCCTAAAACGGCTACCAAAA
Source organism: Pedobacter sp. ASV12 (assembly GCF_016429155.1). Lineage (GTDB taxonomy): Bacteria > Bacteroidota > Bacteroidia > Sphingobacteriales > Sphingobacteriaceae > Pedobacter. The sequence goes on along the minus strand of NZ_JAELUC010000069.1, from coordinate 18,472 downwards.
ACCTTCCGGCCGATGCCATTGCCAAAGTCCAAATCGTAGACAGCAAGACCCAAGAAGCCAAAGCTACGGGTATTGACGACGGCCAGCGCGAAAAAGTGCTGAACCTGACTATTAAAGAGGATAAAAAGAACGGTTGGTTTGGCAATGCCAATGTAGCAGGCGGTACCACTGATAAATACAATGGCTATTTGAGCGCCAATCATTTTAACAAAAACCTGCAGTTTGCCGTGTTGGGCATGAGCAATAACGTAAACAATGCCAGTTTCAATTTTGAAGACCTCAATAGCTTTACCGGAGGCAACATCGGCAATATTTTTGCACCACCTGCGGGAGGTAGCTTTTCTATTAACGTAAACAACGGCAAAACCACCATTGGCGGTTCTGGCGTTTTCGATAACAATGCCATCGGCGACGTATCAACGCACAGCGGCGGGGTAAACTATAGCAATACCTGGGGCAAAAAAAATACCTTGGCGCTAAGCACCAGCTATTTTACCTATTTCTCGTCGGGTTTGGGCAACCGCCTGTCCAACATACAGGATTTGGGCCAGGGCGATATCTTAAGAACGGCAGAACAGGCCGTGCGCAACAGCGACAACCAGGCGCATCGCTTTAACCTTAGGGCCGAATACCATCCCGATTCGCTTACCGATATCATTTTCAGGCCAAACGTGATCCTGAATTATACCACCAACATCAACAACCGCAAATTCAGTTCGGCTTTCGATGCCAGCGGCCAAAGCAATGAGGGCACGCAGTACCTGAACCAAAAGAATGTAACGCCATCGCTTTTTGGCGAATTTTCGATACTTCGCCGCATGCCCAACAACAAAGGTTCGGTATCGCTAAGGCTTAATGGCACGCAAAATACCTTTAATTCAGATTGGACCAATCGTTCGTACATCAACAACTACACCAATGGCGCGCCGATAGCCACCAATACCGACCAACAGGCCAGTCAGGAAAATATTTCCAAAACCTATACCATCAACGCCAACTATGTACGGCCGGTTTTTAACAAGAGATGGAATGCCAGCTTGGGCTATATCTACAACAGAAGCATGGTAGATGCCGAACAGCTTACCTACGATTACAATCCGCTGACCAGCAAGTACGAAATTATTGTGCCAGCCTACAGCAACACGCTCGATAACCACAACTGGCTACAGGCGGCCCGTGTTGGTTTTATTTATGCACGTACCGAATGGACCTACAATTTTGGTTTTGGCCTGCAACAAACGGGTTTAGACGCGGCTTTGCTAAGCAGCGCCGGTGTTAACGTGGGTAATATTTCGAAAACCTATTACAATGTATTGCCACGCTTAAATATCAGCTTCAAAAACAAGAACAACCAAACCATACAGCTCAATTACAACGCGAATGTAAACCTGCCATCGGTAAACGATTTGCAACCCGTGCAGAACAACAACAATCCGCTTTACCAACGCATTGGCAATCCTGATCTTAACGCCAGGAAAAACCACAGGGTGTCTGTCAACTTCAACACCTTTAGTCCAGATAACAACAGGTATTGGAATGGCTATTTCCTGTACAATCTCTCGTTCGACGATATTGGTAACGACGTGAACTACGTCAACGGCGTACAATTGGTCAAGCCGGTTAATGTGGATGGCAATTATTACATTAACACGGGCAGCTATTTTGGGATGCCACTGAAGCTAAAGGGCCTGCGTATGGGTTATGGCATCAATTTCAATCTTTCGCATGCCACAAGTTTCATCAATGCCGAGAAAAACATCACCAATCGATATGGTTTTGGTCCCAATGCCAGCCTCAGCTACGATATCGACGAAAAACTGAACACGGGCCTTTATGTAAATGTGAGCTACAACAAGGTGAACAACTCTATTCCGGTGGCGGTAAACAATAAATACTTCAATTTTTATAATTCGGCCAATATCAGTTACGAGCTGTTCAAGAATTTCAGGGTTGATGCCCAGTTAGAGCACAACGGAACCGCTGGTCGCACCGGAGGATTTAACAACAATGTCTTTTTGCTCAATGCCGGCCTCGAAAAATATTTCATGGAACGCAGGTTTACGCTGGCCCTCAAGGGATTTGATATTTTGAAGCAGAATACGAATATTGATCGTTTGGTAAACAATAGCAGGATAGAAGACGTACGCTACAACAACATTACCCGCTACTTTTACCTTTCTGTTAATTACAAAATTGCCAAAGTAGGCGCCAGCAATGGAAGAAGCAACCCTAGGAACACGGTGAATTAGGAAAGGAGGATTAGGGTTTAGCACAGTGCCGGATCAAACCAGTGCTGTGCTTTTTTGTTTATAACCTTGCGGTTCAATGGTTCATCAGCCGGTTGCGAACTAAAAACCGAAGACTGCCAACTGAAAACAGGCCGTCTTACTTTCGGTTTTTTTGATGATATTCACGCAATGAAAGAAGAATTTGACTATACCACTTACGCCAGAAGGTTCGCCATAAGCTACCCGATAGCCAGCCAATTGCTGATCCAGGTGTATTTTTGGATTATTGCCAACATCTTTATTGCCAGTATTGTACATCTGGTAGAGCTTTCGGTACGCAAAACCTACCATTTAACCATTTATAGAGGGTATTTTCCGGTATTGCTGATTGCCGTAGTATTAGGAGTGCTGTATGGTATGATCTCAGGCCTCATCAATATTCTTTTTGATCGGAAACCGTTTAAAGACCGTCCGGTAGGGGTGGTCATTATCCTGAAGGGATTGTTCTTTCTGGTAATCTTCAGTGTGTTTTTTTACCTGACCAGAAACCTGTTGTACGAACCCGTTGTGCAGTCGTTTGTGTCCTTCAATAAAAATACCTGGATTTATATCTATTACCCTTTGCTTGTTTTTTATGCGTTCATGACCCTGTTGATCAATTTTATCAACCAAGTAAACAAAAAATATGGGCCCGGTGTATTGGTGCCTTTGCTGTTGGGCAAGTACAGAACGCCCAAAGAAGAAGAGCGTATTTTCATGTTCATGGACCTGAATTCGTCTACCACCATTGCCGAGCAGCTGGGCCACATCAAGTACAGCGAGTTTATCCGCGACAGCTTTATGGACATCAACCATGTGCTGTTGCGCTTTGGTGCCGAAATTTATCAGTATGTTGGCGATGAGGTTGTAGTAACCTGGCTTTTGGGCGAAGGTTTGCAAAAGCTGTCGTGCATACAGTTCTTTTTTGCCTGCGAACGCGAATTTAAAAAGCGCAACGATTATTACCTGCAAAAATATGGCGTGGTGCCCCAGTTTAAGGCCGGTCTGCATTTGGGCAAAGTTACGGCTGTAGAAATTGGCGAGGTTAAACGCGATATTGCCTACCATGGCGATACGCTCAACACCGCGGCCCGCATACAGGGCATGTGTAAGGAGCTGGGCAAGACTTTTTTGGTGTCAGACTATGTGGTAAAGATCAGTCGTTTAGACAAGCGCTTTGTGATTGAAGACATGGGCTCGATTTTGTTAAAGGGCAAATCAGAGCCCACCACCATTTTTAGCATCGACAATGTAAAGCTGGATTAGGCCTAGGTTTGCAATCGTAGCTTTGGTTCGTTACTTTTGGACTATGGTTAAACAACAGAACAACCCCTTACATGGATTAACGCTCGAATTCATCATCAACCAATTGTTTTTGCGCTATGGTTGGGAAGAATTGGGCAGGATGATCAATATCGGTTGTTTTAAAAAAGATCCTTCTGTAAAGTCGAGCCTCAAATTTCTGCGTAAAACCGAGTGGGCAAGAAAAAAGGTGGAGCAGCTGTACATCGATAGTTTTTGCTAAACCAATTTCATTTGGCAGCTTCCAATAACAAGCTAACAATAAGTCAACTCGTCTTGCAACCAAATCCGCCAAGCCATCGTCTTGTTTATAGAAGGGTATACATCTGGTTATCTTAATCCCAATTTATGAAAAAATACATTGTCCTGCTTTTATCTCTGGTTGTATTGAGCAGCTGCTCAATCTATTCCATTAACAAAGGAACACTCAAGTCTGTTCGAAAAGATAGCTATCAGGTTACATACCAAGTCGATTTAGGCGAAGGCCTAACTGCCAGGGTAAGTTATGTCGATGCCGACAATCAAACCGCAAAACTAAAAAACGTAAGCGGAAACTGGGAACAGACGGTAAGGCTGAGCTCAGGAACGGCAGTCAAACTCAAAGTCGTTGCCAAAGGAAAGGATTTATCGGCTACGCCTAAAATTAAAGGCCAATATGCCCCAGCAACATTTAAGATTTTGGTAGATGGGGAAGTGGCTTCGGAATATGTGCTCAAAAACAAAAAGGTAAAATACAATGTAGGCTTTGTGTTGCCTTAGCCAAATGCTAAAAAGTGTTAAAGAAAGTCCGGTGTTAGGGTCAATCATTATATTTGATCATGAGCAAAAGGGTTTTTATGATATTGATGCTGTGCCTTTTAGGTATTGCTTGGGCAAGTGCGCAAAGCCAGGTAAAAGGCGAGGTATTTGCGCAGGCTTCGCGAAAACCCATTAACCAAGCCGACATCATCAACCTCAATACCAAGGAACAAGCCGCCAGCAATGCCAAAGGCGAATTTGTAATCCAAGCATCCTTAAACGACCTGTTGGTTTTTAAATCGCCTGGCTACAGGCCGGATACGCTGCTGCTTATCCACCTTAAACCGCTGAGAAGATACTTGGCTTTGGAAGTCAATACCCTAAATACGGTTTCGGTAAAAGGCATGAGTCTCAGCGAGCAATATGCGCGAGAGCTCAACAAGGGTGAGGCCATACATCTCAAACAGGGCAGGGGCTTGCTATTCTATCCATCTGCCCTTTTTAGTAGAGAAGGACGCAATGCCCGCAGGTTTAAGCGCATGCTGAAGCGCGAAGAACTGGAGCTCCCAATAGACCGGCGTTTTAATGTGCAAACCATTACGGCTGTCTTGCCCATCAAGCAGCCCGAGTTGGATGCTTTTATCATGATGTACAGGCCTAGCCTGAAATTTGTGCGTAAGGCCGATGTAGAGGATTTTAAGTTCTACCTGCTTGATTCTTACCGTAAGTTTAAACAGTTGCCTCCTGAAAAAAGGAAATTGCCTTCGCTCAAATTGCCAACAGATTCGTTAAATTAGCCTTCATTGTCAACCAAACTCTCCTATTTATGAAAACACGCTTCATTCTTGCCCTTTCCTGTTTAAGCATCGTGCTGTCATTTGGTTTTGTGCCCAAACGCGAAAACCTCAAAAAACCGGCGGTGCTCGTCTTTTCGCTAACCAAAGGCTATAGGCATGCTTCCATCGTCGATGGTATTGTGGCCATTAAAAAGCTGGGCGAAGAAAATAATTTTGATGTCGATACAACCGAAAACGTAAAGGCCTTTAATTTGGAAAACCTGCGCAGGTACAAAACGCTTGTTTTTTTAAGCCCTACCGGCACCAATGTGTTTAACGACGAGCAGAAAAAGGCCTTAAAAAAATACATCAACAAGGGTGGCGGTTTTGTAGGTATCCATGCCGCTACCGATTTTAGCTTTGAGTGGGAATGGTATGGCCAAATGGTGGGCGGTTTTTTTGAGAGCCATCCCAAAGTGCAGCAAGCCAAGCTCCTGTTGGTCGATCCGCAAAACAAGGTGGTAGAAGGCCTTCCCGAAGTTTGGAGGCATACCGACGAATGGTATAACTTCAAATCGTTCAATAACTCGGTTAAGGTTATTGTAAAGGTAGATGAGGCTTCCTACGAAGGGGGAACCATGAAAAACGATCATCCCATTACCTGGTACCATCGCTTTGATGGAGGCAGGGTTTTCTATACCGCTTTGGGCCATACCAAAGAATCGTACAAAGACCCCTTGTTTTTAAAACAGGTATTGGCCGGTATCGAATGGACCATGAAGTAGGCTACTTTGCTCGGTATTGCTTGGCCGTTTTGTGGTGTTCAAATTTCTTTTGCAGGCTCTTGCAAGTTCATTAAATCTTCATATTGTATGCTGACATTAGTATTGTTAAACGATTTTAATAATCACTAAATCATAAAAAAATGAAAGCACTTAAAGTATTAATGATCGCCCTAGTAGCCGCTTTTACCGTAAACACCGTAAGCGCACAAACTGCACCAGCCAAACCAGCTGCCAAAACTGAAAAGCCAGCTGCCAAATCAGAGAAAAAAGTAAAAAAAGGCCATAAAAAACACCATGGCAAAAAAGCAGTAAAAAAATCTTAATCCACTAGATTTTTCGGGAGGTTCTTTGGCCATGTTGCCAGAGAACTTTCTGCTTATCCATAAAGAGGCATGTTGAGCCTCCAGAAACAATTAATTTTAGACTGTTAAATATTCATCAAATCTTCATGTTTGGTAAAGACATTAGCAGTATTAATCAAAATCTAAAACAAGTAAAACACATGAAAGCAATTAAAGTATTAATGATCGCGCTAGTAGCCGCCTTTACCGTAAACACTGTTAGTGCACAAACTGCACCTGCTAAAACTGCCAAACCAGCAGCCAAAGTAGAGAAACCAGCTAAAGAAGCTAAAAAAGCTGCCGATACCACTGCAAAAAAAGCCAAAAAAGAAGCCAAAGCCGCTAAAAAAGCCGCTAAAAAAGCAGGAAACTAAATAATTAAAGTTTGTTAGTTTGTGAAGCGTCCCGGTTGTACAGCAGTCGGGGCGCTTTTTTATGCCTTTTTCATCATGTTGGCATAAGCCGTTTGCAGGGCATCGGCAAAGAGGTCTGTTCGCAGGTGCGCCAAGCAGAAAGTGGTCATGCCTGCCTGGCCCCACTTGTTGGGCACTGGAAATATGTGTACAGGGTCGAATTGATGAAACACATCCTGGTCAATAAGCGTAAGTTTTAAATTGGCCTGGTTTGTCTTGGGGTCGTATGTGGCGAATATTCTTTTGCCCGCATAAAAAGCCATACGGTCGAAGTGGGGTTTTTCGAAGGTTTCGGGATAGGCGAGCGCCATTTGTCTCAAATTTTCAAAACTGACCATAGAACAAGCATGAAGTTCGACTAAAGAATTGTGGCTTCAATTGCCAACAATGCCAGCTAAAATAAGCATTTTTGGGGAGCAATTCCTCAGCCATGATCAGGATCAACGACGAAACCCCGGAAGAAACGCTTCAAGACATCAAAATCGGCGATATGGTTACCGATGGGTTTAGCAAAACCAGTTTGGTAGAAAGCATCAATATCAGCGACGACGGCCTGTACAAAATCTACGAATTTAACCTGGTTACAGGCAGGGTGATTACTACCAAGCGCTAATTAGCCTGATAAACCCCTTTGGCTACCCTGTCTTTGTTGTAAAAGTAATAGCCGGAGATAATCAGGATGGCTAAGATACCTTCTACAAAAACAATGGTTTGGGCGCTGTACAGGTGCGCAAAATAACCAACCAGCAAGGTGCCCAAAGGCAATACACCTTGATAGGCCATTAAGTAATAGCTGATGGCGCGTCCCCTCAATTCGTTAACAGAATGTGTTTGGATATAAGTGTTGATGGCTGCGGTTTGCATCATCATGCCTACGCAGGCCAATCCGGTACTGATCAGGGCCAGCCAAACACTTGGTGCAACGGCCAGCAAAATCAATCCTGCGCCAAATACAAAGGCCGACGAAATGACAATCTGTTGCATATTCTTGGCAGTTTTACGTGAAGCCATGTAAATGGCTCCCGTCAAGGCGCCAAGTCCGCCCGCACTTTCAAACCAGCTAAAGGTAGTGGCATTGCCGTTAAAAACATCTTTGGCAAAAACGGGCAATAAGGTAGAAAAAGGGATCACCATCAAGCTTGAGAAGGCCAGCACAATAATCAGCGAAGAAATATCGGGCGAATCTTCCAGGTAATGATAACCTTTTTTCAGGCCTGTCCAAACGTCTTCGAGTGCCGTTTCGGTTTTTTTAAGATCCAGTTTCATCAGCAACAGACAGATGATAACCGGTATAAAGCTCAAGAAATTGATAATGAAACAGGCATCTTCGCCATAGGTGCTTAAAATAATGCCTGCCATGGCCGGACCGATTAAACGGGCGGCGTTAAAGGCGGAAGAGTTGAGGGCTACCGCATTGGGCAGGTCCTCTTTGTCGTCAACAAATTCTACCACCAGCGATTGCCTTGCCGTGGTTTCGAATGTGGCCACGATGCCTTGAATCAAACTCAAAACCGCGATCATGGTAATATTGTAGTATTTGAGCCAGATGAGCAGTGCCAGCAAGCCCGCCTGTACCATAAAAATAACCTGACACGTTAAAACTGTCTTGAATTTGTTCCGTTTGTCTACAAAGTTGCCTGCAATGGGGGCCAAGATGAGTGCTGGGATTAGGCTCAAAAAGCTGATAAAGCCCAGCATAAAGGCAGAGCCCGTAACCCTGTAAATGAGCCAGCTTACGGCCACACGCTGCATCCATGTGCCCACTAGGGAAATAGATTGTCCGGTAAAATGCAAGCGATAATTGTAGTATTTAAAGGAGCGGAACATGGTCATGGCAACACGGATTTGGTTTCTGGGGCGGTTATTTTTTCTAACAAGGGAATCAGTTGGGAGAGGGCGTCGATTTCCTGGGCGTCCAATCTTTCGTCGATCGCTTTCTTGAGCCATCCGTCTCTTAAGCTTTTAATTTCCGAAAGCTTGGTTTTGCCATAGGTCGAGAGCGTAATAAGGGTTTTGCGCTTGTCGTTTTGGTCGGTAATGCGGTTAATGAAATTGGCTTGGGCCAAGTTGTTAAGGCACTGGGAAATGGCCTGTGCAGAGATATGTTCCATTTCGGCAATGGCCGATGGCAACAGTTCGGTGTTTCGGTCCAGGTGGCCAATAATGTTCATTTCGGTAGCCGAAAAAGGGAATTCATGCGACTGTTTTTTGGCTACTCGCGTGAGCTTGAAAATCAGGCCCCTTAATTTCGAAACTTCTTGAATTGGAATTGGCATGTACAAAAGTACTAAAGTAAATTAATAAAGTAACTTTAGTATTGTAATTATTTTGTAATAGATATAGGGTGTTTTTCTTTTCTGAATCTCTAATCCTGAGTTAGGTAGATTTAGAATACAAATTAAATAAGGCGATATCCTCTGCTAAGCTGGTAGGGAATGCAATAGAATGGCTGGCTTTCAGGGCCGGCGGTGGAGAAATGATGCTGGCCGCATCTGCTATAAAGGCGCCTGAACACAGATTGTGAAAGAAGCAGTCAAGGAGGTAGCTGAAGAATCGGTTAAGACCGTTGAAAAGAAAATAGTCGAAACAACCGCTCATCATCTAAGGCCAAAGTATATTAATGAAAGCTTCGATCCCTTTTCGTCGTTTAAAAGCTTATGGGAAAGCAGGAGGGCAAGCATGGAGTCATATTGTAGAACAAACACCAGATAATATTGCTAATTTTGGTAATCAAGCAATTCATAATACAGGAAATCTTGTGGGGCTTGAGCACGGAACTGAATCTATTCATGCCAAGGTTTCTGGTTATTATTCTTCAAAACAAACATTTACGGGAGGTCAAACAGTTAGACAATGGCTTAGCGGTAAAGGGTTTCAGGAGCAATATGATTTTGGCATTAAAACTTTAAAGCAATTTGGCTGGCAACCTTAACAATAAAATAATGATAAGAATCAAAGATAATGAAGTTGCGCTAGAAATTTTTGAAAGGGCTTCAATCGAACAAGCAGAAGCAACAGAGCAAGGAAACTATAAAGTTGGTAATAAATGTTATAAAGAAATAAAGAAGGCAATAGACTTTCTTAAAAAGAACAATGCTTTAGAAATCCTAGATATTTGTTTAAATAATCATTTTGTAGGTGTAAGGCTTTGGGCAGCATATTATCTATTGCCAATTCGTGAAAAGGAAAGTATGAAAATACTTGAAGAAATCGCTCAAGGTACAGGTATTCATTCACTTACTGCTGAAACGACTTTAAATGAATGGACTAAAGGTACCCTGAAGTTTTAGTTGATGATTTGGTGTTGTGGTTTTTCAAGAAGAACTGATTTACATATTCTCTTAAAGCTGTAGCGTTTTTGAGCTTGCTTACGTATTAGAATTAAGTTTACTTTAAAACCAAACTCATGAAAAAATCTTTAATCCTTGCATTTGTAGGCATTTTAGCCTTCGCATTTTCTTCTTGCGAAAAGAAAGGCTTCGAAAATGTGGATAATATCAGCTATGGAACATCCTTTGGCATGTGTGCAGGCTATTGCCACAATGAACTCTCGATTAGCGGCAACAAGACCACGATGGCCCGTCAAAAAAACGGAGATCCTACAGCCACCAAAACATGCAACAGCTCGGTTAGCGAAAGCGAGGTAAATGAAATCAGAAAGCTCTTGAATGCCGACGCAGTTTACAAATTGCCAAAAGTAATTGGTTGTCCCGATTGTGCCGATGGGGGTGCCGAGTGGGTGGCTTTCAAATCGAATGGGAAGGAATACAAAATTACTTTCGAATATGGCAATGCGCCAGAATCATTAAAGGCTGCGGTTGCGAAGCTGAAAGCCATCAGTGAGACCTTTAAAGATTGTAAATAGAATTATTGGTTCATTAGTTCAATAGTTCATTGGCTGATTAGCGGATTAGCTCGTTAGCTGAACCACCCCTTCGGACAAAGGAATTGCTGAACTGTTGAATTGCAAACTGAGAACTGCCAACTAATAACTCCTGACTATTCCTCTTTAATTGACGTTAATTTATTAATGGCCATTACCCAAGCGTAACCAACCACGCCGCCTAAAACAGACGCCGTAATATCGTTGACATCAAAAACCCGACCTTCTATATAGGGCTGGGCAAATTCATAAACCACTAGGCCCACCACAAACGCAACTACGATTGCCAACAGCCTATTTGCCCGATGCGGTACCAAAACCAAGGTGCCGAACAACAGAATAATTGGTGCCAAAAAATTAGGGAAGGAGCCTGCAATGCCAAAAGCCATCCGGTGGGTTTTGAATAAATAAGGCCTGAGCCAAAGTTCTTCAACGGCGGTGAAGGCCAGTATAACGAGTAGGGTGATAAGATAAATTCGTTTTTTGGTCATGTGTTAAAATTGATGGAGGCAAGTTCGTTAATTTCTGAGTTAATCTGTCATTTTTTATGATTCGATTGCCTAATTGTTGGACAGTTAATGAAGAAGCTGTTTGGCTGTTGGATGGTTGAATAGGCTTCCCGATAGGCGCAGTAGCCAACCTGAATAAACCCGATAAAAGCGGACACGGAGTAAAGTGGCTAGCGGGCTGCTCCGGCCGAAACGTATTGGCATGGCTTTTTGGATCAAAGATCATTGGCAGGTTAGCTTACTGGTTAATGGCTGCATTGTTGATTGCCAACTGCCAACTTTGATGTGTTTACTGCTAAACTTTTCAATTGTTGAATAGCCAACCGGAAGCTGTTGAACTGCTGGATTTTCAACCGCACCCCAAATCCTATTCCCCGTCAGCTATCAACTACTGGCCATTGGCGATGGAGTATAGGCCATGGGTTTCCCGACAGAACTGCCTGCCGGGTTACCCAAAAATTAAGGAATCCTACTTAAATTAAAAAACTCGTGCAAAGCCTTGATTATCACAAAATAAGTTTCTACTTTTGCAATCCCTTAATGTAGCCTAGTTATCAACTGGCCATGAGGTATTTAAAATAAAAAACAAAAACACAAAAAGCAGAAAATGCCAACCATTCAACAATTAGTTAGAAAAGGTAGAGTAGCACTGGAGTTCAAGAGTAAGTCTCCGGCGTTGGACAGCTGTCCACAGCGAAGAGGTGTATGTACACGTGTATATACGACTACCCCTAAAAAACCAAACTCAGCAATGCGTAAAGTAGCCCGTGTACGTTTAACCAATGGTAAAGAGGTGAATGCCTACATTCCAGGAGAAGGCCACAACTTGCAAGAGCACTCGATCGTTTTGATCCGTGGTGGTCGTGTTAAGGATTTACCAGGTGTACGTTACCACATCATCCGCGGTGCATTAGATACCTCAGGTGTAGCTGGCCGTAACCAACGTCGTAGTAAATATGGTACTAAGCGCCCTAAACCAGGACAAGCCGCTGCAGCACCAACAAAAGGTAAAAAGAAATAATTAGGAGGAAACAGCAATGAGAAAATCGAAACCAAAAAAGAGAATTATTCTTCCTGATCCTAAATTCAACGATGTTCAGGTAACAAGATTCGTAAACAACATGATGTTCGACGGTAAGAAATCTATCGCTTACTCTATTTTTTACGATGCCGTAGAATTAGCTGAGAAAAAAGCCGGCGAAAATGGTTTAGAAGTATGGAAACGTGCTTTGAGCAATGTAATGCCTTCGGTAGAGGTTAAATCTCGCCGTGTAGGTGGTGCCAACTTCCAGGTGCCAACCGAAGTAAGACCAGACCGCAAAATTGCCTTGGGCATGAAATGGTTGATCTCTTACGCTCGCAAACGTGGCGAAAAAACCATGAAAGAAAAATTAGCAGGCGAAATCGTTTCGGCCGCTAAAGGCGAAGGCGCAGCCGTTAAAAAGAAAGAAGATACGCACAAAATGGCTGAGGCTAACAAAGCGTTCTCACACTTTAGATTTTAATTATAAAATGATTGAATGATAGAATTCTGGATGATTGAGTGGTTTTTACTGCATTCAATCATTCACTTACTTCTATCATTCTTTAATTAAAAAATATGTCAAGAGATTTAAAATTCACAAGAAATATCGGGATTGCTGCTCACATTGATGCGGGTAAAACCACTACAACAGAGCGTATCCTTTATTATGCAGGTGTAAACCACAAAATTGGCGAGGTACACGAAGGTGCTTCTACAATGGACTGGATGGTGCAAGAGGCCGAGCGCGGAATCACCATCACTTCTGCGGCTACTACCGTAAACTGGAACTACAGAGGCCACAAATACCACATCAACATTATCGATACCCCAGGACACGTGGATTTTACCGTAGAGGTAAACCGTTCTTTGCGCGTATTGGATGGTTTGGTGTTCTTGTTTTCTGCCGTTGACGGTGTTGAGCCTCAATCAGAAACCAACTGGCGCTTGGCCAACAACTATAACGTAGCCCGTATCGGTTTCGTTAACAAAATGGACCGTTCTGGTGCCGACTTCCTTAAAGTGGTAAAACAAGTGAAGGATATGTTGGGTTCTAACGCCGTTCCTTTGCAGTTGCCAATCGGTGCCGAAGACCAATTTAAAGGTGTAGTTGATTTGATCAACAACCGTGGTATCGTTTGGAACGAGCACGATAAAGGCATGACCTTTACTGAAGTTCCAATTCCTGACGATATGGTGGAAGAAGTAGCCGAGTGGAGAGAGAAATTGTTGGAATCGGTAGCGGAGTACGATGAGACTTTGATGGAGAAATTCTTCGAAGCCCCAGAAACCATCACCGAGCGCGAAGTATTGGATGCCTTGCGTCAAGCGGTATTGGATGCTAAAATCGTTCCTATGGTTTGCGGTTCGTCTTTCAAAAACAAAGGTGTACAAACCATGTTAGACTATGTAATGGAGCTATTGCCTTCACCTCTTGATTCAGAAGGTGTTCAAGGTACTAACCCTGATACAGGTGCAGAAGTATTGTTGAAACCAGATGTAAAAGAGCCTTTCTCTGCATTGGCTTTCAAAATCGCAACCGACCCATTCGTAGGCCGTTTGTGCTTTATCCGTGTTTACTCGGGTAACCTGGAAGCTGGTTCTTACGTATACAATACCCGTTCAGAAAGCAAAGAACGTATTTCTCGTATCTTCCAAATGCACGCCAACAAGCAAAACCCTATTCCTAACGTAGGTGCGGGTGATATTGCGGCGGTAGTAGGCTTTAAAGATATCAAAACTGGCGATACCCTTTGCGATGAGAAAAACCCTATCGTTTTGGAATCGATGAACTTCCCTGACCCGGTTATCGGTTTGGCTATCGAGCCTAAAACTCAGGCCGACGTGGATAAATTGGGTATGGCTTTGGGCAAATTGGCCGAAGAAGATCCAACTTTCAAAGTTCAAACAGATGAAGAGACTGGCCAAACCGTAATTTCAGGTATGGGCGAGCTTCACTTGGATATCTTGATCGACCGTTTAAAACGCGAGTTCAAGGTAGAAGTAAACCAAGGTGCACCACAAGTAGCTTACAAAGAGGCTATCACTGGTACTACCCAACACCGCGAAACCTACAAAAAACAAACTGGTGGTCGTGGTAAGTTTGCCGATATCCAAGTAGTAATCTCTCCAATTGATGCCGATTACGAAAAAGGCGGCTTGCAATTCGTAAACGAAATCGTAGGTGGTTCAATTCCTCGTGAGTTTATCCCTTCGGTAGAGAAAGGTTTTGCAGCAGCCATGTCGAACGGTGTTTTGGCAGGTTTCCCATTGCCAGATATGAAAGTTCGTTTGATTGATGGTTCATTCCACGCGGTCGATTCAGATGCCTTGTCATTTGAGATCGCTGCACGTCAGGCCTTCCGCGAAGCATTGCCAAAATGTAAGCCGGTATTGATGGAGCCAATCATGAAAATCGAGGTGTTAACTCCAGAAGAAAACATGGGTGATGTAATGGGCGATTTGAACCGTCGTCGTGGCCAACTGCAAGGTATGGACACCCGTAACGGTGCCCAGGTGATCAAAGCCTTGGTTCCACTTTCTGAAATGTTTGGTTATGTAACCCAATTGCGTACCATTACTTCGGGCCGTGCAACTTCAACCATGGAATTTGACCATTATGAAGCTGCGCCTCGTAACGTACAAGATGAGGTAATTGCCAAATCAAAAGGTAAAGTAAAGTCTAACGACTAATTAAGTATAGAGATAGGCGTATAGCGTATAGCGACGAAATTCGCACTGCGCTATACGTACTACACTTACGAAAGATAAACCCGGCCTTTGTTATAAATAGCTCTAACACAGGTCTTAATTTAATAAAAACATGAGCCAAAGAATCAGAATCAAATTAAAATCTTACGATTACAACTTGGTAGACAAGTCTGCCGAGAAAATCGTAAAAACTGTAAAGCCTACAGGAGCAGTAGTTAGCGGACCTATTCCGTTGCCAACAGAGAAAAAAGTGTTTACTGTTTTGCGTTCACCACACGTGAACAAAAAAGCACGTGAGCAGTTTCAGTTGTGCGCCTATAAACGTCTTTTGGATATTTATAGCTCTAACTCTAAAACCGTAGATGCTTTAATGAAACTTGAATTGCCTAGCGGTGTTGAAGTAGAAATCAAAGTTTAACGATTTTATAGCTCAAGAAAAAGCCCCGAAATTTTCGGGGCTTTTTCTTGAGCAATGGTTTGGGTTTTCTTAAGGTTGTATAGGCCCCGGATCATCACCATTGTCTAAATGGTCTATTTTGCTGCATTCGCGTGAGCAGCGGGCGGTGGCATCCATTCCATACTTTTGCTTGCAATAATCGTCAATAAACATCGAACCGCAGGCCTCGTACCAAGTCGATTCCTTTACTACGCCCCACACGATGCACTCGAGGCATCCTGGGCCTGCAGGGCCACCCGGTCCACCACCCAATACATTTTTCAGTTGCTTCCGGTCTAGCTGTTCGCCTTTCCTGAGGCTTAAGCCATTTTCGTTTGTTTTTTCCATTGTTTGTTGTTGAGTTTGATAAATGGTTGGTTAAGCTTTTGGTTATAGCCAATTGCTTCATAGTGAATTTATTAAACTAAATTTTAATTACGAAAATTTCGTAATAAATGTAAAAAAATAGAGCTTTTTTCTTCGCGAGCAAAAAAAATAGCGACTATTGCTGCTTTAAACAGCAACTTATCGTCATCTTGTTATGAAACATTTCTTCACTTGCCTGCTCATGCTGGTCTGCTGTACCAATTTGTTTGCCAGCGGAATAGATACGGCTAAATCCGAGAAACGTTTGAGCAAACGGCAGTTGCTCAGCGATATAGACTATCTTGTGGCTACCACCAATGAGGTGCATCCCAATATGTATCATAGCATCAGTAAGGAAAAGTATCGGAAGCTTAGGGATAGCTTGTCCAATTTGTTGCACGATGGGATGACCCCTTTGCAGGCCTGGCCGCTCATAGCGCCATTAGTGGGCTCGCTGAACGAAGGCCATAGCAGCCTTAACCTGCCGGAAGAGCTGCTTGTCGAAATCAAGGCGAATGGCAATATTTTGTTCCCGGTAGCTTTTAGTGAATTTGATGGCAGGTACCTGGTTGTGCGGGCCGATGCTTCGGCCGAGAGCAAGCTTGTTGTAGGCGATAAGGTTGAAAGCATCAATGGTATACCGGCACCTAAACTGATCGACATCCTAAGCCGGCACATGGGTGGCCTTCAATCGTGGCGCGCAGTTGACGTATGCCGAGACATGCTTGCCTACCTGGATATTTATGGCATTAAGGGGCCTTACCGGCTTGTGTATTTGCACGAAGGCAAGACCATGGAGGCTATCTTGAACCCGATATCCTTGCTTAGTCTGCGCGAGAAGCTAGGCCGTTTGCCAAAAGCACCCAAAAAAACAGAATATGCCTATGATCTATTGGCCGATGGCGATGTATATCTAAAAATCAATTCGCTTAACGCCAAGCCAGAGCTATTTAAGTCCTTCCTGGATTCTGCTTTCAGGCAAATCAAGCAGCAAGCACCTAAACGATTGATCATTGACCTTCGCTTAAATGGTGGCGGCAACTCGGCCTTGGGCGAAATGTTGCTGGGCTATATCACCGAAAAGCCTTTCAGGATGACTGGCGGTGTAAGATGGAAAGTGAGCCAAACCTATAAAGAGCAGCTTAACGAACGAATGAAAGGAGAAGGGGCGAAAGAAATGCCTTACTATTTTGAAGCAAGAAACGGCTCGGTTTTGAAAAGCAGCGCGGCAAAGCCTCAACCGCCAATGCACAATGATTTGCTTTACAAGGGTGCGGTATTGGTGCTGATAGGTCCAAAAACCTTTTCGAGCGCCAACATGCTGGCCAATGCCATCCAGGATTATCATTTGGCTACCCTGGTTGGCGAGGCTACGGGAGAACCTGCCAATGATTATGGCGAACTGATTTACCTGAAGCTGCCTTATACGGGTTTTACTTTTTCTACTTCGACCAAGCAGTTTGTTCGGGCCAATGGCAATGCCAAGGATGCTGGTCCGGTATGGCCAAACTATACGGTTAAGGATAATCCTGCCACCAAGACAGACGAGGTGTTGGAATTTGTGTCGAAATTAAAGTAAGGTGGATTAAATGTACAGCCTATAATTTGCCTCTCGATTTGAGCTCTTCCATCGCGTTGCGCTCATCCTGTAACTCGCGCGCTAATTTGCGCTCCTTTTCGCTTGCCTTGGCCTTATAGGCCTGGTACTCGGCCGAAACCTCGTCGTAAAGCTGGGTGCGGTGCTTGGCTTCCAAAATGTTTTTCGTAGATCGGGCAATCACCACAAACAGCGCAATGGCCAAGATTGCGATAATAGACCATACGATAATATTATAGGTACTTTTAGTAAAGGAAATGCCAAGGAAATTGATTTCGTTTACTTTGGCATCTGCATTGTTTAGCGAAGTTTCCTTGCCGTTGATGTCGGTTTGGAGGCTGTTGATGGTTTTGGCCTGCTCGGCAATTTTGCTCTTGGCTTTATTCAGTTCCACGCGCTCCTTGCGGAGGGTATCGCTTACACTTTGCCATAGGGTACTTAAACGATAGGGATTGATCAGTTTATAGCCGTTCAGCGATTTTGATCTCGATAGCATGAACTGGTATTGGCCATGTAAACTGGGGTCTGTATTTTTTGCCGTATCTATCCGGGTATAGCTAGGTGCCGGTTTAGTCGTTTGCAGAGGCGTTTTGGCGGCAGTAGCCTGCGTTTTTGCAGGTGCTTGTTGGGCCGTTGCAGGTGCCTGCGCCCACAGGTTTGGGATAGTTGAGCTTAAAATGAGGACGGCAGCAAGAGAAAGTAACCTGTGTTTCATGTCGATAATGTCGTTTTAAGTTTAACAATTATAAACAAAAATTATTGTATTTCCGTTCGTTTATTGGTGGACAAGCCAAGAAGAATAGCACTGAAATCATGGTCAATGGCTGTAAAATACACCTTTTTTTAGTCTACTAAATGCAAATATTTTGGAGTTTAACCATTCAAGAAAAGCATCTTTATTTGTCCGCATCACAGTGTTATTGTTTATCCTGATTGTTGTAGCCGGCGCTTTCTTGAAAGGTTTGTTGTACGTTTGCCTATAAGGAAGTTTTTAATCGTTTTCAATTATTGTAAATTCGTCAACTATGCAATAAATCGCTAACTTTAGCTCATATAAGCATCGTGCTTATTTTGTTAAATATTTGAATTTCAATCGATTAATTATGTGAAATAACATTTTGAGTACATGATTTTATTCAAAATGTTATAGGCCTCAGGTTAAAAGCATTACCTTTGGTTAAAAAGTTAACGTTTCAATGCTGCTGAAGAAAATATTAATAACTGGTGCGAGTCGTGGAATTGGTTTGGCACTGTCTCTTATACACATCTAAAAGGGGGGGGGGGGGGGGGGGGGGGGGGGGGGGGGGGGGGGGGGGGGGGGGGGGG
>NZ_JAELUC010000068.1 GCF_016429155.1 Pedobacter sp. ASV12 | reverse complement strand
CCCCCCCCCCCCCCCCCCCCCCCCCCCCCCCCCCCCCCCCCCCCCCCCCCCCCCTTTTAGATGTGTATAAGAGACAGCCATTGTAGGCTGCTATGCCCAGTTAAAGCCTACAGAGATTGCCGAAATAGAAGGCGTTGATATGGTTTTGGGCGCTGCCGAGAAATTCAGGATCGTGGAGTTTATTACCGATTTGACCAAAAAACCAAAAGCTGTTGTTCACCAGCAGCCAATTGAAAAAGTTAACCATAATTTTATAGCGGCCTATTCTATTGGCGATCGTACCCGTACCTTCCTCAAAGTTCAGGATGGCTGCGGCTACCCTTGTACCTATTGTACCATTCCATTGGCACGTGGGGGCAGCCGGAGCGATACCATTGCAAACGTGGTGAACCGTGCACAGCAGATTGCACAAAGCGGCGTAAAAGAAATTGTGCTTACTGGCGTTAACCTGGGCGATTTTGGCATCAGGGAAGGCAAAAGAGAAGACCGCTTCTTCGATCTGGTCAAAGCTTTAGACGAAGTAGAAGGCATCGAGCGTATTCGTATTTCTTCTATCGAGCCGAATTTGTTGAGCAATGAAATTATCGAGTTCGTGGCTACATCTAAGCGTTTTGTGCCACATTTCCATATCCCGTTGCAATCGGGCTCTAATAAAATTTTGGGCCTGATGAAAAGACGCTACCAACGCGAGCTTTATACCGAAAGAGTAGCCAAAATTAAGGAAGTAATGCCCAATTGCTGCATAGGTGTTGACGTCATTGTGGGCTTTCCAGGCGAAACACAGGAAGATTTCTTAGATACCTACCAGTTTTTGAATGGATTAGACGTTTCTTACCTCCATGTTTTCACCTATTCAGAACGCGAGCAAACCGAAGCCGCTGCCATGAAAGGCAAAGTAGCCGGCAGTACCCGTTTCGAACGCAACAAAATGCTGCATATCCTTTCCGACAAAAAAAGAAGGGCTTTCTACGAATCGCAGGTAGGCGCAATTGGACAAGTGCTTTTTGAAGATGACCAGAAAAATGGATTTATGCATGGCTTTACCAAAAACTATGTAAAAGTGAGGGCCAAATACGATCCAGTAATGGTTAACGAACTTAAGAACGTTAAATTGCTTGGTTTGTCTGCCGATGGCGAAGTAGACGTGGAAGAAGCCGAAACCTTGGTGCATAGCCACTAACGCACTCATCCCTGCGCTCTTCCAGCTATAAACTGGCCAACGGGCTTTGGGCTTTTGTACTTCGCCCCACAGACTATAGACTTCCAACTTCCCGACTAAAACTAGCAACTTTTTCCTATCTTCGCCTAAACAACATTTGATATATGTTTCCTACCGTTTCCCATTTTTTATCCTATCTTTTTGGCATTAATCTGCCCTTGCCATTTAATACTTTTGGCGTTTTTGTAGCCTTGGCTTTTGTGGCTGCTTATTGGGCATTTACCAAAGAATTCAAGAGAAAAGAAGCCCTGGGCGTTATTCATCCGATTAAAAAAAGGGTAACTGTTGGCAAGCCGGCTTCTGCACTGGAGCTGATTACAAATGGTATTTTTGGTTTCATTATCGGCTATAAGGTACTTTATGCCATACTTAATTATAAGGTTTTTGTAGACGATCAGCAGGGCGTACTACTTTCTGCCAAAGGCAACATGTTGGGCGGTCTTATTTTGGCAGCCGTATTTATATATTGGGCCTATAAAGAGAAAGACGCCGCAAAATTGCCACAGCCCAAAGAGGTTGATGTGGTTGTACATCCTTATGAACTGATGAGCAATATGGTAGTTTGGGCAGCAATTTGGGGCTTTTTGGGTGCCAAAATTTTCGATAACCTGGAGCATTGGGATACTTTTGTACAAGATCCGCTGGGTGGTTTGTTTGCCTTTACCGGACTTACTTTTTATGGCGGACTGATTTGTGGCGGGGCGGCCGTACTGTATATTGCGCGCAAAAACGGCATCAAGCCCTTGCATATGCTCGATATCGGTGGGCCAGGTATGATGCTGGCCTATAGCGTTGGCCGTATTGGTTGCCATTTGGCTGGCGATGGCGATTGGGGTATTGTAAATTTACATCCTAAACCTTTTACTTGGTTGCCAGATTGGTTATGGGCCTATACTTATCCCAATAATGTAGCCAGAGAAGGCGACCCTATTGCCGGTTGCGTTGGCCGTTATTGCAACGAATTGGCCAATCCGGTTTACCCAACACCTATTTATGAAGTGATTGTGGCTTTTTTGATCTTTCTTTTCCTTTGGAAAATCCGCAAGCAGCTCAAATCGCCGGGCATGATGTTTGGAATTTACCTGATGCTAACCGGGGTAGAACGCTTCTTTATCGAATTGATCCGGGTAAATTCTAAATATGTCGTAGCCGGAGTTCCATTTACCCAGGCAGAGCTCATCTCGTCGCTATTGTTTATTGGCGGATTGGCACTCGTCATTTATTCGAACAAAAACAGAGAGAAACTCAAAAGCTACTAAACATGAATTACGAATTATTATGCTCGAAAGTGATAGCGGTTACCCGCTTAACGGGTAATTTTATTCGTAAGGAAGCCATGTCTTTCGATGCCAATGCAATAGAGTACAAAGGCCTCAACGATTTGGTATCTTATGTAGATAAAAACGCAGAAAAGCAGATTGTAAAAAACCTGACTAAAATTTTGCCCGAAGCAGGCTTCATCACCGAAGAAGAGACCGAAAATGTTAAAGGCCAAACCTATACCTGGATTATCGATCCGCTGGATGGAACCACCAATTTTATCCATGGCATACCCACCTATTCCATTAGCATTGCCCTTTACGAAAACGACCAGCCGGTAATTGGCGTGGTTTACGAAATTAATAGGGGCGAAATGTTTGCTGCTTATCGAGGTGGAGGCGCCTACCTCAACAACAAGCCTATCCGGGTTTCGCAAAACAACAACCTGTCTAAATGCTTGTTGGCTACCGGCTTTCCGTATTACCAATTCGACAAACAGCCGCAATATATACAGCTTTTTACCGAAATGATGCAGCAATGCCATGGTTTAAGGCGCATCGGCTCTGCCGCGGTCGATTTGGCCTATGTGGCCTGTGGCCGTTTCGATGCGTATTTCGAATATAACCTCAATTCGTACGATGTAGCGGCCGGAGCCTTTATTGTGCAGCAGGCCGGAGGAACCATCCTTAATTTTTCGGGAGGCGAAGAAATTTTCGAAACCCGCGAAGTACTGGCTACCAATGGACAGGTTACCGACGAAATATTGAGTACAATCAAGAAGTACTTCTGATTTTAATCTGATCGATATGGGCAGGACCATTATCATTTTGATTTGTCTTACGGTGGGCTGCGTTTTCTTCACCCATGGCCAGCAGCGGTTATTGGGACATTCTCAAAACAATTGGCAATATATTTATCCATTTGCCGATAAAAATTATGTCCTAGCCATACAATATAATAGCGATGCTCCTCTTCATGAAGACAACACGACGATCTATTTCTGCAAGAAAAACGGAAGTATAGATGTTGTTTATTGGAAAGAGCGTCTGTTTACCACCAAAATAGCAAATAATTACGAATATGTAGATTATAATAATGATGGGATAAAAGATGTGATTCTTTTTACCGGGACCGGAGGTCGTGGTGGAAATTCTTATTATTTGTTGTACCTGGTCGACCCCAAAAAACATACGCTTACCAAAGTGAAGGGCTTCGATAATATCGCTAATCCCAGTTACGATCAAAAGCATAAGGTTATTGTGGGCTATGGCCTATCGGGAGAAAATTACTATAGTTTATATCGTTTCGATCAAACCAATAAGATTTACCAAATCGGCAAAGCCTTTAAAGATACAGACAAACTAGATTTGGATACAAAAATCAAGGAAATTCTCAAAAAGCATCAGTAAAGAAAAAGGCCCGATACCGGGCCTTTTTTATTTCTAGCGATCGTTTGGTAGGGAGTAGTTTAGCAATTAAGCAGACCACCGACATTAAACAATAGCAGTTATTCTTTTATAATGCTTCAGAAACCACTTCCTTCACTTCGGGAACCATGCGTTGCAACAGGTTTTGAATGCCCGATTTTAAGGTAATGGTAGATGATGGACAGCCGCTGCAAGAACCCCTCAGTTCTACAGTTACCACGCCCTCGTCGAAAGATTTGTAGCTGATGGCACCACCGTCTTGCTCAACCGCCGGACGAACATAGTCGTGCAGAATCTGTTGGATTTTGATTTCGATATCGCTGCCTTCAAAATTTGGAGCTTCTTCAGCCGTGTTTTCCTTGATTTTCAGTTCAGCTTCAACTGCACCTTTCACAAACTCTTTTAAAATCGCTTCGATATCGCTCCAATCTGCATCGTCTGTTTTGGTAATGGTTACAAAGTTGCTGGCAAAGAATACGCCGTTAACAAAGTTGAATTTAAACAGTTCTTTGGCAAAAGGAGAGTGTTCAGCGCTTTCTTTTGTTGCAAAATCCTCGCTGCCATTAATCAAAAGTTTATTGACCATAAACTTCATGGTAGCTGGGTTCGGGGTCTGCTCGGTATATACGTTGATTGTCATTGTCTGATGAATTTAGATTACAAAAATAAATCAAATGCAACTAGACTGTTGTCTGTTTTAGGTCAATTTAAGCAATTTAGCACGATTTATAAAGAAATCGTCTATTCTTCGCCTCCAACCTTCTGCCTTAAAATATTCCAGTATAATTAAACGGCGTAATCTGCTTCAGTTCGGCCTTAATCGTATCGTTTACTTCAAGTTCGTCGATAAATGCAGCCATGGTTTCGGCAGTAATTTTTTGGTTGGTCCTGGTGAGTGCCTTCAATGCCTCGTAAGGATTTGGATAAGCCTCTCTTCTCAATACGGTTTGGATGGCTTCGGCTACAACAGCCCAATTGTTTTCCAGATCGGCCGCAATCGCTTCGTTGTTCAATAAGATTTTGTTCAGTCCTTTTAGCGTAGAGCTGATGGCAATGAGGGTATGCGCCATCGGAACGCCCATATTTCTGAGCACGGTCGAATCGGTTAAATCGCGTTGCAGACGGGAAATAGGCAACTTGGCGGCAAAGAACTCAAACAAGGCATTAGCCACGCCGGCATTGCCTTCGGCATTTTCAAAATCGATAGGGTTTACCTTATGGGGCATAGCCGATGAACCCACCTCGCCAGCTTTGATTTTTTGCTTGAAATAATTTTTAGAGATGTAGGCCCAGATATCGCGGTCCAGGTCAATAATAATGTTGTTGATCCGTTTCAGCGCATCGCATTGCGCAGCAAACTGATCGTAATGTTCAATTTGTGTAGTGTATTGCGCACGGTTCAAGCCTAAGATCTGGTTAACGAAGTTGTTCGAAAAATCAACCCAATTGGTTTGAGGATAAGCGATATGGTGTGCATTAAAATTGCCCGTCGCGCCACCAAATTTGGCACTGTGCGGAATGGCTTTCAACGTTTGGAACTGTATGTTTAAACGTTCGGCAAAAACCATAAACTCCTTGCCCAGTTTGGTAGGAGAGGCCGGTTGGCCGTGTGTATGCGCCAGCAAGGGAACATTGGCCCATTCTTTGGCCAAGTCGCTGATTTTTTGGATAAGCTCGGTGAGCGCCGGGAAATAAGCTTCCTCCAAAGCTATTTTAAAGCTGTAAGGAATAGCTGTATTGTTTACGTCCTGTGAGGTTAAGCCAAAGTGGATAAATTCCTTGTAGGCTTGCAGGCCCAATTCGTCGAATTTGGTTTTGATAAAGTATTCAACCGCTTTGACATCATGGTTGGTAATGCTTTCAGTGTCTTTAACCGTTTGCGCATCGGTATCGGTAAATTGTTGGTGGATGGCACGCAGCTTCGGAAAAAGCGTGGCGTCGAATTGTTCCAGTCCAGGAATTTTAGCTTCGCACAAAGCAATAAAATATTCTATCTCTACAAAAACACGGTATTTGATCAGGGCAGACTCAGAGAAATATGCAGCCAGTTTGTCGGTTGTTTTTCTGTAGCGCCCATCAATTGGAGAGATGGCCTGGAGCGGAGATAAATTCATTTGAAAGGAAAATTGATACAGCCGCAAAGGTAGCATTTATCAGGCATTTTTGATAGGCTAAATATTGCAAAATACCTAGAATCAAAAAAGCCGAAGAAAATTTCCTCGGCTTTTTTATGCGTTTAAAAACTATTGACTAGTGTTTAGCAGCTTCTTTAACTGAATCAGCAGCTTTTTTAGCAGTGTCAACAGCAGCTTTAGCAGTGTCAACAGCAGCTTTAGCTGAATCTACAGCAGCGTTAGCTGAATCGATAGCAGTTGAATCAGCAGCAGTTTCTTTTTTCTCTGAGTTACAAGCAACTACTGATAAAGATAAAGCTAATGCTAAGAAACCGAATTTGAATAAGTTTTTCATTTTAATTTTCTGTTTAAATAATTAATTAATTTTACTCTTAATACCGCAAAGGTAAAAAGGTAACCCTGCAAATGTAAAAAAAAGTTAAATTATTTTTTTTCGGTCTTTTTTGTAGTATCAATAGGGTTTTTAAGGGTGTCTGCTTTTAAAGAATCCACTTTAGGCGAGTCGATAGCGGTACCGTCTTTTAAATTTTGAGCTCCGTTTTTAGGTTTGCCAAAATCGCAAGCGATTACCGATACGCTTAATACCAAAGCCATAAAGCCAAATTTGAATGCATTTTTCATATTGTTTTCGTTTAAATTGATGAATAGGTTTTATCGTTAATGCACGGAATTTTAAAAGGTGACCCCGAAAATATTTTTATTTTTTTAGCAGGTTACCATTGCCTTAATTTGGTATTAAGGCTTGGCGCTAGGTAGTGTAAATGTTGATAGGTCTGACAAAGAAGATCGCTACCTTGCCACAAAAAATAATTTTTTTGGCTATCATTGGGTTACCATTCACGTTTAAATGTATTAATTGGTGAGTATTAAGTTAAGCAGTTCAGTTCCAACAGATAGAGAAGTAGTATTAGGTATACTCAACAACTCAGAAGAAGCGCTAAATAAGTTGTACGCGGGCTATTTCCCGATGGTGCTTCAGTTTATTCTGAACAATAATGGCGATGAAGACGATGCAAAAGACGTATACCAGGAAGCCATCATTGTATTGTATAATAAAATAAAGAACGGCAATTTTGAGCTCAGCAGCAAGCTAAAAACCTATTTGTATTCGGTAAGCCGGCGCATCTGGTTAAAAAAGCTGACGCAACAGCGCAAGAAGACCAACAACATTGCCGATTTTGAAGACGTACTGGCCATAGATGAAGATGTAGAGCAGCATGAGCAAAAAGACATGCAGTTCGACAAGATGAAAGTAGCCTTGGAAAGCCTGGGCGAACCCTGCAAAACAATTATCCAGGATTTTTATATCCATAACCTGTCTATGCAGGATATCTGTGAAAAATTTGGCTATACCAATACGGATAATGCCAAGACACAGAAGTATAAATGTTTGCAACGATTAAAAAAGTTGTTTTTTCAACCATAATATAATGAGAAACGAGATAGAATTAGAATCGATTATTGAAGATTACCTCAACGGCAAACTAACCCCCGAAGAGCGTATGGCCTTTGAGCAACTCAGAAGCAATGACCCCATTGTCGACCATAAAGTAGTTGCCCATAAGGTATTCTTGGATTCGATGAAGCAGTATGCGAATATTTTGTTGCTGAAAGAACAAATGGATGCCGCGCACGACCAAATCGATGTGGCCGCCATTAGCGAAAAAGTTAAACCTCATCCGTCGCGCGTGGTAAGGATATGGCGAAACAACAGATCGGCTATTGCCGTTGCCGCTTCTTTTTTGATTTTGGCTGCTGTTACTTTATTATCTTACTACGCACAAAGGGAGCAACAAGGAAATATCAAATTGCTTGACAGAAGAATTGATAGACTAGATAAATCTCAAGGCGATATCATCAGGGTGATTACCAGCGATGCAAAGCATACGAATAGAACGCCGGCTAAATTTGGAGGTACGGGCTTTGCCGTTTCGAGCAATGGCTTTATTTTAACGAATTACCATGTCATTAAAGGCGCAGATTCTATTTATATCCAAAATAATAAGGGCGTATCATTCAAAGCAAGAAAGTTTTATGTAGACCCTATTAATGATATTGCTGTCTTAAAAGTGAATGATAATTCGTTCAGAAATCTGGGAATTTTACCTTATAGCATTAAGAAATCAGGTACAGCTATTGGCGAAATGGTTTATACCATAGGCTATCCTAAAGATGATATCGTACTGGGCAATGGCTATGTAAGCTCTAAAACCGGCATGAATGGCGATAGTTTAGCTTACCAAGTTGCTATTTCGGTAAATCCAGGCAACAGTGGTGGTCCTTTGTTAGATAATAAAGGAAACATTGTCGGGGTAATTAACGGCAAAGAAGAGAAAACAGAAAATGTAGCCTTTGCCGTAAAATCTAAATATATCATGGAAGCGTTGAATTCGATCCCCCAAGATTCGTTGAGCAACCGGGTGGCCTATGGCAAAAGAAGCACATTGCAGGGGCTTGAACGGAATAGGCAGGTTACTAAAGTACAGGATTATGTTTTCATGATCAAAGTGTATTAACAGTCCCAAAATATTAAAATTTGAAAACCCCGAAACTTTAGGTAGTTTTCGGGGTTTTGTTTTAAATTCAGTAGCATATGGAATTTGGAAGAGTTGCCGAAGAAGCGATCAATACGATAGATTTTACTTTGCCACCCGATGGCGAACAAACCCTTTTAACCTTGGCCAAACTAAAGCCAGTAGCCAATCCGCAGTTCTACGTGGGCTGTGCCAAATGGGGACGAAAGGAGTGGAAGGAGCTCATCTATCCCAAAAAAACAAAAGAAGCCGATTTTCTGGGTGAATATGTCAAGCATTTTAATTCGATAGAACTGAATGCCATTTTTTATAGCCTGCCCAAAGAAGAACAGATCTTAAAGTGGGCCGAACAGGTAAAGGCCAATACCAATGGCGACTTTATGTTTTGTCCCAAGTTTTCGAGAACCATTACCCATCTCAAGCGCCTCAAGGATACCGATTACCTAACCGACGAGTATATCAAGGCCATTAGCGCCTTTGGCCAATACTTGGGCCCTTGTTTTTTACAGGTAAGCGATAATTTCGGTCCGAACAACATCAATGTATTGGCCAGTTACCTCGAAAAACTGCCAGCCGATTTAAAGGTGTTTGTAGAAGTAAGGCATCCCGATTGGTTTAAGGGCGAAGCCAGAAAAGCATTGTTTAGCCTGTTAGCCAGGCTGGGCAAGGGGGCGGCCATTACCGATGCCAGCGGTCGGAGAGACTGCGTACACATGGAATTGCCCACACCAAACGCTTTTGTAAGATTTGTGGGCAATGGCGGTTCGTACCTGGATTCTGATAAGGCCAGGGTAGACGAGTGGGTGGTAAGATTGAAGAGTTGGCTAGACCAGGGACTGGAAAACATCTATTTCTTTTTGCACCAGCACGACGAGGCCGACACGCCTTTAATAGCAGATTATACCATACAAGAATTCAATAAGCACCTGAAAAGCAGCCTGCCCCGCATAAATTTTATTACACAACAAAGAGGATTGTTTTAATTCAGTTTAGTAACTTCACCGCATACAATTGATTTTTTAACCTAAAAACCAAAGCCATGAGTTTAAGAATTGGAGATACCGCGCCCGACTTTAAAGCTATAACTTCTATCGGAGAAATAGACTTTTACGATTACCTGGGCGACAGCTGGGGCGTGCTGTTTTCGCACCCGGCCGATTATACGCCGGTTTGTACCACCGAATTGGGCAGAACAGCTGTCTTAAAATCCGAATTTGACAAAAGGAACGTGAAAGTTCTGGCTTTGAGCGTCGACTCGGCCGAATCGCATCAAGGCTGGATCAAAGACATTAACGAAACCCAAAATACAATTGTCGATTTTCCGATTATTGCCGATCAGGACAGGAAAATTGCCGATGCCTACGATATGATCCATCCCAATGCTTCGGAAACGATGACCGTACGTTCGCTGTTTGTGATCTCGCCCGACAAAAAAATAAAGCTGATGATTACCTATCCGGCCTCAACCGGACGAAATTTTACTGAAGTGCTCCGGGTTATCGATTCCTTGCAGCTTACCGCCGAATATAGCGTGGCCACACCTGCCGATTGGAAGGATGGCGAGGATGTAATTGTGATGAACAGCATCAAAACCGAGGATATTCCGGCCAAGTTTCCGAAAGGCCATCAGGTAATTAAGCCTTATTTGCGCACTACACCCCAACCTAACAAGTAATTTTCAAATAATATTTCTTTTTGAATTTTTTGTAATTAACTTTAATTCAGTAACTATTTAATAATCATCTTATACAATTACACAATTTTTATGAGTACCGGAAAAGTAAAGTGGTTTAATACCCAAAAAGGTTATGGATTTATCATCTATGACGGAAACAAAGAAATTTTTGTTCACTTTAAAGATGTTGTGGGAGGAATAGATGCGATTAAAGAGAATGATGAGGTAGAATTTGAAACCGCTGAAGGCAAAAAAGGTTTACAGGCTGTAAACGTTAAAAAAGTCTAATCTGGTCTAAAAAATTTTTACATAGCAAAGCCTCCCGATATTACATCGGGAGGCTTTTGTTTTTAGCTCAAGCTATTGGTAAATCGGGTTTCGTAGTCTTTGAGCTGCTGTTTGAACATTTTATTCAGGTCTATTTGTTTGTGGTCTTCCGTAATTTTGTCTAAGCTCTGCAATACGTACATGCCTCGTCTGATATCATTGATAAAGGCACGTTGCTCTTCAGGCTTCAACGAAAGAATATATTCGAACTCCTGCGCTAAAAATCCAGTAGTTTCTTTGGCGATTTGGCTAGCCCGTTGATTGTCGTTAACCAGGTAGAGGTTTTGTACCAGGGAAATCTTGTTCAGCGTATCCATAATGGTGTAATTCTTTAACGGCAGCTCTTTTATGCTTTTGTTGATGACCTCCTTGGCTTGGGCAATGCTGTTTTCGTGGATTAAATTCGCACTTAAAGTATTGGCGTAAGTCCAAGTGCCCTGCAATACCCTTCTGCTTTCTGGATCGATGTACTTAGCTTTTTTAAAGCCTCCCAATTCAAAATTTTTGTAATGTTTAAAGGCCAATTGATTATTGGTTTGTTCGGTCTTGTCGGCATCTTGGTTAGGCTTTAAAGGCAACAAGCGGTAGGCATAGCCTTCCATATAAAGGTATTTGTCTAGGCCGATGTAAGTGTCGTCTGAAACCGATGTGGCGAAGTAAATTGGTCTTTTCCATTGATTGTGCACAATGATATCGAACATGGCCAAATCACTTTTCAAGGCATAGTTTTTCTTGAATTCCCATTCCATTTGAGGCGCAATTTTATCCTTGTCGGCCAAGGCTACGGTTTGGGTAGCCAGAATTTGGGCTGGATCTATTTTTAGCTTGAGTTTTTGCGTAGGCAGGAAGTTTTCGTAGCTGCCGTCGTTCATTTGCACTTTGTCTTCTTTGTTGTCTGAAGTAAGCACCGCCAGAAGATCGGCCAGTTCAACGCTGTCTTTAATGCCATAATCTACATAAGGCATGTAATCTCTAACCCCTTCCTTGTATTGGTTATGCACCATGCTAATTGGCAACGGGGCCGAAAGGTGCTGCTGTTTTTTCATTTGGTCAAGAAAAGCCTCAGAACCTAAAAATTGCAGGCAAATCACCCTTACATCGGTGCGGATTCCCTCTACCTCTTGCGCATACCAAAGCGGATAGGTATCGTTATCGGCATTGGTAAACAAAATGGCATTAGGTTCGCAGCTGTTGAGGTAGTTTTTGGCCATGTCTAAAGCGGTAGTTTTGCCACTTCGGTTGTGGTCGTCCCAGCCACGGGCAGCCATCAGCACAGGCACAGCCAGCATACACACCAAAGTGGCAATAGCCAAGCTTGCCTTGTTCGAAGCAATACGTGCCAACAGTTCTTTCACAGCCAATACACCCATGCCAATTAAAATGGCGAAGGCATAAAACGAACCGATATAGGCGTAGTCGCGCTCCCGTACCTGCAAAGGGTCTTGGTTAATGTAAAGGATAATAGCCAAGCCGGTACAAAAGAATAGCAATGCAACCACCAAGCCGTCTTTTTTGTTGTTGCGATAGAGGTAAACCATCCCTAAAAGTCCCAATACCAGTGGCAAGCCATAAAAAAGGTTGTAGCCTGCATTTTCTTTAATGCTTGGTGGCAGCTTATCCTGATTGCCCAAATGCAAGGCGTCGACTGGTTTAACGCCACTGAGCCAGTTGCCCTGGTGTATGGCGCCTTGTCCCTGCTCATCGTTTTGGCGGCCTACAAAGTTCCAGGCAAAATAACGCCAGTACATAAAGCCCATCTGGTAGCTGTTCATGAAACTTAAATTCTGCCAAAATGTTGGGGTTTGACCATCGGCAAGTCCCATCCAGCTCTGGTAAAAATTCACGTGGCTTGGTTTGTCGCTATAGGTACGAGGCAAAAAAGTATTATTGTCGTAAACACGTTTGTAGGTTTTGCCGCTTTCTTCGTAGGTTTTGTCGCCCTTGCGGTAGGTAACGCCTGTTTCTTTGGTTTCTACGGGTTTTGAATTGTAAAACTGCCCGTACAATAAGGGCTTGTCTTCGTATTGCTGCCTGCTCAAATAACCGAACAGCGAAACAGGAGTATCAGGATTGGAAAGATTGATGTCGGTTTTGGCATTGGCGCGGATAATGATCATGAAGTAAGAGCAAAAGCCGAATATCACCAAAGCCAGGCTCAGCAAGCCTAAGTTAAGCTGGTAATATCTCTTTTTGATACTGTAATAAATGCCATAGCCCAAAGCCAAAGCGAATAAGGCTACAAAAGCCAATGCGCCAGAACCAAAGCCTAAGCCCAAACTGTTTACAAATAGAATATCGAATTTAGAGGCGAAGAGCACAAAATATTGGATAACGCCAAACTGTACAATCCCCAACAAAACACAACCAATTAAAAAGGCTTTTGCCATGCCCCAAAAGGTAGGCTTGTCTTGTTTCCTGAAATAATAAACCAGGCTGATTGCCGGAATGGCCAGCAAGCTCAATAAGTGGATGCCGATAGAAAGTCCAATCATGTACGCAATGAACAAAATCCATTTGTCGTTCATTTGCTGTTCCCATTTCAGGATGGCCCAAAAAACAATGGCTGTACAGAGGGTAGAAATGGTATAAACTTCAGATTCTACGGCCGAAAACCAAAATGTATCTGAAAAAGCGTAGGCTAATGCCCCAATAGTACCAGCGGCCATCATGCTCCATAATTCTGTTGTATTTAATGTTGTCGTGTCTTTTTTTACGATTTTTAAGGCAATGGCATTGATGCTCCAGAACAAGAACATAACAGTAGCTGCGCTTGAGAGCACCGAAACTAGGTTTACCCAATAAGCTACTTTGCTCAAATCGCCGGCCGCCAATAGCGAAAACATTCTGCCGATCATTAAAAATAAGGGTGCGCCAGGCTGGTGGCCAACTTGAAGCTTGAAAGAAGCCGAAATAAATTCGCCACAGTCCCAAAAGCTTACCGTAGGCTCCATACAGAGCCAATAAGCTAGCGCGGCAAGCGCAAATACGACAAAGCCAAGGGCATTGTTCAAGCGTTTAAATGTTTTCATGAGTTTAGTTTAAGGTTTAACCAAAAATACCCTATCCGTTATGGCCGACTTGTTAAAGGATTGTTAAAAAGTGTTAAAAGTGAGGAAGTTGAATGAGGGGGGAAGATGGGTTTAAAGCAAAAGACTAAAGCTGAAAAATCAAAACCTACTCATCCAGAAAGGGTGAAGCCTACTGTGGCAGATAGCTAATTGCACCAATAAACCAATGAACTTCTAATAATGTTGCAAAATCTTGGCTTTGATGGCCCAATTGCCTTCGTGGGTTTGTGTGAAGATAATAAAATGGTCGTGATTGGGTTTGATTTTGTATTTTTTGACTAGGTTTTCTGCCTTTTCAGGAAAATTCCTCACAATAACATTGCCCACTAAGTTTTTTTCTTTTTTCAGTTCGTTTAAGGTAAGTCGGTTTTCGATCTTAAAAATACGACCCGGAAATTCTGGTAAAAACAAGTCACTTTCGTATAACTGAGTATGTTGATGCAACTTATGCAAACCAAAACGTGCGCCAATGAGGTTAAAAGCACCACTTTTGAGCAGGGCTACATCAGGTTCGTAAAGGTAAGCGGATGGTTGATAGCTGGCAACGGCCATAGGTTTATGGAGTTCGCCGAGTTGAAAGGCGAATATCTTTTGCTCGTCGTTTAAAGTGGCGCAAATTACCTGCGGATCGGCGGTAAAATTTTGGTCTATCACCCAAAGCAATTCCTTGCATTCGTTTTTTACGCTTACAATATGGATTTCGCTCACGTTTTTCAGTTCGGCAAGTCCGGCAGTGATATCGAGCAGGGGAGCAGTTTTGATGATGATGCGTTTGGCTTTTGCCAGGAGCAAATCCAAATGTTCGGTTACATCGGGTGTGCAGTCTTTGAGCCTGAATACCTTGCTGCTTTGGTGCCGACGGGCCGGGTCGAGGTATATGGTATCGAATTGTTGCGTGGTGCTTTTCAGGAAATCAATTCCATCAATAGCTAAACACTCCATGTTGTAGGCGCCTAACAATTGTGCATTATGTGCGCTGATGGCCGAAAGTTCCGGGTTGATTTCGCAACTGTAAACCTTTGCTGTTTTTTGGGCAAAAAAGAAACTGTCAACACCAAAACCGGCGGTCAGGTCTAGCAGGGAGTGGCCTTGAGCCAATTGGGCTTTGTATTGCGCAGTGGTTTCGGATGAACACTGCTCAATTGATAACAGTGGCGGATAATAAATTCCTTCTTGCGCATACCAGCTTGGCAGCTTGTGTACCGATTTTTTTTTCGCCGCAATCTGTCCGGCCAATTCTGCCGAGCTCACTTCGCCAAAAGGCGATTTTAGCAACGCAATTTTGCTTACATCGGCTTGGAGATTATTGCTGATGTAGGCCTGAACTTCGCTATCGAGGATATGTTTGTTCATTTTGCATATTGTGATGGGCGTAATTCAATTTACAGCTGGCGTTTAACTTGCTACCTTCAACTTTGAACCCTCAACTTTGAACTTTTAATATATCAAGCCTTATCCTTCATCACCATTTGGCAGGTATGGCGGCTTTTCACTTCTAAAAGTACATCTTTATTAACCGTTACACGATCAATGGTTTGTTGGTTATAGTAACGGATGGTCACCAGCTCGAGTCCGCTGTTGTATTTTACCTTAAAGCTTTCCGATAGGTCGGCAATGAGCCGTTTGATTTTCTGCTCATCGTTGTCAACGCTAACCGAAAAACTGATGGCCGAGTTGAGCATGGTATTTACTTTTACCCGGTTGCGGTGCAATACGTCGAAAATGTGGCTCAAGTTCTCTTCGATAATGAAAGAAAAATCCTTCGGGAAGATGGAAATCAGTACTTGGTTTACCTTAAAAATAAACGAAGGTATTGGCAGAGGCGTTTGTGTGGTGGTAATGGCTGTTCCTTCGGCTTCTGGCTGGATAAACGAACGTACATACAAGGGAATGCCCTTGTTTTGGATAGGTTTGATCGTTTTTGGGTGGATTACCGTGGCGCCGTAATAGGTAAGCTCGATGGCATCGTGGTAAGAAAGCTGGGCTATTTTTTCCGTTTCGTCGAACCATTTAGGGTCGGCGTTCAACACACCTGGCACGTCTTTCCATATTGTCATCGATTCGGCGTTTAAACAGGCACAGAAAATGGCGGCCGAATAGTCGGAACCTTCTCTGCCCAAAGTACTGGTAAAATTTTCGCTGGTGCCCCCAATAAAGCCTTGCGTAACCACAATGCCCTGTTCTAAAAAGCTAGGCAGGTGTTTTTGGATCTCCTGTTCGGTTTTATCCCAAAGTACATTGGCTTCGCGGTAGGTATTGTCGGTTTTGATGTAGCCACGCGCATCTGTCCAAATGCTAAAACAGCCTACTTGGTTCAAATAGGCGGCCACTATTCTGGTCGATACCAATTCGCCAATCGACACGATCTGGTCGTACAGGTAATCGGGGCCATCACTGGCTTCTTCTTCCAAAAGCCATTCAATTTCTACAAAAGTATTGGCTACGTCGTTGTAAACTGGATTTTTATGGTCTTCGAACAGTTCGTTGATGATGTTGAAGTGAAAGACCTTGATGTCTTCAAAAAGCTGTTGCGTATTTTCATCGCCTTTTACAAAAGCCCAAGTAAGTTCCTCGAGCTTGTTGGTTGTTTTGCCCATGGCCGAAACCACAATGAGCAATTCTTTATCTTTAGCGTGATTTTGGACGATTTGGGCTAGATTTTTAACGCCTGCTGCATCTTTAACAGAAGCGCCACCGAATTTGAATACCTGCATTTAATGAGTTGGGGTAGGTGTGAGAAGCGAATTTGGTTTGGCAATTTGCTGCAGCTGCGCAAAAGGAATGGTCAATATTGTTCTTCCAGCTGCGTAGGCATCAATTTCGTAGGCGTTGTATAAAAATACCAGGCCTTTATCGCTTACATAAAAATTTGGGGGCAACCTAAAAATGCCCTTGTCGAAATAGAATTTGCCCTCCAGGCTCTCTGTAGGACTTAGTTTTTTGTCTTTCCTGAAAATGCTTTCGGCCACTTTAAGCAAATCGGCCATTTTGCCGGGTTGGATGAGGCTGTCTAAAACCACAGGCAAATTGGTTTTGGGATTGTAGTTGATATACGAAACCATGGTGTTGCCATGTGCGCCACCCGTATAATCGGCATGGGTATGCTCCAGCGCGATGTAGTTGCTGGTTTGGCGCAATACTTTAATGTCGATGAGCAAATACCACCATTGGCCGGTGTTGGGTTCTTCTTTATAAAAATCGTCGTAGCCTTTGATAAAGCTGCTGGCGATATCGAGGTACGAAGTTGCTTTTTCTTCTTTGGCAATATAATCGAAAACCTGTCTTTTGATGTAGTTGTTCAGGCTGTCGTTTTTAAACGTAGGAAACCTGATGACGGCATTGGCGGTGTCGGCATATTCGTTTTTGCCCGGCTTGACCAGGTTTTTGCTCAGCACTTTTACCGAATCGTAGGCATAAGTCAAAGTATCGGCTGGTACAGCGGCACTTTCGCCCGATTTTTCTGGCTTGTTTTGGCAAGAAGAGATTGCCATCCCGGCAACGAGTAATAATCCTAGTTTTTTCATGTTTGTTTCTAGTTAAATTGGTGCAGCTGTTCTTTTGAAAACGAAGCATTGAGCCACTCGTCTTCCAGGCGGGCTTCGTATTTATTGTAAAAGTTGATGGCCGGTTCGTTCCAGTCGAGCACTTGCCAGGTCATGCCGTTATAGTGGTTGGTTTTGGCTTCTTCTATTATCTTTTCGAACAAAATCTTGCCAATACCTTTGCCTCTATAGGCTTCGGTTACAATAAAATCTTCTAAGTATAAACGACAGCCTTTCCAGGTTGAGTATCTGGTGTAGAACAAAGCAAAGCCGATAATGGTTCCGTGTTCTTCGGCCACAAAGGCTTTCCAAACCGGCTTTTGGCCAAAACCAGCGTCAATAAATTCGTCGAGGGTTACGGTTACTTCTTCCGGTGCTTTTTCGTACAGTGCCAATTCGTTGATTAATTCGAGCAAACGCGGGCAATCTTCTTTTACGGCGGTCCTGATCTGGATATTCATAGGGTATTTTTTTTGTTGTTAAGATAAGGCAATAAGCATGTGTTATTCGGCTTTCCAATGCTTGATTACCCTTTTGCCAAATATATTGCTTCCGATGCGAACCATAGTGCTGCCTTCTTCAATGGCCAGTTTATAATCGGCCGACATGCCCATCGAAATTTCCTTGAAATAATCGTCTTTTCTAAAAAAGCTCATTTTAAGGCCGTCGAAAAGCACTTTTAATTCGTTAAATTCCACTTGTGTTTGTTTTTCGGTGGCATTGTTGGTCGCAATGCCCATCAGGCCTATAATCCTCACGTGCTTGAGTTCTGCAAATTCGTCAGCACGTAACAGCTCAACGGCCTCGTCAAACTGTAAACCGAACTTGGTGTCTTCATCGGCAATGTAAATCTGCAACAGGCAGTCGATTACACGATTGTTTTTGGCCGCTTGCTTGTCTATTTCCTTTAATAATTTTAAGCTGTCAACCGATTCGATGAGCTTTACAAAAGGGGCGATGTATTTAACTTTGTTAGTTTGCAAGTGGCCAATCAAATGCCATTCGATGTCTGGTGGCAGTTGTGCCTGTTTATCAACCATTTCCTGTACCAGGTTTTCGCCAAAAACACGCTGCCCGGCATCATAGGCTTCTTGCACCGCTTCGGCAGGATGGTTTTTAGAAACGGCAACAAGCTTTACGCCATCGCTTTCTATCTCACTTTTATATTTTAATATTTTATCGGCAATGCTCATTTATCAGTATTTTTGGTAAAATTAACAACCTTAGCTCAATTTGGCTAAGAAATTAGAAAGGTTTTGTCAATAATGAAAAGATTTTTTGCCGTTTTATGGGTGTGCTCGGGGCTATATGCCTGCAAGCCAGGTATCCCCAAAGAGCTTATCCAGCCTGATAAAATGGAAAAGGTACTGTTCGATATCCATGTGGTAGATGGCTATATCAGTACCATGTCGCCAGGCGCTGATAGCACCAAAAAAATAGCATCGGCTTTTTATAAGGGTATTTATAAGAAATTCCAGATCGATTCTGCCCTTTACAACCAAAGCATGAACTATTACTATCAGCATCCAGACATCCTCAAAAAAATATACGATAACGTAACCACGCAACTCAATAAAACAAAAGAGAAGCAACTGAAGACCCTGCAAAAGGCAACCGACACGGTAAAGCCGGCCAAAGCGGGAGCAAAACCGGCAAAGGATTCTATTGGCCAGGCCCAGGAAATGCAACCGGTTAAGCTGCCGGTTGAGGTACCTAAAAGTGCTTCCACACCCCAAAAGTAATATGTTATATCCAGATAATTGCCAAGAGAGATTAGGTTTTAACGAAGTGAGGC
Organism: Pedobacter sp. ASV12; assembly: GCF_016429155.1. Classification (GTDB taxonomy): domain Bacteria; phylum Bacteroidota; class Bacteroidia; order Sphingobacteriales; family Sphingobacteriaceae; genus Pedobacter. The sequence continues at coordinate 4,511 of NZ_JAELUC010000068.1, read as the reverse complement.
AAATGGTGCACCAGCATTGCCTAAGTACCATGGGACAGGCCTTGGTGAGCAAGATGCAGGTCATGACCAAGCACGACCAGATCAACAAGTTTCTGCGCCAAACACACGAATTCAAAAGCATCTTGGAAAACCAAGAGCCCTTACAGATCAGTACCTTTTTTGATATTAAGGTACTGGCTGATAAAATCAAAGTAGAAGGAACCTACCTGGTTGAGGAAGAACTTTTCCAGATTTATGCTTCCCTGCAGACCGTATTTTCGGTTTTGCGATTTTTTGAAGAACGCGCAACGGTTTACCCGAATTTAGAAGCGCTTTTTGAACATTTGCCTATTGAAAGGAACATCCTTAAAAAAATAGAGGGTGTTTTAGATGCTAAAGGCAAGATGAAACCAAATGCTTCGCCCGAGTTGCAGGATATTACGGCGGCCATAGCCAAAGGCGAGCAGGAAGTGCGTAAAAAGATGGATGCCATCTACAAAAATGCGATTGCCCAAAATTGGGTTGCCGATGGTAGTTTAACCGTTCGCGATGGACGCATGTGCATCCCGGTATTGGCCGAAAACAAGCGAAAGCTCAAGGGTTTCATCCACGACGAATCGGCCAGTGGCCAAACCGTTTACTTGGAGCCCGAAGAGGTTTTTACGCTCAACAACAAGCTGCGCGACCTCGAATTTGACAGGCGCAGGGAGATCGTAAGGATTTTGATTGCGCTGACTACAGAACTGAGGCCCTATACACCGTTGTTGCTGTCGTACCACGGCTTTTTAACCAAGCTCGATTTTGTAAGGGCAAAGGCCTTGTTTGCCATCGATATACAGGCCGCCATGCCGGTGCTGCTCAAAGAACCCAAAACCAGGCTGGTTAACGCCCGCCACCCTTTGCTGTTGCTTTCTTTTGCGGCAGAAAAGAAAACGGTGGTGCCCTTAAATATCCACATCAACGAGAATTTGAGAATTGTTTTGGTTTCTGGACCAAATGCCGGTGGCAAATCGGTATGTATGAAAACCGTGGGGCTTTTGCAACTGATGCTGCAAAGTGGTTTGCTGGTGCCTGTCGACGAAGGGAGCGAAATGGGTATTTTCGATCAGGTTTTTGCCGATATTGGTGATGACCAGTCTATCGAATCCGATTTGAGTACCTACAGTGCCCACTTAACCAAAATGCGCTACTTTGTGGCCCATGCCTCGCCCAAAACACTGGTTTTGATAGACGAGTTTGGAACAGGTACCGATCCACAGTTTGGTGGGCCAATGGCCGAAGCCGTTTTAGAAGTGCTCAACAGCAAGAAGGTGAGGGGCGTAATTACCACGCACTATTCTAACCTCAAGCTTTTTGCAGGCCATACCGATGGTTTAGAAAATGCCTCTATGCTTTTCGACAACAGTAAGATGAAACCGCTGTATGTGCTCGATATTGGCAAGCCAGGCAGTTCTTATGCCTTCGAAATTGCGCAGAACATTGGTTTGCAACCCGAAGTATTGCAGCTGGCTAGAGAAAAAACCGGAGCGAGCCAAAACAGCATCGACAGTCTTTTGGTTAATTTGGAAAAGGAAAAAAGACAAGTGCACGAAGCAAAAGTTGCCTTGGCCAATCAGCAAAACAAAGCCAAAAACCTGGTGGCCGAAAACGAGAAACTGAAGCAGTTCTTGGAAGAAAACAAAAAGGTGCTGATTAAGGAAGCTAAGCTCGAGGCTCAAAATATTATTAAGGAAGCCAATAAGCTGGTAGAAAATACCATTGCCGAGATTAAGGAGAAGAAAGCCGATAAAGTAGTCACTCAGCAATTGAGGCAAAACCTTCAAAAGAACCTTGCCAAAAACGAAGTAAAGGAAGAACGCAAGCCGGTAGTGAGTTTCGATGATTCGGCCATAGAAGTAGGCGATTGGGTGCAACTGATCAATACTGAAACCAACGGACAGGTATTGGAAATCAACCGCGACAATTTGGTGTTGGCTTTGGGCGACCTGCGTTCGGTGGTGAAAAGGAACAAGGTGCAGAAAATCAGCAACCGACAAGCCAAAAAAGCTGTACAAAGCAATTCTTATGCAGGAAGGATGAATGAAGCCATCACCAATTTTAAACCCGAACTCGATTTGAGGGGCATGCGTGGCGAAATGGCCTTGCAGGAAGTAGAAAATTACCTCGACAAGGCGATTATGCTGGGTTTTCCTTCCATCAAGCTGATCCATGGCAAAGGCGACGGTATCTTAAGAAAACTGATACGCGACTACCTTAAAAAATATACCGAAGTAACCCGCTTGGAAGACGAACATGCCGACAGAGGTGGCGATGGCATTACTTATGTATATTTAAGTTAAATGGCTAAGCTATTTATGGCTTAAAATAATCGAAATTAAAGTGGCTTCACTTGCTGTTTGAGCCTTTTTCGACCCATACTTAGTGTAAAACTTACATAGTTGTAATCTCTTAAATGATTTGGAAGACGGGCAATATCTTGCTAATTTAGCCCAAAACACACGATTATATGATTAATAAAGTTGTAGCTGGGCCAGATGAGGCGATCAAAGATATTCATGACGGACAAACCCTGATGCTCGGCGGTTTCGGCCTTTGTGGCATTCCTGAAAACTGCATTGCAGCTTTGGTAAAAAAGGGAGTAAAAAACCTAACTTGTATTTCAAACAATGCGGGTGTCGACGATTTTGGCATCGGCTTGATGTTGCAGACCCGTCAGGTTAAAAAGATGATTTCCTCTTATGTGGGCGAAAATGCCGAATTCGAAAGGCAGTTGCTTAGTGGCGAACTGGAGGTAGAACTTATTCCGCAAGGTACTTTAGCTACGCGTTGCATGGCTGCCGGTTACGGTATGCCTGCCATTTTTACACCAGCAGGCGTGGGCACCGAAGTGGCCGAAGGTAAAGAAACCAGAAACTTTAATGGCAAAGATTACCTGATGGAATATGCTTTTGATGCTGATTTTGCTTTGGTTAAAGCCTGGAAAGGCGATACGGCAGGCAACCTGATCTTCCGCTCTACGAGTAGGAATTTTAACCCGGTAATGGCCATGGCTGGCAAAGTTACCATTGCCGAAGTAGAGGAACTGGTAGAAGTAGGTATGCTGGATCCCGATCACATCCATACGCCTGGCGTGTATGTGCATCGTATTTTTCAAGGCAAAAACTATGAAAAAAGGATAGAGCAACGTACAGTGAGAAGCAAGTCATAAGTGGTAGTAAATAAGCGATAGCAGCAAGAAATGTTAGATAAAAACGGAATAGCGAAAAGAATCGCTAAAGAAATCAAAGACGGTTATTATGTAAACTTGGGTATTGGCATCCCTACTTTGGTAGCCAATTATATTCCTGAAGGCATCAATGTGGTGTTGCAGTCGGAAAATGGCTTGTTGGGTATGGGGCCATTTCCTTTTGAGGGGGAAGAAGATCCAGATCTGATCAATGCCGGCAAGCAAACCATTACCACTTTGCCAGGTTCTTCGATCTTTGATTCGGCCATGAGTTTTGGGATGATCAGGGCGCAGAAAATAGACCTGACCATTTTGGGCGCCATGGAAGTTTCTGAACACGGCGATATTGCCAATTGGAAAATTCCAGGTAAAATGGTGAAGGGAATGGGGGGCGCCATGGATTTGGTGGCTTCGGCCAAAAACATTATTGTAGCCATGCAGCACGTCAACAAGGCGGGAGAGAGCAAACTGTTGCCCTCATGCACCTTGCCTTTAACCGGCGTAAAATGCATCAAAAAAATCGTGACTGAATTAGCCGTTTTAGATGTGTTACCTGAAGGGGGCTTTAAGCTGTTGGAACGTGCACCTGGGGTAAGCGTAGATTTTATCAGAAACGCTACTGCAGGCAAACTCTTTGCCAGCGACGATATACCTGAAATGGTGATTGACTAAATCGAATCGCTTTGTTCTACATTAAGGAATGATCATGTTTTGCCATAGATTAGCAGATTTCAGGTGGTTTGATTTTGCCATGAAGGCCTTAGTGATTTGTTTTTTTATTGGTGCGCCATCAAATTTTTCGAATTTCAAACCGTAAAACCATTACCTGATGCCATAGAATGCTTATTGCCCTTAATTCCTTAATGGTTGGTTCTATGGGAACACCGATTGCGGTCGTGTTTGCCACAGATTGCCGGATTTCAGGTGGTTTGATTTTGCCATCGAAGGCTGTAGGGATTTGTTTTTTTATTGATGCGTATCAAACTCTTTTCGAATCTCGAACGGTAAAGCCATTGCCTGATGCCATAGAGTGCTTATTGCCCTTAATTCCTTAATGGTTGGTTCTATGGGAACACCGATTGCGGTCGTATTTGCCACAGATTACCGGATTTCAGGCAGTTTGATTTTGCCATGGAGGCTTTAGGGATTCGTTTTTTTATTGATGCGCATCAAACTCTTTTCGAATCTCGAACGGTAAAGCCATTGCCTGATGCCATAGAATGCTTATTGCCCTTAATTCCTTAATGGTTGGTTCTATGGGAACATCGATTGCGGTCGTGTTTGCCACAGATTACCGGATTTCAGT
>NZ_JAELUC010000067.1 GCF_016429155.1 Pedobacter sp. ASV12 | reverse complement strand
CCCCCCCCCCCCCCCCCCCCCCCCCCCCCCCCCCCCCCCCCCCCCCCCCCCCTTTTAGATGTGTATAAGAGACAGGCCACAAATGGTTCACACATCACGCATGTGTTAGCCCATTTGCCTAATGGTTCTGGAAGATTGTACAGAGGCCATATTTTAAGCAAAGATGATGTGATTAGCAATATGGCAAAAGGTCATGTGTACCAAACTGCTGTATATCGTTACACGGACGGAAATTGGCACAATGGAGCCGAAATTGGAAAAATAGTGATTAACCACGTTAATTACCTGCGTACCGATGCAGATAAGACGGCCAGCGACAATTTAGGCCATTTGCTTTTGATAGACGAGTTGAGGTAATTGTTTAAAGGCAAGAAATTGTGGGCTTTACCGGGTTTTCATTAAAAAGCCTCCCAATTTTGGGAGGCTTTTTATTTGTATTGTGCCGGAATAAGTTCGGGTTGCATGTTCTTGGTTCGCAAACCACCCATGCACTAAACCATCCACTAAAGTGTTCTTCCGGGATATTCTGTTAAAGCTTTTTCCAAGCAATCCATGGCGGCATTGAGGTCGGCAGTATTCAATACATAAGCCATCCTTAATTCGTTTTTGCCTGTACTTGGACTTGAATAGAAGCCTGTTGCCGGCGCCATCATTACCGTGGCATTATTATGCGCAAAGCTTTCCAGCATCCATTGGCAGAAAGCATCTGCGTCGTCGATAGGCAATTTGGCCACCACATAAAAAGCGCCACCCGGATTAGGGCAGAACACGCCTTCCATGTTGTTTAAACGCTTAACCAAAGTATCTCTGCGCAAGGTATATTCCTTATTTACTTCTTCAAAATAGCTGTCTGGGGTATCAACGGCGGCAGTTCCGGCAATCTGTTCCACCATACCCGGGCTTAAACGGGCCTGTGCAAACTTCAATCCCGAAGCAATAACTGCGGCATTTTTGGTGATCAAGCAACCCAAACGGGCACCACAGGCACTGTAGCGTTTAGATACGGTGTCCATAACCACTACGTTTTCGTCCAAGCCCTCCAGGTGCATCGGCGAAATAAACTCGCGTCCATCATAACAGAATTCGCGGTAAGCCTCGTCAGAAAACAGGAACAAATCGTACTTCAAACACAAGGCTTTTAAGGCTTCCAGTTCTTCTTTCGAATACAGATAACCGGTTGGGTTATTCGGGTTGCAGATGATGATGGCTTTGGTTTTTGGCGTAATCAGCTTCTCGAACTCGGCAATGGGAGGCAACGCAAAACCATTTTCGATGTACGAAAGGATGGGCTTAACTACCACGTTGCTCATACAGGCAAAACCATTGTAATTGGCGTAAAAAGGCTCAGGGATAATGATTTCATCGCCTTCGTTTACGCAGGTTTGCATGGCAATGGTAATGGCTTCCGAACCGCCAACGGTTACCAAAATGTTTTCGGGCTTAATGTTGTAGCCCAATTTGTTGTAATATTCGGTGAGTTTGGTCCTATAGGCTAAGGTACCTTCAGATGGGGTATAGGCCCAAACATTAAAATCTATGTTCTTTACGGCATTAAGCATGCCTTCTGGTGTAGCAATATCTGGCTGACCAATGTTTAAATGGTAAACTTTTTTACCCGCCGCCTTGGCCTTGTCGGCAAAAGGAGTGAGTTTTCTAATAGGGGAAGCGGGCATTTGGAGCCCTTTTTCTGATATTTTTGGCATGGCACAAAAATAAAAAACCCCGTTGGATTAACGGGGTTTTTGTTTAAATATCTTCAAGAATTTTACTTGGTCGATCCATTGACCGATTCGCCTTTGATATAAAGCACCTTGGTGGTTGTCCTGGCATTTGAAGTCAGGGTGATGGCTTTATTGAAAGGAAGTGGCGATCCTGCAGGGGTTAAGGTTACCTTTACAAAGCCTTTTTCGCCTTTTTTGACAGGAGTTTGGGTATATTCTGAAACGGTACAGCCACAAGTGGTTTCCACTTTCGAGATGATCAGCGGTGCATCGCCTTCATTGGTAAAATTGAAGGTAAAGCTAACCGGTTTGTTCAAGACTACTTTCCCAAAATCATGGGTTTCGGTTTCGAACTTAAACTCTGCAGGCTTGGTCTGTGCCTTGGTGGCAAATCCTACGCCCAGCATCAACGTAAATAACAAAATTAAATTTTTCATCTTTCTTCGGGTTTAAACAAATTTAATTGTTTTAAAGCTTAATACAAAAACTATTCCAAACTATTCTACCATTTAAATTACATTGGAGTATTCGGCGCTATTTAGAAAGAATCGTATCTTTGTGCCCTAACCAATACCGCTTATGATGTCAAATAGCAAGCTAATGACCAATCAGATTGATGCTTCAGAATTGAGTTTCGACGACTTTAAAACCATAGTAATCAACGACTATAGGATAGCAGTAGAGAGCCGCCAGGCGAGTTTGCTGGGTCGAAAGGAAGTGTTAACTGGTAAGGCCAAGTTTGGTATTTTCGGCGACGGCAAGGAGGTGCCTCAATTGGCTATGGCCAAGGCCTTCAAAAATGGCGACTGGCGTTCGGGTTATTACCGCGACCAAACTTTTGCCTTTGCTACGGGTATTGCCACATTGAAAGAATTTTTTGCGCAACTGTATGCAAATCCAAGTGTCGAAGCTGATCCTTCTTCGGCCGGCCGACAAATGAACTGCCACTTTGCTACACGTTCGCTAAACGAAGACGGTTCTTGGAAAGACCTCACGCAGGTAAAGAACTGCTCGTCTGATATTGCGCCAACCGGCGGACAAATGGCCCGTTTGGTGGGCTTGGCTTATGCTTCCAAGCTGTTTAGGCAAAATCCTGAACTCGATTACCTTAAAAACTTCTCGGTAAACGGCAACGAAGTGGCTTTCGGAACCATCGGCAACGCATCGACTTCGGAAGGCGTATTTTTTGAAGCCATCAATGCTGCGGGTGTTTTGCAGGTGCCTATGGCCATTTCGGTTTGGGACGATGCTTATGGGATTTCGGTTCCGGCCAAATATCAAACCACTAAAGAAGATATTTCCGAGATCCTAAAAGGATTTCAGCGCGAAGAAGGCACCAACGGCTACGAAATATTCAAGGTAAAAGGATGGGATTATCCCGCTTTATGCGAAACTTATCAAAAAGCGATTGAAGTATGCCGTACCGAGCATGTACCGGTTTTGATACACGTTACAGAGGTGACCCAGCCACAAGGGCACTCTACTTCGGGCTCGCACGAACGCTATAAAGACAAAGACAGGTTAGCGTGGGAAAAAGAGCACGATTGTATTGTACAGATGCGCAATTGGATGATCGAATCGGCAATTGCTACCGACGAAGAGCTGATCCAATTGGAAGACGAAGCCAAAAAACATGTTCGCGAAGTGCAAAAAGAAGCCTGGAACGAGTTTTTGGAAAGCATTAAGGAAGAGCAAGCTCAAGTAATCAACATGATCAATGCTTTGGCCAATGGCAATCCGGTGCTTGCTAAAATCGCTTCGCAATTGGCTTCTACACCCGATGCATTGAGAAGGGAAGTGATGAATGCCGCCAGAAAAGCCATTCGTCAGAGCGTCCATTCACTCTCGCCAGCGCGTGATGTACTGGTAAAATGGTACCAGGAACAGGCTGGCGTTAACGAAGAAAAATACAGCTCAAAACTATTTACCGATGGCAAGGAAAGTCCTTTTGCGGTAGAAGTTGTGGAGGCCGTTTATACCGAAAACAGCAAAATGATCGATGGCAGGGAGGTATTGAATGCCTGCTTCGATTCTAATTTTGCCAGAGACCCACGTTTAGTAGCTTTTGGCGAAGATTTGGGTAACATCGGCGATGTAAACCAGGGCTTTGCCGGTTTGCAGGCCAAATATGGCGAATTGCGCGTAACCGATACGGGCATCAGGGAAATGACCATTGCGGGCCAGGGCATAGGTTTGGCCATGCGTGGCTTAAGGCCGATTGCCGAAATCCAATATTTGGATTATTTACTGTTTGCTCTCAACGTATTGAGCGATGATTTGGCCAGTTTATCTTACCGTACCAAGGCTGGACAAAAAGCGCCGGTAATTGTGCGTACTCGCGGACACCGTTTGGAGGGGGTTTGGCACTCAGGTTCGCCGATGGCCATGATTTTGGGCTCTTTGAGAGGCATGCACATTTGCGTACCGCGCAACATGACCCAGGCGGCAGGCATGTACAATACTTTATTCAGGTCAGACGAACCTGCTTTGGTGATCGAATGCCTCAACGGCTACCGTTTAAAAGAGAAATTGCCCGAAAATGTGGGCAGTTTTACCGTTCCTTTGGGCAAGGCCGAGATTTTGAGAGAAGGAACCGATTTAACCGTGGTAACTTATGGTTCCACCTTGCGTATCGTAGAGGAAGCTGCCGAAGAACTGGAGCAAATGGGTATTTCGATTGAAATTATTGATCCGCAAACCCTTTTACCGTTCGATACCGATCAGGTTTGTGCTAAATCGTTGCAAAAAACCAATAAATTGCTAGTGATAGACGAAGATGTTCCGGGAGGCGCAACGGCATTTATTATGCAGCAGATTTTAGAAGAACAAAAAGGCTATTATAAGCTAGATGCCCAACCAAAAACCCTAACGGCTAAGGCCCATCGTCCGCCTTATGGCTCTGATGGCGATTACTTTAGCAAACCATCAACCGACGACGTGATGGAAGCGGTTTACGAAATCATGCACGAAAGCAATCCGGATAAGTTTCCTAAGCTGTTTTAGTTAGGTGTTTAGGTGGTTTGTTGTTTAGGTTGTAGTTAACGGGTGATAGGAAATAGGCTTACCTACTACTATTATACTAGCGACCAACTACTCTGTTGTCCTTAATTCGATAACTGGAAACCTACAACTCGTAACCCACAACCCCTAAGGATGTTTCTTCTCGCCCTTGTACAATTTTTCGCCGGCTTCGATGGCTATGGCCAAATCGTTTTCTTCGGGTGGAATAGGGCACCGGTAGCCCGAGCTATAGGCGCAGTAAGGATTGTAAGCTTTGTTAAAATCGATTTCGATTTGGCCGTTTTTAATGGTTTTTAGATCCAGATCGATGTAACGGCCACCCCCATAAGCACTTTTGTTGTTGGTTTCGTCGGTAAAAGGCAGAAACAAAAGGTCTTTATATTGGGGATGCTGCAACAAGGCAATGCTACGGTATAAAGTGAGGGTCAGCGCCTGACCGTTTAACTTAAAATCTACTTTTGCATAGCGAATATAATCGGCTGTGGTGCCTGCATAGGTTGGCATTTTGAAAGCTTTCTGGTTGTTGAGCAGAGAAACTTTGGCTTGTACCCGGTAATTGCTGTCGGGCTTAAAGAAATCGAGGTTAACGAGGTCGGCTTCTTTTAATGGCGAACGTTCTTCCTTCAGAAAATCGGCTTTGTAGGCTTCGCGATGCTGTGCTATGGTTTGCTGATAATTTTGGGCATTGGCTGCCACACTAATTAGGAACAGGAAGAAAAAAAGATATTTCATAAGCCAAATATAGGTTTATTGTTCATGAATGCAATTGACATCAGGGTTAACCGAAAAGAAAGAAGGCTAGCTAATCCTTGCAATTAAACAGAGCTATATGCAAAAAAGCCCGGATCAAATCCAGGCCCTTTTAGGCTATCGCATATGATTACCCGTGGCTAGCCGTTCCTCCTCGTCATGACGATTGATGGACTATGGCCAATCTATCAAAAAACTATAACTTCGCGCTTCTTTGCCTTAACAAATGATCGGCCAGCACCAAAGCGGCCATGGCTTCTACAATAATTACCGCCCTGGGCACCACACAAGGATCATGGCGGCCCTTGCCTTTAATCTCGGCCGCTTCACCAGCGGCATTAACCGTTTGTTGGTTGTGCATAATCGTAGCTACGGGCTTAAAGGCAACCGTAAAATTGATGTCCATACCATTACTGATGCCACCTTGAATGCCTCCAGAGAAGTTGGTTAGTGTAGAAGGTTTTTCGCCAGCTATAAAAATATCATTGTGTTCAGATCCGCGCATTTCGCTGCCTGCAAAGCCCGATCCGTATTCGAACCCATGGACGGCATTGATACTGAGCATGGCCTTGCCTAAATCGGCATGGAGCTTATCAAAAACAGGTTCACCTAAGCCAACCGGACAGTTTTTAATTATGCAACCCACCTTACCACCAACAGTATCGCCATCTTTGCGTACCGAGTCGATAAAATCGATCATTTCTTTGGCTGTGGCCGGATCGGCACAGCGAACAATATTTTCTTCGCGAGTGGCGAGTGCTTCGGTTAGGTTATTGGAATTGAAATTTGGCGCATTGATTTGTCCAACGGCCGTTACATGTCCAAAAATCTCGACCTCAAAATGTTTCAACAACAATTTGGCAATAGCTCCGGCAGCTACGCGGGCCGCGGTTTCGCGAGCCGAAGAACGGCCGCCACCGCGGTGGTCGCGGATGCCGTATTTGGCATCGTAGGTATAATCGGCATGCGAAGGACGGTAAACATCTTTGTTGTGCTCGTAGTCTTTCGAACGCTGGTCTTCGTTAGGAATCAACAGGCTGATCGGTGTTCCGGTACTCTTGCCTTCAAAAATGCCTGAAAGCACCTGTACGGTATCGCTTTCCTTGCGTTGCGTGGTGATTTTCGATTGTCCAGGCCTGCGCTTATCCAATTCCGATTGCACAAAATCAAGGTCTATGGTTAATCCTGCCGGACAACCATCGATAATTACGCCAATAGCCACGCCATGCGATTCGCCAAAAGTAGTAATCTTGAATAACTTTCCGAATGAGTTTCCTGCCATTTTTCTAGTATTGAGTATTGAGTATTGAGTATTGAGCTCTCATCGAATACAATTTTATATTTTAATTTAAGCGCCTTACGCAAATCGCATTACGCTGTACCCATATTAAAACCAGCCTTCGCCAAGTCTTTCCAAAAATAAGGATAAGATTTGTCAACCACGTGTTCGTCTTCGATTTCTACAGTGGCGATTTTGAGAGCCAAAGGAGCAAAAGCCATGGCCATGCGGTGATCTTCGTAAGTGCTGATGCTGATTTTATCGGGGAAATGAAGCCCCGAGCAATCTAACTTATAGCTGAAGTTTTTCTCGATAAATTTTACACCGATCTTGGCCAGCTCGGTTTGTAGCGCTAACACGCGGTTGGTTTCCTTAATTTTGAGGGTTTCCAGGCCCGTAAACGTCGCATCGTGGCCCAAAGCGGCACAGATAACCACTACAGTCTGCGCCAAATCGGGACATTCCTTCATATCGAAGATTTTGCGTTCTATTGGTTTAGGTTCTTTTTTGAGCAATACCCCACCGTTTTTAAACTGCGAAGTAATGCCAAAGTTGGCCATAATTTCGGTGATTTTGCTATCACCCTGCAAGCTGTAGCCGTTTAGGCCCGGCAAAAAGATTTCGGCTTCGTCGGCCAATGCCGCAATGGCATACCAGTAAGAGGCTGCGCTCCAATCGGGTTCTACATAAAGCTTGGCAGGTTTGAACTGTTGCGGTGCAATGCTGATTACATTTTCCTGCCACCCATGTACAATGCCTGCCTGTTCTAACATGGCTAAGGTCATTTCCACATAGGGCTTGGAAGTGAGTTCGCCCTCTATTTCCAGGCTAAGGCCCTGGGGTAGGCAAGGAGCAATCATGAGCAGGGCAGAAATGTATTGGCTGCTGATGTCGCCTTTGATTTTTACACTGGCTTGGCTTTGTTCAAAAGGACCTCCAATATGCAGGGGAGGGAAGCCTTCGTTTTCGGCATAGCTGATTTTGGCGCCGATGCTTTGGAGCGCCTCAACCAAAATGCCGATTGGCCTTTGCTTCATGCGTTCGGTTCCTGTCAGCAGAAAATTACCCGATTGTAGGCTCAAAAAAGCTGTTAAAAAACGCATGGCTGTACCTGCAGGGCCAATGTCGACAGTGAGTGTTTCATTTTTATTTTCGGCGATAGCTTTTAATTTGGCATCCAAAGTCACCGTGTCGGCCGCTACAGAAAGGTTCTCTACGCCAACGGTTCCTTTGCTCAGTGCCGAAATGATCAATGCCCTGTTGCACTCGCTTTTAGAGCCGGTTAGCCTGATTTCGGTATTGATTTGTTTGTTCCCTTCGAAAGAAAGCAATAGGTTTTTAGACATTTTTTGGGGTTGAATGAGGTGGGCTATTATCCAAAATCGTCACCCCGAGCTTGCCTCGGGATGACAATTGGTTATATTATGCTTTGGCTTCGGCGTGGGCTTCGGCTGCAATTCCTTCTTCGGCTTTGCCTGCATTCATGATTTCGGTTTGTTTGCGGATCGATTCGCCGTGGATCAATTCCAATAATTTTTCGGTAAAATTCAAGTCCAATTTCAGGGCTTTGGCAAAAGCAGTACGTTTTTTCATGATTTCGTCCCAACGGTTTACCTGCAGAATGGTTACGCCGTTATCTCTTTTGTATTCGCCGATTTTTTGGGTAATGCCCATGCGTTCGGCCAGTTTTTGGAATACCAAATCATCAATTTTATCAATTTGGGCTCTCAAATCGGCTAATTTATCCGTAAAATCTTCGTTTTTCGATTCGGGTTTGCGTAGGGTGAAATTGTTAACGATATCGGCTAGTGCCGCTGGAGTTACTTGTTGTTTGGCATCGGTCCAAGCTACCGAAGGATCGATGTGCGATTCGATCATCAAGCCTTGCATATCCAAATCCAATGCTTTTTGCGCTACGTAAGAAATCAAGTCGCGGTTGCCGCAAATGTGGCTCGGATCGTTGATGATCGGCAATTCAGGGCACAAGGTTTTCAATTGGATGGCCATTTCCCACATCGGTTCGTTGCGGAAGGCACTTTTCTCGAAAGAAGAGAAACCACGGTGAATGGCACCCAATTTAGTGATTCCGGCTTTGTTGATGCGTTCTAAAGCCCCAATCCATAATTGCAAATCAGGGTTAACCGGATTTTTAACCAATACCGGGATATCAACGCCTTGCAAGGCATCGGCAATTTCCTGTACGGTGAACGGATTTACGGTTGAACGGGCACCAATCCATAAGATATCAACGCCAGCGGCCAAAGCCTCTTCCACGTGCTTGGCATTGGCTACCTCAACGGCTGTAGGCAGGCCGGTTTCTGCTTTGGCGCGTTTCAGCCATTCCAAACCAATGCTGCCGATGCCTTCAAATTCTCCCGGACGGGTACGTGGCTTCCAGATACCTGCTCTCAACACGCTTACTTTGCCAGTTGCGGCCAACAAGTGCGCGGTAGATAGCAATTGCTCTTCAGTTTCTGCACTGCATGGTCCAGAGATTAGTAAAGGTTCGTTTTTTACGCTGATCCAGCTGTTCAGAGGTTGGATGTTTAATTGTAATTTCATTTTTCGGGGGTTATTGGGGTTTTATGATTCTTTTTAATTTAATACTATTTTAATGCTTAACTAAAGTCCTCTATTTTAACGATTTGATTGTCGTTGTTAAAATGGAAGACCGATTTTCCTTTCAAACTCAAACTGTCGCCTTTTTTTAAAGTTTCAGCAAGATCCTGTGCCAAAACGGCATCGTATTGGATCTCCGCTTTTATGGTTTCGCCTTCTTCTGCAAGCTCCATAATTTGTTGTTTCCGTTCGCTAAAGAGGGTGGTGGCCAGTTGCGCCTGTTTTTCAAATTCGTCAACACCATTTAAACTCAAGGTAAGTTCTCCGTTGCTAAAGTTGTTAAAGACAATTGTCGATGCTAGATCGGTTAATATACCTTTGGTGTCGTAGCTGTTGTAAGCTTTGATGTAGTTTTCGATGATATGCTGACGTTGCGTTTCCATTTTATACCTTGTCGTTTTTTTGGTACTCGCCCATGATGTTGAAGTTTACGGTGTATTTGAGGGCCTTTCTAATGGCAGTATCGTAGTTTTCCATGTTGGTCCACTCCATGTCTACGTAAAAATAATACTCGTTTCTTTTGCCCAGCACCGGCATAGATTGTATTTTGGTCAAGTTTACGTTGAGCTCGGCAAAAAGGTTGAGCACTTTGGCCAAAGCACCTACATGGTTGCCTACCTGAAAACAGATGGAAGCCTTGTTGATTTCCTTGATGTCCTCTGTTTTATCTTTCTTTAAAATAAGGAAACGCGTAAAGTTCTTTTTGTTTGATTCGATGCGGCGTTCGATGATATTGAGTCCATATAATTCGGCAGCCAGGGTGTTGGCAATAGCTACGGTATCTTTCAGTTGCTCGTCCCTGATTTTCTTGGCACAGGCGGCGGTATCATTGCTTTCAATGACCTGAATGGCTGGGAAATCGTCAAAAAAGTCAACACATTGCCTGATGGCAATAGGATGGGAAGTAGCAAATTTAACGTCTTCGAACTTAACACCGGGCAAGGCCATCAGATGGAGCTGGATCGGCAGGTAAACCTCGCCGGTTACGGCAAAATTATATTCTCTGATCAAGGTATAGTTAGGCAATAAGCTACCGGCAATAGAGTTCTCGATGGCCATGATCACATAATCAGCTTCGCCTTTTTCCAAGCTCTCGCAAGTTTGCTTAAAAGAGTTGCACTCGATGGTTTCGATGTCTCTGCCGAAGAATTTGAATGCGGCCTCTTCGTGGAACGATGCCTTGATACCTTGGATGGCTACCTTTGTTTTTGGTGTTTTCATTGACGTTTTTGCGTTAAAACAAAAAAGTCCCGGCGGTATGCCGGGACTTTTTATATACAAATATTCTTTTGCTATTTTTTGCATACTAGTCCCGGCTCTTACTAAAGTAGTAAAAGTAGCCGAACCAATATGTAGTTGTTAAATTCATTTTTTGCTTTATGGTGTCAAATGTACACACCCGAATTTAATTTGTCAAGAGCGAAGTGAAAATAATTTGAACAAAATTAAATTTTGTTGTTTGTGAAGCCTTTTTCAAGAAGGTCAGAAGATGAGCTTATTGCACCGCTTTTACCGCTTTTTCGACAAAGGAAAGAGGGAACTCGCCAAAATAGCTGCTGTACTTTCCGGTTTTGGATATGGCTACGAAACTTTGGCAGGGGTAATGGTATTTAAAGAATGATTTTTCTACCAGCGCTTCAGGGTCTTTGATCCATTTGTCTGGAATGTTACCGGTCGAACTATCGAAGTCTTTGTACACAAAAATGAGATGGGCATCTGATTGCTTTTGCAGGCTGCGGTAATAGGAAGTGGATTTTGAAAGCGAAATCGTTTCGTTGCACTTATCTTTTCCGGGATAATAAATAATAACCAGGGGTTTTTCGGTGTCTATTTTTTTGCCACTTGCTTTTTCTATGGCTGAAACCAGTTTGGCATAGTCTGCAAATTGTCCATTTTCCTCCCTTTCAATGAGTTTGCGATGGTTTGTAGAATCGCCAACAATGTCCAATACTTGATTGGTAGCCCGACGCTCTTTAAATTTTTTCTCGGTGATGGGCCTGTTTTTAGTGTCGAAATATTTAATGTTTTCGCTTTGCTGGGCAGCGGTAAGCCTAGCTAAAAGAAACAATTGGAAGATTAACAGGGCAAATGTTTTCATGGGCGTTTAATTTGGTACAATATAGTGTTTTATAGACAACAGCCCAACGACAATGGTCTATACCCATAAAAACCTACACCATTAAAAGGGAAGTATTATCGACTAAACGCTTTCTTTCTTTGCCCGTTGCTCGGCCTCTCTCAGCTCTCTTTGCATCACCTTGGCAATTTGGGTACTGCCATCGTGGCTCCATCCCGGAGGGTTGAATACATATTTCACCTTGTCCCAAAAAGTAGGTGCTTTTTTCACATCCTGTGCCAAGGCAATCCACTCGTGGAAAACGATGTTGCTGAACTTCGAATCGTCGGGTTGCTTGGTTAAGCCGTATTTGATTTCTTCCTGCGGTACTTCTGCCTGAAAAGTGCCGAACCACCTGTCCCATAGAATAAGCACCATGCCCATGTTTTTGTCCAAATAGCGTACGTTGCTGGCATGGTGCACCCGGTGGTGCGATGGGGTAACGAAAATATACTCGATAATAGGGTGGAGCTTGCCCACGGTTTGGGTGTGCACAATGTTGCCATAAATTTGGGTTACCAAATAGGCAAAAAGCACATCTAGTGCATTGAAGCCCATAAAGGCCAAAGGCAGGTAGAAAAACACCCTGTACAAAGGTTCAAAAACTGTTGAACGGAAGCCTGTAGTAAGGTTGAAATATTCTGAGGAATGGTGGGTAACGTGCATGGCCCAGAAAAAGCGTACGTAATGGCCCACGGTATGCAGAAACCAGTATAAAAAATCTTGTGCCAGGATCAGCACGATCCAGTACAGCCAAACATTTTCGATCTGGAACAAGCGGTAGTTTTCGTAGCAATACTGCAACAGAAAAAAGGTAGCCGTTTTCATGGTCAGGTTAACCAAAACCGCTGCCAACATGAGGTAGATATTGTTTAAGGTATCTTTTTTGGTATACAGCTTACGGTCGTGGGCATAGCTAAAATACATTTCGACCAAGGTCAAAACAATTACCCCTCCAAATAAAGTGCCTACAGAAATATCGCTGCCGGTAAATGTCATACGTTGTTCTTAACTTATAATGAATTGTAATAATTTAAGCTTTCCAGGATATCGGCATCCGTAACCTTGCAATTGTAGGTACATTGGCCAATTTTATCAAGCAGAGAGAACAGGATAAAGCCTTCTTCGTTCTTTTTGTCGCTTTGCATCAGCTCGATCAGCTGGGCAAAACTGTCTTCCTTGATCTGGTATTTAGGGTAGATGCTTACGATATAGTTGCTGATGTCATTGAGTTCTCCTTGGCCGAGGTTGCAGTACTTGGCCGAAAGAAATGCTTCGCAAATCATGCCAATGGCAATAGCTTCGCCATGCGTTAACGGTTTTTTGTCGTTGGTTAGGGCATAGCTTTCAACAGCGTGGCCGATGGTGTGGCCATAATTCAATATTTTGCGCAAGCCTTTTTCAAAAGGATCGGCGGTAACTACCTCGTGCTTAATTTCTACCGAACGGTAAATGTCGTCTGATGAAACGGTCTGGTAAGCTACGTTTTTAAGCGCCTGGTAGTAGGCTGCATCTGCGATCAATCCGTGTTTGATCATTTCTGCAAAGCCCGAAAGCATTTCTCTTGTAGAAAGGGTTTGCAAGAAGGCATTTTCGATAAAAACAGCTTGTGGCAAAGCAAAAGTGCCCACCATGTTTTTTACGTTGTCGATGTCGATACCGGTCTTGCCACCTACAGAAGCATCAACCTGCGAGAGCAGGGTGGTAGGAATATTGATGAAATCGATCCCTCTTTTATAGGTCGAGGCAATAAAGCCACCCATGTCGGTAATCACGCCACCACCCAGGTTAATCATCAGGCATTTGCGGTCGGCACCGAAATCCAATAGCGTTTTCCAAATGCCGATGCAAAAATCGATGTTTTTGTTTTCTTCGCCCGGATCGGTTTCAATGATGTCGAAATCTTCCAGTTCGTCTAAATATTCCCTAAACAAAGGCAGGCAAAGTTCGGAAGTGTGGCTATCGGCGAAAACAAAAACCTTGCTATAGTTGCGTTGCGCCAAAAGCTCTTTTAAAGGGACAAGGCCCGATTCGAAATAAATGGAATGTCCGTCGCAGTTGATCGTTTTCATTATTCGACTTCAATTGTTTTGCCCATAAATTCTACCTTGTCGCCTTGGCGAACTTTTAGTCGTTTGCGGCGGTCTACCGTACCATTGTACTTGACCAGGCCATCTTCCACCACCATTTGTGCCTCGCCGCCACTTTGAACCAGCGAAACAGCCTTTAAAAGGGCTATTAGCGGAATGAATTCGCCTTCTAGTTTGAATTTTATCATTGCGCTGCAAATTTACAATTATTTGCAGAGTGTTTTAGCTAAAGAATCATTGTTATTTATATTTTTGCACTCGTCTGACCAAGTAAAATACACTTCAATGGAAACACACCCCGCAAGAAAAATCAATTTTGACAATACAGAAATCGCTTTCCGCAATAAATCCAATGCCGAACTGAACCAAGCCTATTGGTTGTTCAAGATCATCGGCAACAACTTCCTCACCAAAATAGGCCCTCCCATTACCAACTTCATGCTCAATATTGGCTTTCCGATCAAAGGAGCCATTAAAGCAACCATATTTAAGCAGTTTTGTGGCGGAGAAACTATTCAGGATTGCGAGCATACCATTGAGCAATTGCATTTGGGCAAGGTGGGTACGATTCTGGATTATTCGGTAGAAGGCGAGGAGGAAGAAGAAGTATTTGATTTTACCTGTGAGGAAATTATCCGCACCATTTTAAGGGCCGATGGCGATCCGCGCATCCCGATTACCGTATTCAAGGTAACTGGTATCGGCCGTTTTGCCTTGTTGGAAAAACTCGATGCCAAGCAAACCTTAACCGCTGATGAAACGACCGAATTTGATCGCGTTAGAAAGCGTTGCGAAAAAATATGCCAAACGGCTTTTGATAAACAGGTGCCGGTAATGATCGATGCCGAAGAGACCTGGATCCAAGATACCATCGATATGCTGGCCTTGGAAATGATGACCAAGTTTAACCAGCAAAAGCTGATTGTTTACAATACCTACCAAATGTATAGGCATGATAAATTGGCCGATTTGCAGGCTGATTACCTGATTGCCAAAGAAACCGGGTTTATCCTGGGCGTTAAAATGGTACGTGGAGCCTACATGGAAAAAGAGCGCAAGCGTGCGGCCGAGATGGGCTATCCATCGCCCATACAGCCTGATAAAGCCAGTACCGATCATGATTATGACGAATCGCTGAGGTTCTGTGTAGCACATATCGACCAGATTGGTTTCGTTTGTGGTACGCACAACGAAGAAAGCAGCCGTTTGCTTACCGAACTGATGGACGAAAAGCAGATTCCGCATAACCACCCGCATGCTTTTTTTGCCCAGTTGCTGGGCATGAGCGATAACCTGAGCTTTAACCTTTCTGATGCCGGCTATAACGTAGCCAAATATGTGCCGTACGGGCCAATCAAAGCGGTAATGCCGTATTTGTTCAGGAGAGCGCAGGAAAATACTTCTGTTGCCGGGCAAACCGGAAGGGAACTGGGCCTCATTAGCAAGGAAAAGGCGAGGAGGAGGATTTAGCGGTTAGTCTATGGTCGATAGCCTATAGTTAACAGTCCATGGTCCAATCAGTTAATCGTTTATCATTGGTTGTTACAAATGATAAGCAGGCCAGCTATTTCAATACAAAATAGCCAAGGGCAAGCCAGGCCAAACCCTTGGCTAGAAAAAAAATAAAGCCCCAGAAACCAAATCTTTTGGCCCATTTTTTTATTTTTTCTTTGCTTTCTGGTTTCATATGCAATAAAGCAGGTTCGTTGATACCCTATAATTCGTTGGTGGCCAGCTTCCGAACTGAAATGATTTTGTAGGCCTTAATGCCATCGGGCATTTCCCAGTTGATCAAATCGCCGGTTTGGTAGCCCAGCAAAGCTATGCTGATAGGGGCAAAGATAGATACTTTCTGCTGTTTGATATCGGCATCTTTGGGCAAAACCAATTTAAAGACAAATTCCTGACCATTATCAGTGCTTTCAATCTTAGTCTCTGTGTATAAGGAAACTACGTCGGCAGGCAACTGCTCATCATCGAATATTTTGGCATTTTTGATTTCTTCCCTCAGGCGCTGTTTGTTGTAGTCGCTCATGATGGCTTTTTCTAAGTGTTCGCTCAGAAATTTGTAGTCGCTTTTAGACAATAAAATGGATTTGGTGTTCATCTTAAGATAAATTAAAGTGAATGGATGGCCCAATGCAAAGGCATGGCATTAAAATAAGAGGTGGTTATCCCCCGAAATCAAGAAAAAGCTGTAGGATCCGGGGTTTATTGAATGAAGTCTTTACGCTGGTTAAGGGCGATGGGCTTCAATGAAATGCTGGCAAAAGGCAATTGATAAACGGCAATAGGCATACGCGTTCCGCTCTTCGGATTGAAGAGGCGGACAATCGTTTGAAGTATGTTCCTTTTGCTCATGGCTACAAATATGGCTTTGTTATTTGTGAAAAGCAAAAAAAGGAAGAAACTTTACAAACGACGGATGCTGCTTCAAAAGCCAAAGCCCACATTTGGCGTGCAAATGCGGGCTTTGGCTATGCTGAAGTACGAAGTTGTTAGCTAGGCCAGATCGAACCGGTCGAGGTTCATCACTTTGTTCCAGGCGGCTACAAAATCGGTTACGAATTTTTGCTGCGCATCGGCACTGCCATAAACTTCGGCCACTGCCCTCAATTCTGCATTCGAGCCAAATACCAAATCGGCGCGGGTAGCGGTCCATTGAGTTTCGCCGGTGCTGCGGTTGCGGCCTTCAAAAAGCTCCTGGTCGTCGCTTATGGCTTTCCAGGCTGTTTCCATATCGAGCAGGTTGATGAAGAAATCGTTGGTCAGTACATGTTTGCGCTTGGTGAAAACGCCATGTTGGCTACCATCGAAATTGGTGCCTAGTACGCGCAATCCCCCGAGCAATACGGTTAGCTCAGGTGCAGTAAGCGTTAATAATTGTGCCTTGTCAATGAGCAAAGCCTCTGTCGAAACCGGATATTTCGTTTTCCTGTAGTTGCGGAAACCATCGGCACCTGGCTCTAGGAATGCAAAAGAATCAATATCGGTCTGTTCTTGCGAGGCATCTGTACGGCCAGGCGTAAAAGGTACTTCAATGGCATGGCCTGCATCTTTGGCTGCCTTTTCTACCCCCGCACATCCAGCCAGGACAATCAAATCGGCAAGCGATACTTTTTTGCCTCCATTTGCTGCGGCATTAAACTCGTTTTGGATGGCTGTAAGCTTATCCAATACCTTCGCTAGTTGGGTAGGGTTATTAACCAGCCAGTATTTTTGAGGCGCAAGACGGATGCGTGCCCCGTTTGCCCCACCACGTTTGTCTGAACCGCGGAAAGTAGAGGCCGAAGCCCAGGCTGTTGATACCAGTTCTGGAATTGATAGGCCCGAATCTAATATTTTCGCTTTTAAGGCGATGCTGTCGTTGCCATCGATCAATACATGATCTACTGCCGGAATTGGATCTTGCCAAATGAGTTCTTCGCTGGGTACCTCTGGACCTAAATAGCGCGATACCGGCCCCATATCGCGATGGGTAAGTTTAAACCAGGCACGGGCAAAGGCATCGGCAAACTCATCTGGATTTTCGAAGAAGCGTCTTGAAATTTTTTCATAAGCTGGGTCGAACCTTAACGAAAGGTCTGTGGTTAACATGGTTGGCAGCTGTTTTTTCGAGGCGTCGAAAGCATCAGGAATAATTGGGCTGGCATTTTTGGCTACCCACTGGTGTGCGCCGGCCGGACTTTTAGAAAGCTCCCATTCAAAGTTAAATAGGTTTTCGAAGAAATTGTTGCTCCATTGGGTAGGGGTGGTTGTCCAGGTCACTTCCAAGCCACTAGTAATGGCATCTTTGCCTACGCCCGTGCCGAAAGTACTGGCCCAACCCAAGCCTTGGCTTTCTAGGTTGGCTGCTTCTGGTTCTTTGCCAACATGGGTTGCCGGACCTGCTCCATGTGTTTTGCCAAAAGTATGTCCGCCGGCAATCAGCGCAACGGTTTCTTCATCGTTCATGGCCATGCGGGCAAAGGTTTCTCTGATGTCGCGGGCAGCGGCAATCGGGTCTGGGTTTCCTGCCGGACCTTCGGGGTTTACATAAATCAATCCCATCTGTACGGCGCCAAGCGGATCTTCAAGGTTGCGATCGCCACTATACCTTTTGTTGTCGCCAAGCCAGGTGGTTTCATTGCCCCAAAATACATCTTCCTGCGATTCCCAAACATCTTCGCGTCCGCCAGCAAAGCCAAAGGTTTTAAAGCCCATCGATTCGAGGGCCACGTTGCCGGTTAAGATCAACAAATCGGCCCAAGATATTTTACGGCCATATTTTTGTTTGATTGGCCAAAGTAATCTCCTGGCCTTGTCTAAGCTCACATTGTCTGGCCAGCTGTTTAAAGGGGCAAAACGTTGCTGTCCGGCTCCTGCGCCACCACGGCCATCGCCCACGCGATAGGTGCCTGCGCTATGCCAAGCCATTCTGATAAATAACGGGCCGTAATGGCCAAAATCGGCTGGCCACCATTCCTGCGAGTCGGTCATCAAGGCATGAAGGTCTTTTTTTACCGCTTGGAGGTCTAGGGTTTTAAACGCCTCGGCATAGTTAAAGTCTTTGTCCATTGGATCGGACAAGGTAGAGTGTTGCCTTAAGATATTCAGTTTCAGCTGATTTGGCCACCAGTCGCGGTTTCTGGTGCCGCCACCGCCTATATTTTGCTGATTTGCTCCGTGAAAAGGGCATTTGCTGCCTTCGTTAGCGTTGTTTTCCATGTTTAATGCGTTTTAATAATCGAACAGTTATTTTGTGTAAACTACTTGTCTCCAAATGCTTGGTGCAAAGCTTGCAAAAGCTTTTAAATGCTATTTTTTGCTTTGTTAACCGAGGTAAAGATAGCCGGGATGGTACCCGTTATCAAACTGCTTTTCTCTATGTGCGTATAGGCAAAAGCTATTTAACCTTAAATGGTTGTTGGCCGCTCAGCAAATCCCAGAACAGCAAAAAATCGCTCATCAAACTATAGCCAGGGTATTTAAAAGTGGCGGGTTTATTCTTCTCGAAGAAAAAATGCCCCACCCAGGCAAAGCCATAACCGATAAAGGGAATGGCCACCAAAAAGCGCCAATTGTGGAATAATACGGCTGCAATCAGTGCCAGGATCAGCAATGCCGTTCCGATAAAATGCAAGATGCGGCTGGTCGAATTTTGGTGTTCGCTCAGGTAAAAAGGGTAAAATTCCTTTAGGGATGTAAATCTTTTTTCGTTCATCTCTTAAAAATTAGCGGTTAATTTTCGATATTGAAGCAGCTGAAAAAAAGCTTTCCTAAATTTATGAAAAAATATTTACTCTTTTTGCTCTTCTTTGCCTCTATGGCTGTGCAAGCCCAGACTTTGATTAAAGGCCAGGTAAATGATGAAAAAACCAAGAAGCCTTTGCAAGGAGTTAATGTGTATGTAAACAACAGCACGCTCGGAACAGCTACAGACCAAGATGGCAAGTTCGCATTTTCGGTGCCTTTCAACGGGAAAATAGAGTTGGTGTTTTCTTACATTGGCTATAATAAAAACACAATAATTTTAGAGAGTCAGGATGTCAATGAATTAGCAGTTGAACTAAAGCAGCAAAGCAATACTTTAAATGAGGTGGTTATCAAGGCCACAAAAAGCAAAAGCGGCAATTTCGATAAATGGGGCCCTTTATTCAGTAAGCTTTTACTGGGCAACAGCCATAGCTTTGTAGCTGGATGTACCATTAAAAATCCAGAAGTACTGGTGTTTTATTTTGATCAACTTACTAATCAGTTGGCTGTTTATGCAAAATCGCCGCTTATTATCGAAAACCGATTAACCGCCTATCGTATAAAACTAGATTTTGATAATTTTAAATACGACTTTAATACTTATGTGCTCGAATGTAGCTATTCGGCATTTTTTGAAGAAATGAGCCGTCCAAAAGACAAAGAAGCGACCGTAGTAATGTGGAGGCATATGGCTTATTATGGTTCGCAAATGCATTTTATGAGAGCGCTTCACGCTAATGAGCTAACTCGCAATGGATATGTGGTTTATGTTTATAAAGCGATACAAAACAAGGAGAAGGAAAGAGTATCAAAAATTATTCAGCAAAAACTTACAGAAAACTCGGTTACTCAAAGTAGCGTAGTTTACGATATCGGCAAGCTTTTTAAAATACGGGATACAGCTAATTATTACAAGATGATCATGAAGCAGGAAGATGTACTGTCTGCCGATACTGTTAGGACCAATATTAAAAGATATTCTTCGCTTAATAGGCAACTGGATATCATTTCTTTTAAATCTAAAGATTCGCTGATGATAAATTACCAGATGTTTTTAGATCGGAATAACAAGTTGGTTACGCCAGAAAATTTGGAAAAATGGAAGATGAAAGACTTTAAGGCGAAAAATAAAGGCCTTGTTACTATTTTTTATTTTGTTGGGGATGAGGGGATTAATGTTCAGCGTACGGGCTATTATCCTGAAACTGGCTTATACATGTACAATGATATGTTTGATCGGCGGATTTCGCAGCTTTTGCCTTGGGATTATGACCCGGACAAGGGAGGATAGCAGCTGGCCGTTAGCGGTGGCAGGTTAGCTATAAAATTCCGTGCTGTTGCAAAAACGTACGTAGCTTTTCGGGATGCACATCCATTAAAAGGGTATTTAGGCCGGCTTTTTTGGCACCTTCAATGTGTTGCGGACTATCGTCTATAAACAGGGTTTCGCTTGGATTGAGGTTGTTTTCTCTGATCACCTGCTCAAAAATATTGACGTTGGGCTTGCGCAGTTTCATGTGCTGCGAGAAATAGGCCTTTTCAAAATGATTATCATAATTCTCTATGTCGAATTCCTTTCTCAGGTAATTGATGATCCAGTTATAGTGGATTTCGTTGTTGTTGCTCAATAAGAAGGTACGGTATTTTTCCTTCACATCGAGCAGTACCTGGTGGTTGTCTTCAGAAACGCCGATCAAGAGGCTGTTCCAGGCTTCGTCAATTTGGACATCGCTCAGGTGTGGATTGCCTGCAGCCACGCGGATGCCATCGCGAAACTGATCGGGGCTAATGCCGGCTACTTCAAAATCGTCGAAAAGGCTGTTGTGGCTCTGGTGGGCAAAAAATTGTTCGGTGTTATGGATACCGAGCTGTAAGAGTGCGTTTTGGGTACGTTTAAAGTTGATTTCGAAGATTACGTTGCCATAATCGAAAATAATATTTTTTATATTTTCCATAAAAAGGGTTTCCAAAATTCGTTGCAAATATGTAACATTGCACTCGCAAAACCTAATTGGTTTTTCAGGGCCTATAGCTCAGTTGGTTAGAGCGCCGGACTCATAATCCGTCGGTCCCAGGTTCAAGTCCTGGTGGGCCCACAAAGCCACCCATTCATTTGGGTGGCTTTTTTTTATCCAGCTATTTTTTGCAAAGCTAATTCTTGCTTTTCTTTAACGAATGTCCAAAAATTCCAGGATGAGCTGATTAAGCTGGTTTGGTTGTTCAAAAGGTACGTAATGGGTTGAGTTGGGCATGATCTGGTGACGAATGCCTTCTATCACCATGTAACGATCGTCTACCACAAAAACGCCTATTGTCATCGCTTGCTCTTAAATATTAATTTCTATCATTACCGAAGTGCCTTTACCCGGGTTCGATTGCAGATCTACACGCCCTTTTAAAAACTCTACACGGTTTTTAATGTTAGGCCAGCCCATTCCGCCAGATTGCTTCAAAACAGCCGCGTCAAAGCCATTGCCGTCATCTTCTACCGTCACCGCTAGCAGTTTTTCCTGTGCCGATTGATGCAACTGCACCAATACATTTTTGGCGTTGGCATGTTTGATGGTATTGTTCAACAGCTCC
The DNA here is from genome assembly GCF_016429155.1 of Pedobacter sp. ASV12. GTDB lineage: Bacteria > Bacteroidota > Bacteroidia > Sphingobacteriales > Sphingobacteriaceae > Pedobacter. Next base: position 2,363 of record NZ_JAELUC010000067.1, on the reverse strand, counting down.
TGTACGATACGGTAAATGGTAACCGAAGTGGTTTGTGCTATTTCGGCTTGTTGCATGCCTACCGACTGGTAGCTCACGTGCACCACGCCACTACGGTCTATCTCGGTGCAAAACTCTTTTAGCGCGGCATCGAGCCCGTATTTTACCAGTACTTCTGGCATCATGTTATGAGCTACACGGCGCATTTCTTTAATAGAGCTGTCTAACATATCAATGCTACGCTCAAAAGCATGGGCATTTTCTGGGGTCATGATTAGGTTTTCTTTCACGGTGTTTAATGAAAATTTGATGCCGCTGAGCATGCCGCCCAATCCATCATGTAAATCTTTGGCTAGGCGGGTGCGTTCTTGTGCTTCGCCCCTCAGTACGGCCTCGGTTGCAGTAAGTTGTTTTTCGGTTTCCAGCTCATCTATTTTTGTCTGTTGCAATTTCTGGCGATGCTTATAGTTGCGGTAACTGAGTATGAGAATGGCTAAAAAAGCAATGGTTCCGGCTATTAAAAAGTAGTTCAAAATGTTTTTTTGCCTTATTTCTGCAGTTTGTAATTTGATTTGGCTTTCTTTTTTCTCTGTTTCAAATTTTACTTCTTCATTGGCGTGTTTTTGAGCCATCGATTCGGTAAAAATATCTTCTCTAATTTTTGTAGCTTCTCTTTGATATTGAGATGCTAAAGCATAATTATGCTCTGCGTTCAGCACATTGGAAAGACTTTGCAATAGGGTACCTCTGGCTTCTTTATAATCGTTGGCCTTGCTGATGTCGAGTGCTTTAAAAAGTAATTCTTTGGCTTTAGCATGTTGGTTTGTTTTTAAATAATAAACCGCCAAATTCTGGTAGCAAGACATGATGTTGAAGTTATCGGCTATTTTAATGGCTGTTGCCAGTCCTTTTTCGGCATAATATTTTACCTCGTCTAATTTGTTTTGCCTATCCATAATTTCTACAATTCCTTCGCAATTCATAGCTACAAAACTTGGAAAGTTGTATTTATCGCAGAGCATTAAACTTTCTTTATAGACCTTAAGTGCTTTTACATCCTGACCTAATGCATCGTAGGCATTGCCCAGATTGAGTAAGGTAGAAGTGAGACTTTTGTAATTCTTGTTTTTTCTGTCCAAGGCTTCTGCTTTCTCGCCAAATTCTATCGATTTCTTGTAGTCCTTGATCATCAAGTAGTTGGCGGCCATACTCGCATTTAAAGTGGCTCTTGTTTTAGATGAAGTATCCAACCGTTCTATAATACGTACTCCCTTTAAACTATATTCAATCCCTGTTTCGTAATCTGATTTGAAATTGTAGCGCTCTCCCAAGGTAAAGTAGGCTACGCCCATGCTAAAAGAATCTTTCGTTTCTGTAGCAATTTTAAGAATTTGTTTGCCGTACGCTATAGCTGAGTCATGTTGCGTAAGCGTTGCAAATATGTACATCATTCTTTTGTTGTACTTGAGTTTACCAGCGGTATAGTTAAGTTTATCGCTTAGGCGACCACCCTCTCTAGCATAATTCATAGCCTTTTTCATGTCATGGTCTTCGAGTTCTAAGGTAAGGGCACCACTAATGGATTACAGGGTAATAGAGTTTGCCCGCAGCTTGCCCACTGCCTTTAAATACCAGAACGGACACCAAAAACTGATCTTAAAAGATATCCTGTTCGAAAAAGTTCCGGCCGCCTTTTTTAACCGGCCCAAAGCAGGCTTTACCATGCCTTTTCAGCATTGGTTCAGGAACGAACTTAAAGAATATGTAAGAGACAATTTAACCAGAGAAAGACTCAAAAATATTCCCGGTATCCATATTAAGAGAACGGAGGAGATCATTCATGAGCACATGACCGGCAAATGGAACCGCTATCCACAAATTTGGAAACTGCTGGTCCTTTCGCAATGGTTATCGAAAAACCAGCGCGCAGCTCAGCCTGAATTGCTTAATGCCTACTGAAATGCTAAAGTTTTTGTTAAACAAGCTGTTCTTGGCCGACAAGTGGAATATCGGGGTGGTTGATCAATCAGTCGGTAATCTGATCGAAAAAAAGGAACTGAATGCTATTGAATGGCTAAAAGAAGATAGGGCAGATTATGCTGCGGATCCCTTTATCGTTAATGTTGGCGACCAGATTAAAATCTACTACGAAGAACTTAATTTTTGGCATGGAAGGGGTGAAATCATGGTGATGGAGAACCTTGATTTTAAAACCAAGAACAAAGTAGGCGGCATTAGGCCTTCTTCAATCCACCTATCTTATCCATACCTCATCGTAAAAGAACAGTATTTATATTTTATTCCAGAAACATAGAAAGCCAAGGAAGTTGTGCTTTAACAGGTAGATGAACTAAACCCCGCGCAATTGATACAGAGTACGGTAC